>JAFTKY010000014.1 GCA_017453005.1 Clostridia bacterium | reverse complement strand
GCGCCGTCACCGTAAACCATGACCTCAACGTGCTTTCCGGTTGCATCGTATATCTTCTTCTGAATAGCGTCAACTACAGGCTGACAGTCTCTGGGGAAGAGCTTTACCGTGTCCTCGGTCGCCTTGTTGGAGCCGAGAAGTCCGTAATGCTCGTTATATCCGCTACAGTTTATGGACTCGGTGAGTATATAGTCAAGACCGTAAACTATCTCAGCACCCGCAGCCTTGAGAAGTCTCTTGGAGCGTGCGCGCGTGTGAATGTCGCAGGTGAGGACGTTCTTGGTATAGGGAAGGACTGCTCTGGGGTCGTTTGCGAAAATTATCTCGCACTCCGCACCGCAGCCCGTGATGAGAGACTCGTAGTATTCAACGTAGTCAACACCTGTAAATCTATGCTTTTCATAGCCGAAAAGCTCACGGTAACGCTTAAGGTCAAGCACGTCGCGATAGGGGTCAATACCCTTTTCATCAAGCGCGTCAATGCTTATAAGATGATTACCGACCTCGTCGGAGGGGTAAGAGAGCATAAGAACTATTTTCTTAGCGCCCATAGCAATACCGCGAAGGCAGATTGCAAATCTGTTACGGCTGAGAATGGGAAGGATAACGCCAACTGTTTCACCGCCGAATTTTGCGCGGATATCCGCCGCAATATCGTTAACCGACGCGTAGTTACCCTGCGCGCGAGCAACGATGGCCTCGGTCATCGCAATAATGTCACGGTCCTGAATTTCAAACTTTGCATCTGCGGATGCCTCAAGCACCGAGGACGTTACGACCTCAACGATGTCATCACCCTGACGGATAATGGGGGCACGAACTCCGCGCGATACTGTTCCGACCATACGACTCATAAATTACACTCCTTTCTCCGACGGATGTTGCCGTCAGAGCATCTGAATTTTTACCACAGACAATTATACCAAAAAAATTTTGGTTTGTAAATAGCTAAAAGCAAATTTTTTTCTGAGTTTTTAATATTTTTTTAAACGATTTTGCCCGTAATTATGCGATTTGTAAAAAGCTACAAATTGCGTTTTACTCCGTGATTATTTCTATGCAATATTTTCCCGAGCCTAAAATCGCTCCGAGCTTTGCACTCTCTCCGTTTACGCGCATATCCGAGGCGTTTTTGAAGTTGAGCTGACAGCGCGTGTTTTCGGGTATTTCAACACGGTAAGACCAAGCCTTGCCCGAAAGCTTTCCACTTAAGGATATTTTTCCCGACGGGCAGGTCACGTATGCGTCAACCTCGTTTATACCGTCGACAGCGCAGGGATTTATTTCAAACTCCGCATAGCCCGCGGATACGGGGCGTATTCCCGCGATATATTCCTGGCACGCGTACATAAATCCGCCGTGCATGGGGTGGTTCATTGAGGGGATATAGGACGCCGTCTTGTTGTCCGAGATAATATCGAAGCACTCCCACAGAGTAGTCGCGCCGTTGTCAAGCATCGTGCTGAAGCTCTTATGCTCCTTGTTGAACAGTATCTTTAGCGCCACGTCCCCAAAGCCCTCCTCAAGCAGCAGGGGAATGAGGTACTTGTTTGAGTATATTGCCGTGGGCATGGCGTAGTTATCGTCCTTAATCGACTGCACAAGAGCTTTAAGCAAAGCCTCTCGCTCACCCTCGGGGTATGCGCCCGTAAGCCCGGCTACTCCGTCCGAGCCCCAATAGCCGTAGGTGTGCTTGTCGCGGTCGTAAAAATGGCGGGAGAGCGCGTCCTTTATTTTATTTGCAAGGTCGAGATAGTATTCCGCGTCACCAATACTCAATTCACGGCAAAGCTCTGCCATTCTGATACATATTTCATAGAAAATAAGCGTTGACGAATGGGGCACGGGCATACATCGGGGATTGTCAAATCTGTCGGGAGGGCACCAGTCGCCAAGACCTACTGAGATAATATAGTCCTCGGCTCTGTCAAGCTCGTGCTTTACCCAAGCCTCCATAAGGTCAAAATTGCGCAAAACCACGCTCGCGTCGCCGTGATACTTATACATATAATAGGGAATTATTATCTGCGCGCAGCCCCAGAGCGGAGTTGCCTCACCGCAGCCGCGCTTGCCCGGAGCAGTCATATGCCACACTCCGTAGACCTCGCGCGTAGTCCTTATATCGTCGAGATATTTTTCGTATGACGACGAAATATCGTAATTCAAAAGCCCGTAGTTACAGCATACCTGAGCGTCACCAAGCCAGCCGCACTTTTCTCTCGCGGGACAGTCCTCGGGAAATCCGTGGTAGTTTGAGCGGAAGGTGTTGTCGGTCACTCGGTAAAGCGTGCTCAATTCCTCGTCTGAGCACTTGAAATCTCCCGTTTTGCAGAGGTCGGTGGAAAGCTGGATACCCTTTGCAAGCGTTACCTTCGGCATCATGCCGTAGCCCTCGGTAAAATCGTGGAAGCCCGTCATTTCGATATATCTGTATCCGTGGTAGCAGAACCTCGGTCTGTAAATCTCGCCGTCCTCGTCGCCGCGGCAGATATAAATATCCTGCTGAATACATTGCGTCGCCATCGCGCCTATTGAACGCATATCAAGATTTTTCGCGTCGTTTATCGCCTCGGCATATCTGAATACGTACACAGCACCCCTGGGAGAGCGGGGAAGATGGAATTCGGCAATACCCGAAATGTTCTCTCCGATATCGTATATCCACGCGCCGTCACCGTTGCCGCTGCAGGGCCATACGTCCCTTGCGGGCAGCTCGCGTATTGCTCTTACGGGGGGCATGAGGCAGGGGGTAAGAACACCCTTTTCTGTCGTGTCGATTATGACGTCGCCCCAGCCTTTGTCGCTTCCGTCGGGTAATGCAAAATCAGGGGTCTCAAGACGGCAATCGTAGGTCTCACCGCCGTATATATTGTTGACGGTTATGGGGCTGTACTTGTATTTCCAGTCCTTCGTATTCGTGACAATTACCTTCTGCGAGCCGTCCTCAAGAGTTATTTCAAGTCTTATTTTGGCGCAAACGTCGCCGTAATAAAATCCCTTGTATCCCCATACTCTGCTCTGCGAATAAAAGCCCTCACCGAGCCACACGCAAAGCGAATTTTTGCCCTCATTCAGCAGGTCTGTCACGTCAAAATGTCTGTAAAGAACCGTTTTTTCGTAGTTTGTAAGAGGAGGGTCTATATAATAATCGTCGGTGCGCTTGCCGTTTATATAGTATTCCGCAACGCCGAGACCGCACGCGTACATGACGGCGCGCTTTACCCTGCCGAGCGTGAATTTGGTACGCATATACGGCGCCCAGCCGATAATGTGCTCCGAGGGCTTTATCCATTCTGCCTCGCCCCACTCCTCGGGGAGTATCTCGGTGTCAAAGCTGATGGACGATACCGCGTGCTCGCCGTGGTTATCCCATACCTCGAGCGTAAGGGTAAGGTAGCTTTTTGAGGGGAGCGTAAGTCCATCCGGAGTGACGTCAAAATTCTTTGACGAAGCCACATTGCCCGATTTAAAAATAATCTCGTCACCGTTTGAGATCTCGATAGAATAGCCATTTTGCATGACGCAGGACTTGTCCGAGGAAAGCTTCCAGCCAAAGCGCAGACCACTGGTCTTGACGAGAGCAGGGTTTATCACGCTGTCAACGGAAATATCGTATATATTAAGCATCAATGTAAATTCCTTTCGATAGGGTACAATATAATTTTATCAATTTCTCACCTCGCGGTCAATAGCTTTCCGACATTTTTTGCACCCTTGCGGGAAAATTTTTTCGGGGTGTTGAAAAAGAGAAGAAAATATGCTATAATGATACCAGAAAAATAAAAACGGAGGATATATTATGTATAACAAGCTTTTGACGTGCTATAACAGCATCAGAGAAAAAACGGATTTTGTGCCCGAGATAGGTATTATTCTCGGCTCGGGACTTGGCGGCTACGCCGACGAGATAGAGACGGTTGCCACAATAAATTACAGCGAGATAGAGGGCTTCCCGCAGTCCACGGTTGAGGGACACAAGGGACGCTTCGTGTTCGGCTACGTGTGCGGCACACCCGTGGTTATCATGCAGGGCAGAGTACACTACTACGAGGGCTACGCTATGAGTGACGTCGTCCTTCCCACGAGAATTATGGGTATGCTCGGCATCAAAAAGCTCATTCTCACGAACGCCGCAGGAGGTGTGAACACAAGCTACTGTGCAGGCGACCTTATGATGATAACAGACCATATAGCGACCTTCGTGCCCAATCCGCTTCTCGGCAAGAATATCTCCGAGCTTGGCGTAAGATTTCCCGATATGAGCGAGATATACAGCAAGCGTCTGCGCGCGTGCATCAGAGATGCGGCAGAAAAGTGTGACATCACTCTCCGCGAGGGCGTGTACCTTCAGCTCACGGGCCCCAGCTACGAGTCTCCCGCAGAAATAAGAATGTGCAGAGCTCTCGGCGGCGACGCAGTCGGTATGAGTACGGCTTGCGAGGCTATTGCCGCAAGACACATGGGTGTTGAGGTTTGCGGTGTTTCCTGCATTACCAATATGGCGGCAGGCGTGCTTGACCAGAAATTAAATCACGCCGAGGTCCAGGAGACCGCCGACAGAGTTGCAAAGCAGTTCAAGGCGCTTGTGACTGAGATAGTTTGTCGGATTAGTAAGGTATAAATATCATAAAGGATGTGAAGGAGTAGAATATGTCGCTTGAATATAACAAGAAGAATATTACTCTTGCAAAAAATTTACGCAAAAATTCTACACCGCAAGAAAATCATTTATGGTATGATTTTTTATCCAAATATGAAATACGATTTCAAAGACAGAAATCAATAGATAATTTCATAGCGGATTTTTACTGTCACAAGGCAAAGCTTGTCATCGAAATAGACGGCTCACAGCATTACTCTGAAGAAGGTAAGCAAAAAGATGACTTTCGGACGGAAATTCTTGAAGGATATGACTTAAAGGTTATTCGATTTACTAATCAACAAATTAATACAAATTTCAGGGGTGTTTGTATGTATATCGACGCCGTTGTAAAAGCCTCCCTCCGGGAGGGAGGGGGACCACGGTAGTGGTGGAAGGAGCCCGCGGAACATTGATGTAGGATTAGCCTTATTGCACACGCACTCTCCCTCAGTCGCCTACGGCGCCAGCTCCCTCCCGGAGGGAGCCTATACGTTATTCACCGAATCATTTTTGATATCATAAAAAATGTAAAAGATAAAATAAGGGCGTATGTGAATATATTGACGCTGTCGTGAAAGCCTCCCTCCGGGAGGGAGGGGGACCACGGTAGTGGTGGAAGGAGCCCGCGGAACATTGATGTAAGATTAGCCTTATTGCACACGCACTCTCCCTCAGTCGCCTACGGCGCCAGCTCCCTCCCGGAGGGAGCCTATGGGTGCAGTGAACCCTTTGAAAACATAAATAAAGGTCCAACAGTTTTTCTGTCGGACCTTTATTGTGTTCATAATAGTTTGTTTCTTGTTTTGTTTTCTACTTCGTAAAAACCCCGTTAATAACCACACCTGCAAGCTCCATTTTCTCGTCAAGCACGACAAAGTCGCAGTCATAACCGACCTCAAGCTTTCCGCAGTTCAAACCAAGCATTTTCGCGGGTGTCTCGGATGCCATTCTGAATGCGTCTGCCTCGCTGATACCAAACTCAATAGCCTTTTTGACACAGTCGAGCAGGGTTGACGTCGAGCCTGCAAGTGCGCCCGTTTCAGTGCGTGCTATCTTGTTTTCAACGGATATTTTATAGCCGCCAAGCTCGTACTGACCGTCGGGCAATCCGCACGCGCGCATGGAGTCGCTGATAAGTATTATTCTGTCCGCGCCGAAAAGGGAATAGACCATTCGCACAACGGCAGGATGAATGTGTATTCCGTCGCAGATGATCTGAACGTACATATTCTTATCAAATGCAGCGCCGATAACCGACGGCTCGCGGTGGTGGAGGGGTGGCATCGCGTTGAATATGTGCGACACACAAACAGCGCCCGCGTCCGCCGCCCGGCAGACTGTTTCGTAATCCGCGGAGGTGTGACCTACACATATTTTTGCCTTGGTGCTTTTTATGTAATCCAACGCACCCTCAAGCTCGGGAGCGAGGGTTACAAGGCTTACGTTTTCATATCCTTCAAGCTCATCGGTCGGGCTGCAGATAAAGTCTTTGTTCTGCGCGCCGGGGAACTTTTCGCTTATGTACGGCCCTTCAAGGTGAAAGCCGCAGACCTTAGCGCCTCTGCACGTCAAGGGACGGGAGAGCAGTGCCTTGATATTTTCAAGCGGAGTGGTCATGGTCGTGGGACAAAACGAGGTCGTTCCCGCCGCAGCGTAAAGCTCTGAGAGCTTTTCAATTTCGCCGTCCATAGTGTCAAGACCGCAAATGCCGTGGGTGTGAATGTCCACAAGTCCCGCAAAGGCTTTTTTACCGCCCATGTCAATTCCGTCGCCGTCGAGAGAGCCGATGCGCGTTATTATTCCGTCTCGGCACTCAACGTCTGTGAGTTTGCCGTCAATAAGCAGATTTTTGAATATTACCGTATTTTTCATACCTGGGTAAGTGAGTTAAGGGTCTTTTCAACGAGAGCAACGCTGTCCGCCGAGCTTTCGGGAGTGACGGAGGGTGCTTTGCCGCACTTTACGCAGTCAATAAAATGACGTATCTCCTGCGCGTATCCGTCTGCGTTGGAAATATTTATTCCCGTGTCCTCAATGACGTCCGCGCGGTCAAGGTCAACTACCTGTCCGTTGTCCGTGAGTACGCCGTCCTTGAGCTTTACGTAGCCGCCCTCAAATATAGCGAGGTAGTCGGACTCAAAGCCGATGTCCGTCTTGAACCAACCGCCCTCAAAGGAGACGGAAAAGCCGTCGTAGATATAATTCACCGACGCGTAGTTCGTAAGCTCGTTCATTTCGTAATGCGCGCCGACGATGTCACGGGGCTGACCGAGCATATACTGAACAAGGTCAATATCGTGTATCATAAGGTCAAGCACGGCGTGTCCGCTCCTGTCCTTATCGAGCATCCAATTCTCATAGCTCCACATGGGTGTGCCGCTCATACGGCTCATGCGGATCTTGAGGGGATTTCCGTATTTTTTGCTCCTTATCACGTCGCAAAGATACGCGTACGGACCCATAAAGCGAAGAACGTGCGCCGCCATAAAGGTCTTGCCCGTTTCTTTAGCGACAGCCATTATCTGCGCCGCCTGCTCCTTGCAAAGTGCCATGGGCTTTTCACAGATAACGTGTGCGCCCGCGCGCATAGCCGCTATCGCGTGCTCGGCGTGAAGATACGTGGGCGTGCATACGTCGACTATATCGGGCTTTTCAGCCGCGAGCATTTCATAGTAATCCGAATATGCGTGAATATCCGTGCCCGCGGTCTTTTCGCGGAGCTTGTCTATCTGAAGGTCACACGCCGCAACGAGCGTTGTGCCATCCATGCTTTTATGAATGTTGAAATGATTAGTGCCCATTCCGCCAACGCCGACTATTGCAACTCTCATGCGTCAAGTCCTCCGATTATATCATTCATGAATTTTACAGACTCCATAACGTCTATCATCTGCTGCTCGCCCTCTATCTCTCGCTCAATGGTGAGGGAACCGTCATAGCCTATCTCGTGCAGACGCTTGATAAAGGCAGGGAAGTTCACCTTGCCGTCGCCAATGCGGGTCTCACAGCCGAGATCAGTTCCGCAGGTGGGGTAACAGCCGTCCTTTGCGTGAACGCCCATGACGTACTTACCGAAAACGTCAAGCGCGTCTATGGGGTTTCCCTTGCCGTACAAAATAAGATTTGCGGGGTCAAGGTTTATGCCGAGGTTGCCCGTGCCGACCATCTCAATAGTGCGCAACAGAGTTACGGGAGTTTCCTGACCCGTCTCAAAAAGGAAGTTGTGTCCCGTTTCCTTAAAATATACGGCTATTTCCTTTATAGCCTCAACAACCTCGCGGTATTCGGGCGAAGAAGGGTTTTCGGGGATAAAGCCCGCGTGTGTGATGACGTTTTTAACGCCAATCTTGGTAGCGAAATCCGCGCCGCGCTTGAGCTCGGCAATTCGCATCTCGCGGTACTCGGGCGGGACGATACCAAGCGTCTGCGGTCCCTCCATTAAATTCCATACCGACGGTCCCGACCAACCGCACCAGAACGCAGTTATCTCCATGCCGTACTTTTTTACCGCCGCATTGACCTGCGCCGCGTTTTCGTCGGTCATCATGGAATGGTCCCAGCAAACCAGCTGACAGTTATCAAAGCCAAACGACCTTTTCTTTTCAAAATCCTTTTCCATATCGTTGCAGAGCAACATGATTATTCCAAGCTTCATAAAAACCTCCATTGCATTGGTATTACTTTCCTTTATGATACAACAAATACATCAATATTTCTATGACAAAATTGTAAATTTGAAAATATTTGAAAAAAACTATTGCATTTTTTTTTAGTTTGTAGTATAATAAGCCGTACACGGAGGCATAGCTCAGTTGGTTAGAG
>JAFTKY010000013.1 GCA_017453005.1 Clostridia bacterium | reverse complement strand
GCATCGCAAACGAGGTCGGTGTTCAGCGCCTCGAGAATGGTTTTGCCGGGAAGGATCTCAGCAGCCATAGCCGCGGAGTGTGTCATACCCGAGCAACCGATGGTCTCAACGAGAGCTTCCTCGATGATACCGTTCTTTACGTTAAGCGAGAGCTTGCAAGCGCCCTGCTGAGGTGCGCACCAGCCCACACCGTGCGTGTATGCGGAAATGTCCGAAATTTGCTTTGCCTGTACCCACTTGCCTTCTTCGGGAATGGGAGCGGGACCGTGATCGGGACCCTTGGCAACCTTGCACATATGCTGTACCTCAAGGCTTGCAGCATATTCGCAGTTGAATTCTGTGCTCATTGTTTTAGTCTCCTTATAAATTAAATTTATTTTTTGTCGTTGATCTCCTCGATAAGCGACGCTATCGCTCCGAGGTATTCTTCTCCGATAAAGCACGCACCGTTATAGTTGGGATGCACGCCGTCCTCGGAGTAATAATACTTATCCTCAATCCACTTTTCATTATGCGTGAGCACCTCGTCCATGAGCAGATACGCGTCGGCAAACTCGTCTGCAAGCCTGTCTACCACTTTTTTTATCTCCTCAAGCTCGGGGCGGAGCCAGTCAAGTCCCACAAGGAACGGCTGGATCATAAGTATTCTGGCATTGGTTCTTTCTTTAATTGCGGTGAGAATTTTGCGGTAGTTCTCCTCGGTCTGCGCGTACGTAGTCTCAACGGGAGGGACGCTGTATCTGTGCCAGATATCGTTTACTCCAACAAGAATGGAGACTATATCGGGCTGAATATCGATAAAGTCGCTCTCGAGACGCGCGAGCAGGTCCTCGGTTCTGTGACCGCCTATTCCAAGGTTGATAAATTCAAAATCAATGTCGGGGTAGGAGTCGGCAAGCATTGCGGACGCGTATTTGGGGTAGCCCTCACCCATGTCGTGACAATCGGTGTAGTCTCGCCCGGCGTCGGTTATGCTGTCGCCCTGAAATAATATTTTCATTATACTGTCGTTTCCTTAAATTACTTGATTACCTCGCCGTAAACCTCGCCAAACGCACAGCAGGCGTTGCACTCGTCCGTGTCGATGTGCATTGCGAGTGCGTACGTGGGAGATACGCGGCAAACAACGTCGTCAAAAATAGTAGTTCTGTCGCTCTCGATCTTAACCTTAACGATTTCCTTGTCGGATACGCCGAACGCTGCAGCACTTTCGGGATCGAAATGGATGTGTCTCTTTGCGATAACCACGCCCTCACTTATCTCAAGCTCGCCTGCAGGGCCAACCATTTTGATGCCGGGTGTACCCGCTGTGTCACCCGACTCGCGTACGGGAACAGCCTTAAGTCCGAGCGCTCTCGCGTCGGAGAAGGAAAGCTCTACCTGATTTGCCTTTCTCGTGGGGCCGAGAACCGATACCATAAGCTCGCCCTTGGGACCTACGAGCTTGATCTTTTCGTTTGCTGCTGCAAACTGATCGGGCTGAGAAAGCATCTTCTTGGGCTGAAGAGTTGCACCTGCGCCGTAGAGAGCCTCAACTGCGGCGTCGGTGAGATGGATGTGTCTTGCCGAAGTTTCTACAAGAACTTTGTTTGCCATAATTTTGACCTCTTTCTTATAAAAATTTTATTTAACAAGTTATTTGGAGCCATAAAACCCCATTCTTATTTATTTTATCACAAAATACGCAAAATGTAAATACAAATTTTAAATAAATGTGGGTATATATTAAAAAACTTTATTGGCAATACTAATAAAAATAACAAGCTTTACACTGCGGAGGGTTTTTATGGAAAAAGAAAGAGATATTGAAATGGAGCAGGAAATAGACGAAATACTGAAATTCGGCAAAAGCGGCGGAGGTCGCTCGGGTATTGAGACGCTGACCATTATCGGACAGATAGAGGGACATTACGTGCTCCCCGAGGGACAAAAGGCGACAAAATACGAGCATCTTATCCCCATGCTCGTCTCTGCTGAGGAAAATCCCGAGACCAAGGGCGTTCTTATAATTCTCAACACGATGGGCGGCGACGTCGAGGCGGGGCTTGCATTGTCCGAAATGATCGCGTCAATGTCAAAGCCCACCGTGACCCTGTGTCTTGGCGGCGGACATTCCATAGGCGTGCCGCTTTCGGTATCGGGAAAGAGGACTTTTATCGTCCCCAGCGCGACCATGACGCTCCACCCCGTACGCATAAGCGGTACGGTGGTCGGCGCACCGCAGACCTACACATATTTTGCGGATATGCAAAAGCGGATAGTCGGCTTTATCTGCCGTCATTCAAACGCAAACGAGGACGAGATACACTCCATGATGATGCGCGCGGACATGATGGCGACAGACGTTGGCACGATCCTTGAAGGCCACGAGGCGGTCGAGTGCGGTCTTATCGACGAGATAGGCGGGCTTGACAAGGCGCTTGCGGCACTGAGAGAAATGATTGGGGAATAACAAAAAGGCGGGTGACCGCCTTTTTATGTGTTGCTTTTAAGCCTTTTAAACATTAAAAGTCCGATTATGAGCAGAGCGGGGAAGATGGCAGCGACAAGCATACCGATGCTGAGGTCGTTGTCAAATATCTTTGAGACATAACCCGTAACAGAGGGGCCCGACGAGCAGCCCGTGTCACCCGCGAGGGCAAGGAGGGCGAACATTGCCGTGCCTCCGCCGCGAATTTTCTCGGACGCGAGGCTGTAAACTCCCGGCCACATAGCACCGACAGAAAATCCGCAGATGCCGCAGCCTACAAGGGAGAGCAAAGGGATTTGGGAGAGCGCGGCGAGAAGGTAGCTGCCAACGCAGACTATTGACGATATCATGAGATATTTTGGCAGGGGGATTTTGTGTCCGACCTTTGCGTGAAATACCCTTGAAATGCCCATGAGGATCGCGAACATACACGGACCCGCAACGTCGCCTACGAGCTTTGGCACGCCAAGTCCCGTCTCTGCAAACGCAGATGCCCATTGAGCCATCGTGAGCTCCGCCGCGCCCGCGCCGAGCATGAGCAGGGCAAGCACCCAGAATATCTTGTTTCGAAGCAGCTCGGGAATGGACATTGTCTTTTCGTCTTGAGTGATATTTGGCATCGGAACGACCGAAAAATAAAATATGTTCAGGAATGGAACGAGCGCCCAACCGAGTGCGACGTATCTCCAGCAGTCCATGCCGAAAGCCGCAAAAATAGCGGTTGAGACGAGTATGACAAGCACACTGCCCCAGCAATAGAAGGAGTGGAGAAGGCTCATTTCACTTGATTTGTTGTCAAGCGGACAGAATTCGATTATGGGACTGACGAGAGCCTCGGAAAGACCGCCGCCGATGGCGTAGAGTATTATGGATATGCAGAGCCCCGCGTATGCGTCGGGGAGCAGGTCGGGGAGAATGGCGAGGGCGACAAAGCCCAAAGCTGCAAAAACGTGCGAGGCGATGACGAGCGGGCGGTAGCCTATCCCTGCGGCGTATTTTGCGGCGAGGAGGTCTACGCACATCTGAGTGCAGAAGTTGATTGCCACGAGAAGTCCTATCCTGCCGAGGGATATGTTGTAGTCCTGATTGAACATGACGAAAAGCAACGGCAGAAAATTATTCACCGCGGCTTGCGTTATATATGAAATGTAGCTTGCGTACACTGTGTGTCGGAAATTTTTGCGAATGTTCATTGTGTGCTCCGGGGGGATTTTTGAAATTAACATATTATAGCATAACGAGGATGCTTTTTCAATAGAAAAGGGGAAGAAAAAAAGCAAAAAAAGGGAGAAAATTTTTCAAAAAGGTGTTGACAAAAACGAAAACATAGTGTATAATATCATCTGTTGTCACGTGAGTGTGACAGAGTTTATATGCGAGAGTGGCGGAACTGGCAGACGCGCACGTTTGAGGGGCGTGTGGTTACACCGTACGGGTTCAAGTCCCGTTTCTCGCACCAACACAAAAAGGAGGCACATGCCTCCTTTTTGTGTTGGTGC
>JAFTKY010000012.1 GCA_017453005.1 Clostridia bacterium | reverse complement strand
TGCAATCTCCATATGCAAGGGACTGTCCGCAGGCAAGGCGACGTTCAAGAATATCGTTACCGTAGGGCTTTATTTCGGAGGATTCCAGGCCGTAATGCCCCTTCTCGGATACTGGCTCGGAACTGCCTTTTCGTCACTCATTTCAAACGTCGCGCCCTTGGTCGCATTTGGACTTTTGCTGGTTATAGGAATAAACATGATAAAGGAATCCTTCGGCTGTGAGGACTGCTCCGACGCGGATTTCTCGCCCAAGGCAATGATTCCTCTCGCGGTCGCCACAAGCATTGACGCGCTTGCGGTAGGTGTCAGCTTTGCGATGCTCAAGGGCACGAATATCGCGCTTGCGGTATCGCTTATCGGCGTTATCACCTTCGTGCTGTGCGGCGTAGGTGTCAAGATAGGCTCGGTGTTCGGAGCAAAATACAAGTCTTTAGCAGAGCGTGCGGGCGGTATCGTGCTCATTATCATGAGCCTTAAGATATTGCTTGAGTATATTTTTGAAAAGACGCTTGCCGCCGAGTCCCTCATGGACGGCATTAAAATTTTGTTTGAAAGAATATTTTCATAACCTCGGGGAGGCTGCGATGCAGCCTCCCTTTTTTTTGCTGTGCGCAGATTTTGTCGAAAACTTTTTCCTGTCGGAAGGTGACGCAAAAGCACCCTTCGGCGGGCTTTGGCTCAAAGCGTGTTTTCCTTTGTATGCAAAGGAAAATTTATGTCAAACGATTTCTGTTGACGGTATGCATATTCTGCTGATATAATGCATACGTCAACCAAAAAACGAAAGGATGTAAAAACATGAAAAAACACACGCCTAAGGCTCTGCTCGCCGCTCTTACTTTATTGGCGCTCATCATTTCCACAAGCGCCTGCACACGCATCAAGAAAAAGACCGAAGCCCCCACCTCCACCCTCGAGACGCCTACATATCTTGAGGGCGAAAACCCGACTGACACGCCGACGGACACAGGGACAGATACTCCCGACGGTCCGTCAGAAAATCCCACCGAGGCTCCGACGCCCGCTCCCACGGAAACGCCCACGGAAGCTCCTACGGAGCCTGCACCCTCGCTTGAATACAAGTCGTTTGGAAACGGCACCTGCTCGGTAGTCGGCATCGGCACTATTGAGGATTTGTATATCGTTATTCCCGAAAAAAGTCCCGAGGGCGACGTAGTCACAACGGTTGAGGCGGGCGCGTTCTCGGGCAATTCCGACATTACGGTAATTCAGATATCCTCTACCGTTTACTCCATAGGGGAGCTTGCATTTGCGGATTGCAAGAGCCTCGTTCATATTGCCGTTGACGAAAACAACTCGCATTTTCGCGATATTGACGGTGTCCTCTTTAATGCGGACATGACAAATCTAATCTCTTATCCCGCCGCCAAGGCGTCCACCTCCCTTCTCCTCCCCGAGACGGTAACCACAATAAGCAGTATGGCTCTTTACGGTTGTGACGAGCTCAAAATGATAAAGTTTGAGGGCACGGTCGAGCAGTGGGCGGCAATAAATATCGGAGAAAAGAACTACGGAATATACACCGCCTCCCTCATATTTGCGGAAAATTGAAAGCCGCTCTTGACACGGCACGGCTTGAGTGATATACTTTACGTGTAAAAAAATTTATGTGAGGTATATCTTATGTACGGAAAAAACGTTTGGCTTATCCCCGACGGATTTATGAGCAGCACGAAAAAGGGTGACTACGTCAGCCACGAGGCTGTCTGCGTCTTAAATCTCTCGGGAGAGACGGCAAATATTACGCTTACGATCTTCTTTGAGGACGCAGAGCCTCTTCGTAATTTCCACGCGACCTGCGACCACGAGCGTACGCACCATATCCGCCTAGATAAAATAAAGAACGCCGACGGCGTCTCCATCCCCAAGGAAAAGCCCTACTCGGTTCTCGTTGAGAGCGACCGTCCCGTAGTCGTTCAGGCGTCCCGTCTCGACGTATCCCAGCCCGAATATTCTCTTATGACCACTATTGCCTACTGACGGCACGGAGGGAAACGCTTTTATAAGGCGTTTCCCCCTCTTTTTTCTCAAACGCATATATTGCTCATAAAATCACAAAAGGTATTGAATTTTCTCCAATAGTGTGATACAATGGTGTGTATACACATATAGCAAAGGAGAAAAGCTATGAAAAAAATACTTTCACTTATATTGTCGCTCGTGCTCCTGCTGTCTACGGTAAGCCTTGCAGTCGGATGCGACATCAATCACGTTCACGAATTCGTGCTCTCCGATACCGAGTCCACTCCCGCGGGATGTCTCGAGGACGGAGTAGAGGTAAAGGTATGCTCCTGCGGAGAAAGAGAGGAAACTCCCATCGAGGCAACGGGACACGATATGCAGGTGTCAATGGAGGTCGAGCCCAGCTGTACGCGTCCCGGAAGCACGGACTACAAGTGTGCAAACTGCGGCAAGATGGAATATAACAATGTAGACGCCCTTGGTCACAGCTACGAGGCAGCTCCCTCCGAGCCCTCCCGAGTTATCCGTTGTACCAACGAGGGATGCGTAAGCTGCAAATGGGGCGAGCCCAACAACAAGCACAAGGATGCTCTCACGTTCAGCTTCACAAAGGAGGACGAGGCAGAGATCGACGCAAAGTACGACGAGGTCCTCGCTCTGATAGAAGCGGCTCCCGAGTACGATCCCGAGCTTCACGGATACGCCGAGGAGGGTGCGCTTGCCGAGGAATACGAGGCAGTTGACGCGATCCACACCGAGTTCTACGAGTTGGTTGAGAACGCCATATCCCAGAAGCAGCTTGCGGAGATCGCATACTACTGCGACATGGATAACACCGAGCTTGAAGAGACTCACTTATACATGATGGACTACCATACCGCCATCGTCGCAAAGTTCTACACTCTCTCCCGTCCCTTCTACGATTCCTGCTACCGCGATTTTTACTACTACGGTATGACCGAGGAAGAGATAAACGCATTTTTGTTTGACTCCGACGCGCTCTCCAATCCCGAATATACCGAGCTCAAGGAAAGAAACAACGCCATAGAATCCGAATTCCTGGCACTTTCCTCCTCCCAGCAGGCAGAGCAGCTCCCCAAGCTTTACGCCGAGTTTGCTGAGAACAACAACAAAATGGCGGCTATCATGGGCTATGATAACTATCTTGAGTACGCGTACGAAAACGTATACGACAGAGACTATACTTATCAGGAGGCTGCAGAGCTTTCCGAATACGTAAAGACCCATATCGGCCCCGTATTCAATGAAATTTACAAGACCTTCAACAACCTCACGGGATATACCGACGAGGAATTGGAAAAATACTACAGCCAGCTCACATATTCCTTCTTTGAAAATCTGGACGGCAACACGCTCGTAAACGATTATATTGACGTCATGGCATTCACCTCCAACCCCGACAAGAGCATTACCTTCTCCGACGAGTTCAACAAGCTCATGGCGGACGGTAATATGTTCCGCGGCGAATATGACGGTGCCTTCGTCACTAATATCTACTCCGCAAAGCTTCCCGTTGCGTATTTCGGCAAGGGCTACGATAACCCCTTCACCATAGTTCACGAGTTCGGACACTTCATGAACGAAATATACAGCGCAGACGTATCAGAGGAGTACCCCGAATTTACGCAGTCCTACGACCTGCTTGAAATGCACTCCCAGGGCAACGAGCTTCTTTACCTCTGTTATCTTGAGGAAAATGCAGAGCTCAGCAAGGTAGCATATAAGCTTATCCAGACACATTCTCTTGTGAATATGCTTTACGCTGTAATGGCAGGCATGACTATTGACGCCTTTGAGCAGGCAGTATATCTTGATACCTACGACGGTGCTTACGCCGACGAAATTATGGCAGACGGCACTATCACGTATGACGAATACAATGATCTTTACACAAGCATTTGTATCGACTTTGGCGTTGAAAAGGCTATCGACGGCTATTGGGAATACGGTATGACGATAACCTCTCCCTGCTACTACGTCTCCTACAGCGTATCCGCCCTTGCGGTTCTTCAGGTCTACGAGATAGCACACACTGACGGCTTTAACGCAGCACGCGACGCGTACCTCAAGCTCTTCACCTACGTTGACGAGAACCCCGAAATGACCATGGACGAGGTCCTTGAATATGCGGGAATGCTCTCATACACCGACGAGCAGCTTTACATAAACATAAAGAACGCATTGTCTTGAAAATAAAATCAAAAAGACCGCCTTGCATTGATATGCACCCCAAAAGTTAGACACTTTTGGAGGTGCATATTTTTTATGGCAAAGAAAGGATCAAAACAAAAAAGGTACTCGACAGAATTCAAATTAAGTGTTATAATGGATATGCGAGAACATCACATGAGTTACAAAGAAACGGTGCGAAAGTATTGGGATGTAAACAAAGGCCAAGAACATAACTATACTAAGCAGATTCAACTGTGGGAACGCATATTTTTGGAAGAAGGAGCCGAAGGTCTGATGAAAGAACGCAGAGGCAAATCTAACACAAGTGGTAAAAGAGGTCGCCCACCGAAGCTTGACAAAAAGGTAGAAGAAGATCTTATTGCCGAGAATCAAAGACTCAGGATGGAGATCGAGTACTTAAAAAAACTGAGTGCCTTAGTTCTTGCGGAAGAGCAAAAGAACGGCAAAAAGCGTTCATAATTGCTGAACTAAGGCAAAAGTATCCGCTTAAAGATTTGTTAGAGCTTTCCGGAATAGCAAGAAGCACATACTATTACTACTTGAAGCAGAAAGATAAGGACAAATACGAAAGCGAAAAACAAGATATATTGGAAATCTACAATACTCACAAAGGAAGATACGGCTACAGACGTATTTGCTCTGAATTGAAGGCAAAGGGTTATCCAATTAACCATAAAACAGTGTTAAAACTGATGAAATTCCTTCATTTGCGTGGAAAGCAAAGTAAAAATGGCAAATACCATTCCTACAAAGGTGAAGTTGGTAAAGTGGCAGACAATCTACTTAAAAGAGATTTCCATGCGGACAAGCCATTCGAGAAACTAACAACAGACGTTACAGAGTTTAAGATCGGCGATGAAAAGGTGTATCTTTCTCCGGTACTGGATATGTTCAACCGAGAAATTATATCCTACTCTATTTCTACAAGTCCTAACTTGCAGCAAGTTAGGGATATGCTAAATGGATTATTTGAGAAGCTTCCTGCCAATGCACGACCATTATTCCACTCTGATCAAGGTTGGCAGTACCAACACGCCGAATACCAAAGGCTTCTTGCTGAGCACAACATTACACAAAGTATGTCTCGAAAAGGAAACTGTATGGACAATGGTATAATGGAAAATTTCTTCGGCAGGTTGAAAGTTGAAATGTATTACGGTGAAAAATTTGAATCCCCTCGGGGATTCATTGAAAAGTTGGAAGAGTACATACATTACTACAACAACGAGAGAATCTCTCTCAAACTAAAAGGAATGAGCCCAGTGCAATACCGAGCTCATTCACAAGCAATTTAATATTTAATTTTTGTCTAAACTTTTGGGTTCACTTCACATGAGGCGGTCTTTTTTTATATTCTATATATATTTTTGCTTGCGGTATAACAACTTTTTCCAAGCCATTTTACCAACGCTTGAACTCGGACAGCTCAAGTCCCTCGTTGTTTTCAAGTGCAAAGTTTATTGCCCACGTGCCGGGGAAAATAAGAAGATCGTTCCCTCTTATGTCCTTGACGCGTCTTGTGTCTCCCGAAAGTCGGAGCTTTGAGAACTCCACGGGGCATTTTTCAATATATCTTATCTGCTCGTGAGGAAGATCCATCTTTGAGTAGCCAACGCCGTATTCGCTCTGCATTCTGAATTTGAGCACGTCAAACTGAAGCAGACCGACAACGCCGACGATAACTCTCTCCATACCCGCGTCGGGAATAAAGAATATCTGTATAGCACCCTCCTCGGCTATCTGCTCCATTCCCTTCTGGAACTGCTTACGCTTCATGGAGTCTATCTGCTCAATGACCGCAAAATGCTCGGGGGCAAAGGTGGGAATTCCCTTGAATTTTACCTTCAGGGGCGGCTCTGCTATCGTGTCGCCTATTGAGAAGATACCGGGGTCAAACACACCGATAATATCTCCCGCGTACGCCTCGTCAACAATAGCTCTTTCCTGCGCCATCATCTGCTGGGGCTGTGAGAGCTTTATCATCTTGCCCTGACGCACGTGCATATATTCGCGTCCTCGCTCAAACTTACCCGAGCAGATACGCATGAATGCTATTCTGTCGCGGTGCGCCTTGTTCATGTTTGCCTGAATTTTGAATACGAATGCAGAGAATTTCTC
Organism: Clostridia bacterium; assembly: GCA_017453005.1. Lineage (GTDB taxonomy): Bacteria > Bacillota > Clostridia > Oscillospirales > CAG-272 > SVTX01. Next base: position 13,275 of record JAFTKY010000012.1, on the reverse strand, counting down.
GTCAAAAGGACTGACCTCGCCCTCTATCGCCTCACGGGCAAGCGGGGGCGTCGTCATTTTGAGAAAGCTCTCAAGGAAGGGCTCAATGCCGAAGTTATTGAGCGCCGAGCCAAAGAATACGGGCGAGAGCTTTCCGCATCTTACCTTTTCGAGGTCAAAGTCGAAGCACGCGCCGTCAAGCAGCTCAACCTGCTCAACGAGTGTCTCGCGGAGGTCGTCGCCTATAAGACTGTCAAGCTTGTCCGTGTCGGTTATGTCGCACTCTATAGCGCGAAGCCTCTCTCTGCCGCCGTGGAAGTTGTCAAAGGTAAGAATTGCCGTCTTTTCTCTGTCGTAAACTCCCTTGAAGGTCTGACCGCAGGAAATGGGCCAGTTCATGGGATAAGTGCCTATACCAAACTCGGTCTCAAGCTCGTCGATAAGGTCGAAGGGGTCCTGTGCCTCGCGGTCAAGCTTGTTGATAAACGTAAATATCGGGATATGTCTCGCCGCTACTACGTGGAAAAGCTTACGCGTCTGCGGCTCTATACCCTTTGCCGCGTCGATGACCATTACCACCGAGTCCGCCGCCATAAGCGTACGGTAGGTATCCTCGGAGAAGTCCTGGTGACCGGGGGTATCAAGAATATTTATGCAATATCCCTCGTATTCAAACTGCATTACGGACGAGGTGACCGAAATTCCTCTCTGCTTTTCAAGCTCCATCCAGTCGGAGACCGCGTGCTTGTCGCCCTGCTTTCCCTTTACCGAGCCAGCGGACTGTATAGCACCGCCGTAAAGCAAAAACTTTTCCGTCAGCGTAGTCTTACCCGCGTCGGGGTGAGAGATTATTGCAAATGTTCGTCTTCTTTCAATTTCTTGTCTAAAATCTGCCACGTTTTTTCCTCAAACATTAACTTAATTTGTAGAAAGTTTTTGCGTCTCTTTTTTCAAAAAGAGACCGCCTTCCAAGGCGCGGAGCCTTGGTCGCCCGTCGCAACGGGCGAAACGCCCTGACGCTTCGCCAGCGCCCGAAAGGGTGAGCTTTGACCTGATTGGTCAAAGCGAGGGGAAACCACAAGTGGGGTTTCCCCTTCTCTGTATTTAACTAATTATCCTATATGAAGAATAATAAAACTCTCGCCCGAAATCAACCGAGACTGACTGAGTTCGAGGTGAGAATCGTCGTTCTCAAGGCGTGAGGCGTACGGGGGTACGTCGAGCCTTGTGAACGGCGATAGAAAAAACCGTAAAATACTTGGAGAAATCCGCAAGGATTTCAACCTTGCAAGAACGCACAGCCTTCTATTACTTTGTTCGTAACAACTCGGCTTTTTCGTTCTCGCCCGAAATCAACAGTCTCAATCGCAAATCTCGTAGGACATGCGGTACAGTCTTTCCAGCTTCGCCTGTCTGTATGCGCAGATAGACTTCATCTCCGCAATAGCGTCGGGGCTGAAGCGGTCAAGGTCTCCGTCATGAAGCTGTCCCTTATACATACGGTCAAGCACGAGCGCATAATTTATATCAACGCTTGTGATCTTACCCTGGCGCACGCACATAACCACGTTGCTCTTGCCCTCAAGCAGGCAGGATACCGCATTCGCACCCATCTGGGTTGCGGTAAGACGGTCACGAAGCGTGGGCGAGCCGCCGCGGACGACGTGTCCGAGGCGTGCAAATCTCGTATCTATATCGCTGTTTGCCTTAAGCTTTTCAACAAACTTTTCGCTGAAATGGTCGCCGTATTTCTTTGACATACCCTCGCTGAACACGCAAACAAGTCCGCGCTTGCCATTCTCTCTTGCACGCTTGAGCTTCATAATAGCAAACTCATCGTCAAACGGCACCTCGGGAATAGCAATAGCCATAGCACCCGAAGAAATACCTGCATAGAGCGCGATCATGCCGCAGTCACGTCCCATGACCTCAACGACGTTACATCTCGCGTGTGACTCACAGGTCTCGCGCAAGCTGTCAACAAGTCCGAGGACCGTGTTCATAGCCGTATCAAAGCCTATGGTATATTCCGTTGCGGTTATGTCGTTATCTATCGTGCAAGGAATGCCTATTGAGGGGATACCGTTATTCGTAAGGTCGGTAGCACCTCTGAACGTGCCGTCACCGCCGAGAGCAACGATAGCGTCAATATGATTCTCCTTGCAGGTCTGCACAGCCTTCGCCATGCCCTCCTCGGTCTTGAATTCGGGACAGCGTGACGAATAAAGGATAGTACCGCCGTGTGTTATTATATTTGATACCTCGTGAGTGCCGAGAGGCGTGAGAAGTCCCTTGATAAGACCGTTGTAGCCTTCGTTGATGCCGACGACCTCAATACCCTCGTCCATCGCCTTTCTTGCCGCAGCTCTGATAGCCGCGTTCATACCGGGGGCGTCACCTCCCGAGGAAAGAATTCCTATCTTCTTGAATTTTGCCATAATATCGTAAAACCTTTCGTATGTAAATCTAACTCATATATTTTAATATATTTTTTCCGTTATTTCAAGAGCTTTTTCAAAAAAAGTCCCCAAAGTATGTTTTTTTGAGGACTTTTCAGTTTTTTTATCAAATCCCCGCAATAATTTTTTCAAGCATAGCAAGGATAACGTGCGCCGAAACCCTGCGTATCTCCGCTCTGTCGGAGTCAGGCTCAAGAGAAAGCCTCAGAGGCCTTGTGCCGTCCTTGGTTGCCACGGCAATATATACCGTACCAACGGGATCGTTATCATTTCCGCCGCCGGGGCCCGCAAAGCCCGTGACCGATACGCCTATATCCGACGAAAAATTTTCTCTTACGCGCTCTGCCATCTCTATTGCCGTCTGTACGCTTACCTCGGTGTATTTCTCAATAGTTTCTGCCCTTACGCCAAGCACGTCGGTTTTAATTTGATTGGTGTAGCTTATCACTCCGCCGAGATATACCGCAGATACGCCCGACACGTCCGTGAGCAGCTTGCCCACGAGCCCACCCGTGCAGGATTCCGCCGTGGCGACCGTAAGATTTTTTTCTTTAAGTCTTGCGACAACACTCTCAAGCCTCTGCTCTCCCATGACTGCGACAAGCTCCGCCGCCGTTCTGTCAAGACTGACGCTCTTATATTTTTCGGTCATAATATACCTCTTTTCAGTCGTCGTTCTTTATATGAATATCCATCTGCTGATAAGGCACGCGGATGCCCTCTGCCTCAAGGCTACTATAAAAATCCTCCGTAAGATTGAAGTTCACCGTCCAGTAGTCCTCTCTCTTGCACCATACTCTGACAGTCATTATCATCGCGTGGTCACCCATTTCGGTCATGCGGATAAAGGGTGCGGGATCGGGGAGTATCTCATTGTGGCGCGCAAGCACGCCGCGAACGATATTCTTTGCAAAATCAAGGTCTGTTCCGTACGCCATGTCAAGCTTTATCTCAACTCGGCGCGTGTCCTTTGCCGAATAGTTGGTAAGCACGTTTGACGTCACGTTGCCATTGGGGATAACTACCTTTTTATTATCGGGTGTGCAAAGCGTGGTATAAAAAATTCCAAGCTCCGTGACCGTTCCGCCGACACCGTCCGATTCTATATAGTCTCCCTCGCGGAAGGGCTTGAAGACAAGTATCATAATACCCGAGGCAAGGTTTGAGAGCGTGCCCTGAACGGCGAGGGATATTGCAAGTCCCACGCTTCCGATGACCGCCACGATAGACGCCATGGGCACACCAAGAGTTGCGACTACAAGCACCGCGAGCATAACGTAAAGCGCGATCTTTACAAACGCGACCACAAAGTGATGCACCGTGCTCTCGGTCTTCTCCGCAAACCGTCCGTTTTTGAGCTTTTTGATAATTGCTCTTATAATCACTGCACCGACCACGAAAATAACGAACGCCGCAAGCAATCTCCACGCGATATTCACTACTCCGGGTATAAGTATATCATTTAAAAATTGTTCCCAGGTCATAATAATTCTCCTTTTCTTTTCAACGACTAATTATAACACATTTTTTCTCCCGTGTAAATAAGAAATCAAATAAATTTATGTTGAAGTGTCTGGATTTTTGTTGTATAATATTGGTATATTAACAGATAGGAGGAATCGGCTCGGTGAATTTATGTATCCAATGTCCACGCGAGTGCAAAACAGACCGCGAAAGCAAAACAGGCTTTTGCGGCGTGACGGACGCGCTGTCGGTTGCAAAAATAATGCTTCACGAATGGGAAGAGCCGTGTATCTGTCAAGGCGCGGGTGCGGGCGCGATATTTTTTTCGGGCTGTAATCTGCACTGTCTGTACTGTCAGAACTGTAAAATAAGCGAAGGCGAGCGAGGAGAGATAATGACCGACGCCGAGCTTGAAGAAAAAATAATTGAGCTCCGGGATGCGGGTGCGTCCTGCATTGACCTCGTCACCCCCACGCATTATACGGAGCGTCTTATAAGAATTCTCCGCTCCGTCAAGCCTCGTCTGAATATTCCCGTTGTCTGGAACAGCTCCGGCTACGAAAAGGCCGAGGTGCTGAGAGAGCTTTACGGGCTCGTGGATATTTATATGCCCGACCTCAAATATTATTCGGCAGAGCTATCCGCAAAATATTCACACGCCCCCGATTATTTCACGGTGGCGCAGGCGGCAATAGGCGAAATGCTCTCGCAGGTGGGCGCGCCGAGATTTGACGGGGACAGGCTGCTCTCGGGCGTTATCGTCCGTCACCTCGTTCTCCCCGACTGCCGCCGCGATTCAATAGAGCTTTTGGAGAGGCTGCGCGATACCGTCGGTCAGCCGACCAACGTGATTTTAAGTCTTATGAGCCAGTACACCCCCGATTTTTATATCCAAAGCCATCCCGACTGCACACACCGTGCGCTTTGCCGCAGGCTGACGTCCTTTGAATACAACAGCGTTCTGCGTCGTGCCGAGGAGCTTGGCTTTGAGGGATATTTTCAAAACGCCTCATCGGCAAGCTCCGGCTTTACTCCCGAATTTTGACAAAAAGCATTGGCACTTGACATTTTGCGAAAAAAAGTGTATCATATTTTTGAAGGAGTTGACAGCCTATGAATGAATATCTTCTTGAGCCCCTGAAGGGCTACGAGACCTACTTTAAAGATACACACGACAGCAACCTGAAGGAATACTTCAACTCGTTGCTTGAAAAATCACAGGTCAACGAGGAACAAAACAGACAGACCGCCGCGGAATACCGCAAGGCACTTGCCGACGCTCAGGCGGTGGCGAAAAAGATAAAAAAATACAAAGCTCTTCGCGTGCTGCTCATTGTTTGCGCGGTGATCGGAGGAATTTTATGTCTTGGAGCGATAATCAATCCCTTCCTGATCATAGCATGAATACAGCTTATCGCCGTAAGTATCATTCTCATAATCAAAAAGCTCAAGCCGCTTATAAAAAGTGCGGGCGAGGAGTACGACAAGCTGAACGCCAGGGCAAACGAGCTGCTCTCGGAGGCAGAAGCACAGATGGCGCCCCTTAATGCGCTTTTTGACAGCACAGACACTTATCGCGTCATAGAAAAGACTCTCCCTGAGATGAAATTCCATTCGGCGTTCACACAGCCCGCGGAGGATAATTTCATTGAGAATTTCGGACGCACCGACATAATTGACAGTGAGATGACAGTCACGGACGTCGTCTCGGGCGAGCTTTATGCAAATCCCTTTGCATACACAAGAGCCGTCCGTCACGTAATGGGCACGCAGCCATACGTCGGCACGCTGGTAATAAGTTGGACGGAAACCTACCGCGACAGCAAGGGTCAGGTGCGTACGAGGACGCGCACACAGACCTTGACGGCAACCGTAGTAAAGCCGAAGCCCTTTTATCACGAGGAAACTTATCTCGGCTACGGCTCGCAGTCAGCACCGAGGCTTAATTTTTCCCGCTCTGCCGCTCACAATGAAAGACTGAGCGAAAAGGAGCTTGAAAAAAAGCTGAAGCGAGGCGAGCGCGAGCTCAAAAAAATGTCCGAGGATGCAATCAAGGACGGCAGAAGCTTCCAGGAGATGGCAAACTCGGAATTTGAGGTCTTGTTTGACGCGGACAACAGAGACAACGAGATGGAATTTCGTCTTATGTTCACCCCTCTGGCGCAGAAAAATACAGTCTCCCTTTTGCGAAGCCACGTGGGCTACGGCGACGATTTTGACTTTATCAAGCGCGGCAGATTCAACGTCATCAGATCCGAGCATTCTCAGTCCTGGTGCATGGATACCTCACCGCAAAGGTATATGTCCTACGACGTGGATATCTCACGCGAAAGCTTTATAAGCTTCAATAACGAATATTTCAAATCCGTTTATTTTGATTTCGCGCCCCTGATGGCAGTTCCCGCGTATCAGGAGGAGAGCGTTCATTCCCTTTCCGTTGACGCAATAGAAAATTACTCGTGCAAATATTCCCTTGAGGAATACGAGTCGTTGGCAAATATGCTCGGGCAGAGACACTTTGAGCACCCCGAGTCACGTACCCGTGCCATACTCAAGGCGTCGCACGTCAGCAACAGTAACGGCGTAAACCGCGTACAGATAACCGCGTATTCCTACACGACCGTGGAGCGGATAGATTTTGTGCCCGTGCTTGGCGGTGACGGCAAGATACACCCCGTCCCCGTTCCGTGGACGGAGTACATACCCGTACAGAACTGCGCCGACATGGCGGTAGGCTATATTGGAGCAAGCGATTGCGATTTCCACCGCACGGCCGAATCCGTACAGCTCCCGAGCGGCGCATACAGACACGGACTTTTCGCCTGCCCCGTTGACGCACAGGCATCCGACGGTATATACCGCACCTTTGAATCGCTAAGACAAAAAAATCAATTTTAATACATGGAGGAAACACATATGGCAAACATGCTTGACGAGCTCAATCCCGAAATAAGAGAAGAAGGGCTTGACGTAAACGTGATCGCAAAAAAGCTTCCCGTTAAGGTAGGCGCAGGCTCGGTTATTTTTGAGATACTCCTCTGGGTTCTCGGAATTATTCCCGGCGTTGTCTTTCTTATTATGAAGGTCAAGGCAAAGAGCTATTTCCATCAGCTTGAGCAGAGACTTCAGCACAACGCATCTCAGATAGACAACTATCTTGAACAGAGAGTTATAGTGCTTCAGAACTGTGCAAGACTTCTTGACAAAGCGATAGACCTTGACAAGTCCACATTTGAGAATATCGCAAAGTACAGAAGCGGTAACGGTGGCGAGGCAGACGAGGACAGAAACCAGCTTGCAGGACAGCTTGACAGCCTTTCCAAGAACGTAAATATTGCGTTTGAGAACTATCCCGACCTCAAGGCTCACAAGGAAATTGCGGACGCAATGATGCAGAATATGTACCTTCAGAGAGAGATCACGGCAGCTCGCGACCTCTACAACGACACCGTAAACACCTGGAACAGAGACATCTTTGCATGGCCTACCAAGATGATAGTTGCCGCAAAGCAGGGTTATACCACGAGAATTCCCTTTATTGCCTCCGCTGAAACAAAGCAGAAGGCAAGAGACGTATTCTTCTGATAATTCAACCAATTCAATATAATCGTCGGGGAATGCCCGACGTCAAGCACAGCAAAAGACAACCGATGGAGGACTTGATATAATGAAAAACAAAATATCCGTCCTCAGCGGAAATTCTCTCAAAATTATCGGGGCGCTGTTTATGGTGTGCGACCACGTCGGAATGCTTTTATTCCCCGACGTCGTTATTTTACGGATACTCGGCAGAATAGCCCTGCCCATTTTCGCGTTTCTTATTGCCGAGGGCTGCAGGTATACGAAAAACAAGCTCCGTTATTTTCTGACGGTATTTCTTTGCGGAGTAGTATGTCAGCTCGTATATTACTTTTACGGAAACAGTCTGGAAATGTGTATTTTTATCACGTTTTCCCTTGCTATAATAAACGTATACGCACTTGAATTCGCCAAAAAATGTATATTTTCGGATGCAAGCATATTCCGGGAGCGAATCTCCATTATATTATTTGGACTCACTTTGGCTTTTACATATTATCTGAACACCGTGCTTGACATTGATTACGGATTTTTCGGCTGTATCCTTCCCGTTTTTGCGGCTCTGCCGCACTCACCGAAGAATGCGTCCGTAAGGTTTTTTGATGCAATAGACAAGCTTCCCGTCAGCGTGCTTACAACGGCGGCGGGCTTGGTCCTGCTCGGACTTGAGCGCGGTGGAATACAGATGTTTGGCTTACTTGCATTGCCGTTCTTGCTTTTGTATTCGGGCAAGCGGGGCAAGTTGAAAATGAAATATTTCTTTTACGTGTTTTACCCCGCGCATTTGGTACTGATCGAGTTTATCGGCGTCTTTCTTAACTACATAAGATAATTTCTTAAAACCCCGCACAAGCGGGGTTTTATTGTTTGGTTTTTATGTCGCTTTTTGCCAACAGCGGCAAAAAGTGACCAAAAAACGCCGCTTAAGGAAGGGGTGCGAGTTTTCTTAACGCTTGCGTTGATTTGTGTTTTAACACAAATCAACCCTGCACTAAAAACCCGCAATCCCCTTGCCTTAAGAATCCATCCCCCTGCGCCTTTGGCGCAAGATAATCCAACGTAATCGTTCCTACGGATTTCACCCATACAGACGAGTTTGCATGCAAACTCGCAAGGGAGGGGAGATCCCTAAGACGATTGCTTACGCTACGCTTCAGCGAACCATTTTACAAATGGTGCCGGGGGTATGCAGATTTTGAGGTTGTCGAGGTGCTCTGCAAGTCGGCGTTCTCAAAATCAAGTTCCCTCCCCTCTTAAGCGGTCTTCTTTGGTGACTTTCTGGGGCTGTTGCCAGAAAGTCACATAAAAGAAAAATTCACATAACTTTCACTTGACAACACACACGCTCGGTGCTATAATAAAAAACAGTTAACGTGTTAATAATTAAAATGTTAATTCTACAACAAAAAAACGAAATAATCACGAAAGGAGATATACACCACATGGACAAGGCTTGCCAAAGCAAACGCGACAGCAACAAGGAAATCACTACCCCAAGACAAGCTATCCAACTTCTCATTTGTACCAACCACACGCATAAACGAATAATTGAAAAGCGCACCACGATAACCGAGCTTCACCGCACACAGCACCGTATGCTCATGCATATATCAAAATACGAAAACATCCCCTCTCAAAAGGAGATAGCCGAGCATTTTGAAATAAGCCCCGCGGCAGTTGCAGTAACTCTCAAAAAGCTTGAAGCCGACGGATATATCGAGCGCACGCGCGGTGCTGACGGAGACACGCGTCATAATACCATCAGCATAACCGAGAAGGGATGCCGCGAAATCAACGAAACGCGAGAATTTTTCGATTACGTTGACAATACTATGTTCAGAGACTTTACAGACGAGGAGTTTTCAACCTTCGTCGCACTGCTTCAAAAAGCAAATTCCAACCTCCGCTCGCTTGACGCGCCGTGTGAGGACGAAAACCACTAACGCAATACTCAGAAAGGAAACGTTACCTTGAAAAAATGGTTCAAGTACGTAAAACCGTACAAGCTTTACTTTATACTCGGCCCGCTATGCATGATAGTCGAGGTCATAGGCGAAATACTTATGCCCTTGTTTCTCGGAAAGATCATTCAGGCAGGACTTGACGGCACGCTCACCCCGGGCTACAGCCTTGGAACGATGGGCGGCATGATCGCCGTAGCACTTATGATGATGCTCGGCGGTGTCGGCGGCTCATATTTCGGCGCAAAGGCATCTGTCAACTTTGCCGCGGACGTCCGTAACGACGTCTACCGCAAGGTGCAGGACTTCAGCTTTGCAAACATCGACAAATTCTCCACCGGCTCGCTCGTAACACGTCTCACGAACGACGTCACGCAGGTACAGAACTTCGTCAACATGATGCTTCGTATGATGCTCCGTTCTCCCGGTATGCTCATCGGCGCGCTTATCATGGCGATACGTCTCTCCCCCTCCCTCTCGGTCGTGCTTGCAATAATCATACCCGTCATGCTTTTCTTCATTCTGCTTATCATCAAAACGGGCTTCCCCCGCTTTGGTATCGTGCAGAAGAAAATAGATAAGCTCAACTCCACCGTGCAGGAGAACATCACAAACGTCCGCGTTGTAAAGTCCTTCGTACGCGAGGAGACCGAAAACGAGAAATTCTCCGCGGCTAACGGAGACCTCAAGATTGCGGGAATGTCGGCTATGAAGGTCATGATATTCATGTCCCCCGTCATGACGGTATTCATGAATATAGCAACCGTAGCCGTCATTTGGTTTGGCAGCCAGCTTGCGATAAACAATATGGGTATCAAGGGAGCATTCAACGTCGGAAATCTCTCGTCCTTTATCCTATACGTCTCGCAGATACTCTTCTCTCTTATGATGGTCACCATGATGCTCATGATGTCATCCCGTGCGCTTGCGTCGGCGAGAAGAATACAAGAGGTCCTTGAGGAGGACGTTGACATAAAGAACACCGACACCGCTGATGCGGACGCCGTTGTGACCGACGGAAAAATTGAGTTCCGCGACGTCACCTTCCGCTACTACAAAAACAGCGAGGACGCCGTCCTTGACAACATAAATCTTACGATAGACGCAGGCTCAACGGTGGGCATTATCGGCTCGACGGGTTGCGGAAAAACCACGCTTGTCTCCATGATAGCACGCCTTTACGACGTGGACTCGGGCGAGGTGCTCGTTGACGGCAGAAACGTAAAGGATTACACCCTCTACAATCTCCGCGAGGGCGTGGGCATGGTTCTCCAGAAGAACGTCCTCTTTGCGGGCACTATTGAGGAAAACCTCCGTTGGGGTGACGAGAACGCCACCGACGAGGAGCTTTACACCGCGGCTGAGCACGCGCAGGCAGATAAGTTCGTAAAGAACTTTACGCTTGGCTACGACACCGAGCTCGGTCAGGGCGGCGTTAACGTCTCGGGCGGACAAAAGCAGAGACTTTGTATTGCCCGCGCGCTTCTCAAAAAGCCCAAGATACTCGTGCTTGACGACTCCACCTCGGCAGTTGACACGGCAACCGAGCAGCAGATACGAAAGGCTTTCCGCGAGGAGCTTGCAGGCTCGACCAAAATAATTATCGCGCAAAGAATATCCTCCGTTTGTGACGCAGACAAAATAATAGTCATGGACGACGGCAGAATAACCGGCATCGGAACTCACGCAGAGCTTCTTGAGGGCAACACGGAGTATCAGGAGATCTATTACTCCCAGAACGACAGGAAGGAGGCGTAAGTTATGGCAAGAAATCTTGAAGAGCTCAGAAAGCAATATAACAGCTCCGCCTCCGCACCCAAGGGAATGGGCGGTCCCGGTCGCCCCGGACCCGGAGGTCCCGGAAGAGGCGGCCCGCGCGGCGGCATGGGCGGCAAGCCCAAGAAGATGGGCCCCACTATAAAGCGAATTCTCAGCTATATCGGTAAATACAAAATTCTTCTTCTCGTCGTATTCTTCTTTATGATAGTCAACACGCTGACGTCTCTCGTTGGCGGCTATATGACGCGACCCATCATAAACCACCTCTTTGACTACGTCGGCGAATCCAACGTAGGAGAGGACAGCAGCGGCACGCTTTACGTCCTCGCAGACAGCGCCATAGAGTCCTTCCGCGGCTTTGCAAGTCCGCTTATTGAAAGGCTCGTCCGCAACACGACAGCCTCCGACATAATGTCGTATATCGCGGCGGCACTCATTCTTCTCGCGTCCATTTACCTTATAGGTGTTGTAACCAACTATCTACAGGCGAGAATAATGCTCAAAATATCGCAAAGCTCTATTGAAAAGATAAGAAACGATCTTTTCCGCAAGCTTCAGAAGCTCCCCGTGCGCTACTTTGACACGCACCCCACGGGCGAGGTCATGTCCCGCTTTACAAACGACGTGGACAATATCGACGTCATGCTCAACAACTCGCTGACAAGCATAGTCTCGGGCGTTATCTCCCTTATCGGAACCTTCGTGTTCATGATAACCACGAATATATGGCTGACGCTCATTACGGTATGCTTTATCCCGATATTCTTCTTCGGCGGTCAGAAGATAGCCAAAGCGTCCAGAAAATATTATTCGGGACAGCAGGCGGCACTCGGCGCGGCTAACGGCTATATCGAGGAGACCGTTGCGGGACAAAAGGTCATCAAGGTCTTCAATCACGAGGCTACCTGTGTTGAGGAATTTGAGCTTTTAAACGAAGACCTGCGCGAAAAGCAGTTCAAGTCTCAATTCTTCGGCGGAATTATGGGACCCATTATGGGTAATACCAGCCAGATAAGCTACTCCGTCACCATCGGCGTGGGCGGAATTCTCATGTGCATGGGCAGACTTGACCCCGGTGCGCTCCAGCTCTTCGCACAGTATTCAAAGCAGTTCAGCATGCCCATAAATAACATTTCGCAGCAGACGGCGACCATCTTCTCTGCCCTTGCGGGTGCGGAGCGCGTGTTTGCGGTCATGGATGAGCTTCCCGAAATGCCCGACGGCGACGACGCGATAGCAAACATTGACATGAAGGGTGAGGTCGTGTTCACTAACGTCACCTTCGGCTACAACCCTGACAAGGTAATACTCAAGAACCTCTCGCTCTACGCAAAAGCGGGACAGAAGATAGCATTCGTCGGCTCAACGGGTGCAGGCAAGACCACGGTCACAAACCTCCTCTCGCGCTTCTACGATATAAACGAGGGTACTATCACCATTGACGGCGTCAATATCAAGGACATCAAGCGCGACGTCCTCCGTTCAAATATCGCAATGGTGCTTCAGGACACGCATCTGTTTACGGGAACTGTCATGGAGAATATCCGCTACGGCAGACTTGACGCAACCGACGAGGAAGTCATCGCGGCGGCAAAGACTGCGAGTGCGCACAGCTTCATCATGCGTCTTTCCGAAGGATATAACACGCTCCTTGAGGGCGACGGCGCAAATCTCTCACAGGGACAGCGTCAGCTCCTCAACATCGCACGTGCGGCACTTTCAAAGGCCCCCATTCTCGTGCTTGACGAGGCGACGAGCTCGGTAGATACGAGAACCGAGCGTCACATTGAGCGCGGCATGGACAGACTTATGAAGGACAGAACCACCTTCGTTATCGCTCACCGTCTTTCAACCGTCCGCAACTCAAACGCAATAATGGTGCTTGAGGCGGGCGAGATAATCGAGCGCGGCACTCACGAGCAGCTCCTACAGCTCGGCGGCAGATACTACGAGCTCTATACGGGCAAAAAAGAATTGGATTAACAACAAAAAGCTCCTTGCGGTTAGGCGTGATACTCTTAACGGAGTATCACGCCAGTTCTATTCGCCTGTGG
>JAFTKY010000011.1 GCA_017453005.1 Clostridia bacterium | reverse complement strand
GCAGAAAAGATATCGGCTGCGGTATCAACCACAGAATAAAAAAAGAGAAGGCTCCGCGGAGCCTTCTCTTTTTTTATTTCATTTTATTCTTGTGGGGCATACAAAGGTAAACAGTGCCCGAGACGTGAGCCTTGTGCATATATTTGCCGTGCTCGTCACAAATCACTTCCCAGCCGTCCTGCTCCACGGGAGCATCGTCAAGGGCGTTTGGCAGGGTTGCCACTACGGCGCCTGACTCGGAGCAATAGCTCTCAGGGAAGAGACATACCTCGGCATCCTCAAGCCCGCTTATGCGAATTTTTCTGCGGAAATATCCGTTTACAGGCGGGCATTCGCGCACGCTGACCTTGCCAGTGTTCTGCTTTACGAATACCCGACATTCGCGATGCTCGTATCTGCCAAAGCGGTAAGTCGCCAAGCCGTTTTCGAGATGGACGTCATATCCGTCAAGTATCGGCGCTCCGAGAGGGAGCTTTACTTGAGTTTCCAGCGTGTTGTCACGGTTGTATATTGAGAATACGGTCGCGTTATTGTGTCTGTGAATAGCCATTGAAGGAAGCTTGCCCATACGGTTTCCGCTCGCGAAAAGTCGTTCGGACTGTCGCAGAGCGTCCTTTTTGGTTTTGTCGGAGGAGGTAGCGCTTCCACCAATGAGATTGCCGTCCCTGTCGACAAATCGAAGGGTATAGCCGTATCTGTCAAGGCTGTCCATGAGCGCGTCCACATCTCCGTAGATATCTACCTTCTCGCAGATATAATCTATCCTATCAAGCGCGTCCTTGCCGCCGTAAGCAATTATCCTGCCGCCGTTTTTTGATATTTCGCTGAGCTTGTCCCAAGCGGCTTTGTTTTCAAATGCGGCGGGTACAAGCAATATTGACTTTTTATAAAGCTCGGGGGAGTGTTTTGAGATGTTGTCAGTTGACACCACCGCCGACAGAGGAAGACCGCGGTTTAATGCGTTCTGCAAAAATCTGTCTCCGAAATACATCTCGGAGAGAAGGTCTCCCGAGTTTGTCGTGTACTCGCGGAAGGGGTAGACGAGGACAAGCGGGGATATATCGTCGGGCGCGTCCTTTTCCGCCTTGAGAATGTGCGGAATTGCCTCGCGCGCACAGGCGTCGGGAAGCTGTCCGCGGCTATTATCTATTGAAAGAATATGGAAGAGCGATGCGCTGTGAACACGTCCGCCCTCGTCAATGCGTGAAAGTGCCATAGGGACGTATATATCGTGAGGACTGCCCTCGTATCTGTCATACCACGGGGAATTTGCCCACCAGATATCATGCAGATAATAGCGGAACATATAATCGCTTTCGGGTATTTCCGCGTTTCTTGTCAGCTGGCCGAGAATTTCAATTCCCATATCGTCGTTTATCGCCGCCCACGGTGAGTTTGGAGGGGGAGTTATGTTGAAATTACCGTTGTAAATATCGTACAGAGGAACGCCGTCACTCGCGTAGTCTATGCCCACGGAGTAGTTCGTGCCGCGCGTCTGTATAGGAAAACTCGGACATTCCTCACGAAAATATTTCCAGAACAGAAAGACCTTTTCCTTCGTATCTGCAAGCTTTTCGGCGTGAAAATCTTGTCCGTCGTATATTTTGCCCAGCTCGTTCCACGGCTCATAGCAAAAGCCCATACCGTTTGATAGCCATATGTAGTCAAATCCCATGTCGGAAAGAAATATATTCGCCTGCTTACCGAAAAATCTGCCCATCGGCGTGCCCTCGGGAATACCGTTGGGGTACGCTGCATAGGGGTAATTATCCGCGTGGAGAAGAGAGGTGCAGTCAACAAGTCCGTAGACACCGCAGCCCGTACCGCTACAGGCCTCGGGGTGACGGTGATACTTGAAATCCGCGATAGCAAACTCGGGGCCTATGTCAAAGGTAGCACCAACGGTTATTCTTGAGTCGGGGAAAAACCTTCTTCCCTCGTCCTTGATAATGTTGATTATATTTTTGAGTATGCGGTAGGTCATCTTATGAGGTTCTTTTACATACTTCTGCTTTCTTTCGTGCAGGCTTGTCGCAGGGGGCTCGCCCTTTGACAGCTCGGGCATATTTGAGTGACCGAGCCAATACGCCCACTCAAATTCGCGGTCAAGCTCACCCGTGTAGTCAAGTATTTCGCCGCCCTCGCTCGTCCAAAGCATTACGGATATTTTCTCGCGGCCGACGAGCAACGGTCTCCATTGCTCAAAGACCCTGTCACAGACGGAGCGGATATATGCATCGCTTGTCTCAAAAAAAGGTTTCAGGCTCATTTCAAGAGTAACTGATTTAAACATATCAAACCTCGATTATATCAATTCCTGACATTTTTGCAAACATTTTTATCTCTTTGGAGCGGTCTCCTATGCCGAGTGCAAGGTGGTGTGTCGGGCCCGCCGCGCACCATCTCTCAAGCCACTCCGTAACGCCAAGCCTAAAGCGGCACTTGGTGTTCGTATTGCCCGTTTGCGGAATGTCGCCGGGCATAGACTCTCCGACCGACGAGATAAGCTTTAATTTTCCGTTGCCCGCAACCGAGCAGGAGAGTAGGGAGATGTCGCCCGTCTTGAGCTTGAACTCAACTGACACACCCGCGCCCGGCTTGCCGTGAAATTTTTTCAGCTTGCGGATTATAGGCTTTTCGTTGCTGATGTTTATGTTGTGTGGACCGTCGTGACCGACGAGAACTATATCGTCAACCACGTCAAATGGATGAAGCTCGGCAAAGCTGCCTCCGCCTCCCACGCGGTTCATGATAAGCATCGCCGCCGCGGTCTTGAGATCTGCCTCGCCCGCGAGCGGTATTCCGCGGCTTGTAAGGAGCGAGTTGCCTATGATAAGGTTGGAGGCTATTCGCTCGTAAAGATTGCCATGCTCACCCTTGTAAAAATAAGCGAGTGCGGAGAGCCCGTTATTTTCAACGAGCTTGTCAAGTCCGACGGCACATCTTGCCGCCCAGTCAAGGTCGCTATCCAGCACGTAATCGGTCAAGGGATCGTTTGAGGGCTCACGAATATCAAAAAGAGCCTTTACCTCGTTGATCTTTTCCTTTATCTCACTATCGGTAGCGTCCTGCACGTACTCTGCAAGCTCGCACATTTCAAGCATTTTTACATGCGCTCCAAATGTGCCTGCAAAGGCGGTAGGATCGGTGTTCATATCGTACATTCCGTCATACGTATGACCAAGATAACCAAACTTTGCGTATTTGAACGCCGCCAAAGCAGAGATAGCCCTCTCAAGCTCCAAAACCCGCGCGCGAATCCTTTCGGTATTGCTTGCCGCCTCTACCATGAAGAACGGCATAGGCGCGCCGAGCCGCTCGTATACACCCGCAAACTCGGGCATGGAGCAAATATCGTCGTTACAAAGCTGCATATAGGTGGTGGTCTTTGAGTAGTCAAGCCTGTCAAGAGGCTGGATGCCTACGAGTATTTGCGGTATTTTGAGGTATTTTGCAAAGGGAAATACAACAGCAGAGGTTATATACGTTGACATTATGATAAAGAGCGCGTCAAGATCCTCTGCCTGTGCTTTTTTAAGGCATATAAACGCAGTGTCTACGTCGTCCGCGTAGCCGATGTCAATAACGTCGCTCTTACCGGAAAAATACTGCTTGAAGTCATTCTGCTTACGCATAAGCTCGTCCTTGAGCACGTCAAACTGGGGCCAGTATATAAAATGACCCATGCCGATAAGACCTATCCTCGCACGTCTTGTGTGTTTCATAATCTGCACCGTCCTTTTTACTCGCATTTTGCGGCGAGCTTTTTGAGTTCATTATACGCTTGCATATAATTTTTGTCAATAGATTTGTGTAGGTTTTGAGTAAAAAAAGGCTACCGTCGGTAGCCTTTTGTTTATATATGAGCTCTTCTCGAGCCGCCGTAACGACGACGACCTTACCCGTGTAATCTACGTTAAGTGGAGTATCTATCATTTATTTGCCTTCAAATTATTTTTTATCTATCTTTTCAAGCATGTCCCAAACGCCGAGCATATACATTATGCCGAGCGCACGGTCGTAAAGACCGTATCCGGGGCGTACGTTGCCGGGACCCTCGTCCCAGAGGTGTCTGCCGTGGTCGGGACGGATATATCCCTCGTATCCGCAATCGTGATAAGCCTTGAGAATATCGAGTATTCCCGTGTCTCCGTCACAGTCGCGGTGAGACGCCTCGGAGAAATCTCCGTTTTCAAAATGCTTGACGTTTCTGATGTGCGCGAAGGCTATTCTGTCACAGTGCTTTCGGACTATGTCCGCTACGTTGTTGTTCGGGTCTGCGTTAAGACTTCCCGAGCAAAGGGTGAGACAGTTGTACTCGTCGTCAACCATTTTAAGGAAGCGGTCGATATTCTCCTCGTTTATAAGCAGACGGGGAAGACCGAATATATCCCACGGGGGATCGTCCATGTGGATAGCCATTTTGATGTCACACTCGCGGCAGGTGGGCATTATAGCCTCAAGGAAATACTTGAGATTTGCCCAGAGCTTTTCGTGGTCAACTCCCTCGTAAGCCTTGAACAGTTCGTCAAGCTTTGCCATTCTTTCGGGCTCCCAGCCGGGGAAGGACATATTGTACTTCTCCGTGAAATCAAGAATATACTTTGCCATGGCATTGTAATCGTCCCGGATCATGTTCTTTTCGTAGAACAGCGCGGTAGAGCCGTCGCCAACCTCGTGGAAGAGGTTGCTCCGCGTCCAGTCAAATATGGGCATGAAGTTATAGCATATGACCTTTACGCCGAATTTTGAAAGGTTACGTATGCACTGCTTGTAGTTTTCGATATATTTGTCTTTTGTGGGAAGTCCGATTTTTATATCGTCGTGGACGTTTACCGATTCCACAACGTCCATGTTGAAGCCGTATTCGTCAAGCTGACGCTTTACCTCGGCAATCTCGTCTATCTCCCAAATCTCACCGGGCATTTTGTGGTGGAGTGCCCAGACTATACCCTCAACTCCGGGTATCTGCTTGATGTCCGAGAGCTTTATCTTATCGTTGCCCTCTCCGTACCAGCGGAAAGTCATTTTCATTGGCATATACGATCTCCTCCTGATTTTTTATCAGATTTTGAAATATCTTTTTGCGTTGTTGTAGCAAATATCCGAAATAATATTGCCAAGTGCCGTATCGTCGCAGGGATACTCGCCGCCCTCGACCCATTCTCCGATAAGTCCGCAGAGAATACGGCGGAAATATTCGTGGCGGGTGTACGAGAGGAAGGAGCGCGAGTCTGTAAGCATACCGATAAAGTTGCCGAGCAGACTGAGATTTGCAAGGCTTACGAGCTGGTCGCGCATACCCTGCTTGTTATCGTTGAACCACCACGCGCTTCCGTGCTGGAGCTTGCCCTGCACCTCCGTGCCCTGGAACGCGCCGATGAGCGTATCAAGGAAGGAATTGTCGGACGCGTCAAGACTGTAAAGCACGGTGCGAGGAAGAATACCCTCGCTGTTCAGTCTGTCAAGCAACTTTGCCAAAGCCGTGCTTCCGTTGTGAGGGCCTATACAGTCAAATCCCGTGTCCGCGCCAAGCTTTTTGAACATGACGGAATTGGGGTTTCTAAGACAGTTGTAATGAAGCTGCATTGCCCAACCGAGACGCACGTATTCGCTCGCGCAATGCACGAGCAGGTCGGTCTTGAACGCCTCCGCCTCGTGCTCGGTAACAGCCTCGCCCGCAAGTCCCTTTGAGAGGATTGCGTCAAGCGTATTTTTGTCAGCCTCGGCGTATATCATGCGATCAAGTCCGTGATCACTCGCCTTACAGCCGCAGCTTGCAAAATGCTCCATTCTCTGTGTGAGAGCGGATTTGAGCGAGCTCATGTCCGTGATACTCACACCCGATACCTCGGAGAGCAGGGAAATATAATCTCTCCAGCCCGCCTTGTCAATGTTGAGTGCCTTGTCGGGACGGAAGGAGGGAGCGACGGTCGCGCTCATGCTCTCGTCCTTTGCAAGCAGCTTGTGATATTCAAGCGAATCCACGGGGTCGTCCGTCGTGCCGATAAAGACGACGTTGCTCTGCTTGATAATGCCGCGCACGCTCATGCTTGCGTCTTTGAGCTTTTCCTCGCAGAGATTCCATACCTCGGGTGCGGTATCGGCGTTCAGTACGCCGTCATAGCCAAAGTAGTTTTTGAGCTCAAGGTGACACCAATGGTACATCGGATTACCGATAGCCTTTGGGAGCGTTTCCGCAAATTTGAGAAACTTCTCGTACGGGTCGGCGTCTCCCGTGATATAATACTCGTCAACGCCGTTTGAACGCATAAGTCTCCACTTGTAGTGGTCGCTTGAGAGCCAAAGCTCGGTGATGTTATTGAATCTTTTGTCCTCGTATATCTCGCGGGGACTTACGTGACAGTGATAGTCAATGATAGGGGATTTGGCGGCATACTCGAAATAGAGCTTTCTTGCCGTCTCGGTATTAAGAAGAAAATCCCTGGTTAAAAAATTTGACATGTCTCCTCCTTTTTGTAATGCTCAAATATATGATTTGCATTACGGACGGTATGTATTCCACCGTTAAACCAAGCAAATCAATAAATTTCTGTATCTGAAGCGAATATTCACGCGGTAAACGAGTAAAAATCACATTACTGTTATAAAATATATTCATCCTGCCGGTCTAAAAAATGCGGCTTTACTTAATTTAAAGGATAAATAGGAAAGGGAAAAATGAGAAAAATTGTGAATTTCAATGCCAAATGGGCATTTACTAAAATGGCTACCGAGGTGCCTACCGAGATATGCAACAAGTGGGACTTTGTAAACCTTCCTCACTCATGGAACGCTATCGACGGTCAGGACGGCGGTAACGACTATTACCGCGGCACAGCTTATTATGCAAAGATGCTTGATAAGATGGACCTGCCCGAGGCAGACCGCTACTATCTTGAGATAAACGGTGCGAATTCATCTGCTGACGTTTACCTTAACGGCAAAAAGCTTGCTCACCACGACGGCGGATATTCCACGTGGCGCGTTGATATTACGGACAAGCTTGAGCGCGAGAATCTTTTTGTTGTTGCAGTCGACAACTCCGCAAATCAGACCGTATACCCCCAGGTCGCAGACTTTACCTTCTACGGCGGTCTTTACCGTGACGTAAACATTATCTGCGTAAACGAGTCCCACTTTGACCTTGACTGTTGTGGAGGCCCGGGTATTGCAGTAACTCCCAAGGTGTGCGGCAAGGACGCAGAGGTTGAGGTAGAGGTATACGTAACCAACATGAAGGAGGGTCAGAAGTTCGTATACACCGTATACGATAGAGAAGAGAACGTAATTGCCTCTGTTGAGTCCACCGAGACTAAGGCAACTTTTAGAATAAACGACGTTCACCTTTGGCACGGACGCCGCGATCCTTACCTCTACTGCTGTGAGGTGGAGCTTGTAGGCGAGGATGTAATTGACAGCGTATGCACGCGCTTTGGTTGCCGTAGCTTCAAAATTGATCCCAACAACGGATTTATCCTTAACGGCGAGGAATATCCTCTCCGCGGTGTATCCCGTCATCAGGACAGATGGGGAGTAGGTAATGCGCTCACACCCGAGCAGCACAGGGAAGATATGGAGCTTATTTGTGAGGTCGGTGCTACGACTATCCGTCTTGCACACTATCAGCACGATCAGTATTTCTATGATCTGTGTGATGAATACGGCATGATAGTATGGGCGGAGATTCCTTATATTTCCCAGCATATGCCCACGGCACGCGAGAATACCATCTCGCAGATGAGGGAGCTTATAGTTCAGAACTATAACCACCCCTCAATAGTTGTATGGGGTCTTTCCAATGAGATCTCCATGAAGGGTGACGAGGACCCCGATCTTCTTGAGAACCACCGCATCCTCAACGATATGTGTCATGAAATGGACGCGACACGTCCCACAACGATAGCCGTCGTATCTCCTTGCTCCATTGAGAGCCCATATATACAGATCCCCGACGTTGTCTCCTATAACCACTACTTCGGTTGGTACGGCGGAGATACGTCCATGAACGGACCTTGGTTTGATAGGTTCCATGAGCGTTGGTCTGATATCCCCATCGGATGCTCCGAGTACGGATGCGAGGCACTCAACTGGCATACCTCAAATCCTACTCAGGGTGACTATACCGAGGAGTATCAGGCATATTATCACGAAGAGTTGATAAAACAGCTATTTTCAAGGAAATATCTTTGGGCAACTCACGTATGGAATATGTTTGACTTCGGCGCAGACGCAAGAAGCGAGGGCGGTGAAAACGGACAGAATCACAAGGGACTTGTGACCTTTGACCGTAAGTATAAGAAGGATTCCTTCTATGCATATAAGGCATGGCTCTCGACCGATCCCTTCGTACACCTCTGTGGCAAGCGTTATATTGACCGCGTTGAGGACGTAACAAAGGTAACGGTATATTCCAATCAGCCTGAGGTAGAGCTTTTTGCAAACGGCGTAAGCCTTGGCAAGAAGACAGCGGCAGACCACTTCTTCTATTTTGATGTTCCAAACGTAGGAGAGCAAACTCTCGTTGCGGTTGCGGGTGAGTGCAGAGATGAGAGCAAGCTCCGAAAGGTAGACACCTTCAACGAGGATTACCGCCTCAAGGAGAAGGGAGCAATTCTCAACTGGTTTGATATTACCGAGGTCGAGGGACATTTCTCACTCAATGACAAGATGGGCGAGATACTTGATACGGCTCAGGGTAAGATGCTGTTTGGAGATCTGCTCGCAAAAATTATGCCCAAGGAGGGGGATAAGACGAAGGGCGGATTTGATATGAACGATAGCATGATGCAAATGCTCGGTGGCTTTACAGTCCTCCGCCTTTCGGGTATGATAGGCATGATGGGTATAAATCTTACGAAGGAAGACCTCCTTTCTCTCAACGCAAAGCTCAATAAGATCAAAAAGCCCAATAAAAAGTAAGATTTAACACATTATCGTTCCGACAACCGTCATAAAATGGCGGTTGTCGGAATGTTTTTTCGGTAAAGTATAAAAAAACGGATGCTCAACGCCTTACGGTGTTGAGCATCCGCTTTTTACTTATTTGGCTGAATTAAGCCTTAGCATTTTTTCTTTTATCTACGGCTCTGTGAATGATCTTGATTATCTCAACGATAGGAATAATGAGTATGGCAAGAGCAAAAGCAATACCGTATTCCATAAGGTCAAGATGTGCAAGCTCAAATGCCTGAGCCAGGAAGTCGACCTCAATTACAAGGGTCGTGAGAAGAAGCGAGAGCAATCCTGCGCCCCAGAGCCAGAGGTTCTGAGACTTCATTTTGAAGATGGATCCGTGGAGCGATCTCATATTGAACGCATGGCAGATCTCACAAAGCGAAAGTGTAAGGAATGCCATGGAGGTACCCAGCATTTCTGCGGAGTAGGTTCCTGCGGCGATTGCCTCAGCATGATGAAGATCGGCAAGCCAGAATCTACCGATGAGGTAGGATGCCATAGTAATGGCGGTAACGAGTACACCCTGATAAGCAACTGCGAAGCCAAGACCGCCCGCAAAGATACCTTCCTTGCTGTCACGGGGCTTACGGTTCATTATATTTTTCTCGGGCTTTTCCATACCGAGAGCGAGAGCAGGGAAGCAGTCTGTGATAAGATTGATCCAAAGCAGATGAACAGGTTTAAAGATGGTAAATCCGAACAGCGTTGCAAAGAAGATCGTCAGAACCTCCGAGAGGTTGGATGCAAGAAGAAACTGTATCGCCTTTCTTATGTTATCGTAAATTCTACGTCCTTCGCCAACGGCGGAAACGATGGTAGCAAAGTTATCGTCTGCAAGTATCATGTCCGCTACGTTCTTGGTAACGTCCGTACCCGTGATACCCATGCCGACGCCTATATCCGCATTCTTGATTGAGGGAGCGTCGTTAACGCCGTCACCCGTCATAGCGGTAACCATGCCCTTGCTCTTCCAAGCATTGACAATTCTTGTTTTGTGTTCGGGCTGAACACGTGCGTAAACGCTGTATTTTTCAACTGCGATTTCAAATTCCTCGTCGGAGATTTCATCGAGCTCTGCGCCCGTGATAGCCTGAGATGCATCCGTTATAATTCCAAGCTGCATAGCAATAGCGATCGCGGTGTCCTTGTGGTCACCCGTGATCATTATGGGACGGATACCTGCCGAGCGGCATTCGTCAATAGCGGGCTTTACCTCGGGACGAACGGGGTCGATCATACCTACAAGTCCGATAAAGCAGAGGTCACACTCAACCGTTTCGGAATCGTATACCGCAGGCTCTGCGCTGAGGGCCTTCCTAGCTGCCGCAAGAACACGGAGAGCCTTGTCTGCCATTGCCTTGTTTGCGGCAAGGATATCGGCGCGGATAGCGTCGGTAAGCTCAACCGTCTCGCCGCCTACAAGCGCCTTGGTGCAGCGCTTCAGAAGCTCGTCGGGAGCGCCCTTCGTAAACTGAACGAGCGAGCCGTCTGCCGTTCTGTGAACAGTTGACATCATCTTTCTGCCCGAGTCAAAGGGAACCTCTCCTATTCTCACGAATACGTCCTTTTGTATATTCTTGGAAAGATTTAACGTCTCCGCGTAATTGACGAGCGCACATTCCGTGGGCTCACCGACAGCGGTGTTTGCTTCGGTGTCAAACTCTGCATCGGAGGAGAGCGACATTGCGTTTGCAAGGAGCGCCTCGTCGTCGCCATAGTGGTCAACTACGGTCATCTTGTTCTGTGTAAGAGTACCGGTCTTGTCCGAGCAGATGATCTGCGTACAGCCGAGAGTTTCAACGGCGGTAAGCTTTCTTATAATTGCGTTACGCTTCGACATATTGGTAACGCCGATTGAAAGCACTATAGTAACGACGGTAGCAAGACCTTCAGGGATAGCCGCAACTGCAAGAGAAATAGCGATCATGAAGGAGTTGAGAATAGGCTCAAAGCCGATACCGTCACGAATGAGCTGGATACCAAAAATAACTACGCAAATACCAATAACGAGGTAGGTGAGGATCTTTGAAAGACCTGCGAGCTTGATCTGGAGAGGTGTTTTGCCTTCCTCCGCCTTTGCAAGAGCGTCTGCGATCTTTCCCATTTCGGTGTCCATGCCCGTGGCAACTACAACTGCCTTGCCGCGTCCGTAAACTACGGTCGAGCCCATAAACACCATATTTTTTCTATCGCCGAGGGCAACGTCGCCGCCGGCACCCGCAGTGAGTGATTCTACCTTTTTGTCAACGGGAACGGATTCACCCGTAAGTGCCGCTTCCTCGATTTTCATTGATGCGCACTCAATAATTCTCGCGTCGGCAGGAACGGAATCGCCCGCTTCAAGAACTATGATGTCACCTACAACGAGGTCCTCGCTTGAAACGAAGATCTGCTTTCCGTCACGGATGACCTTGCTTTGTGCCTTTGACATTTCCTGCAATGCTTCGATTGCCTTTTCAGCCTTGCTTTCCTGGAAAACGCCAAGGATCGCGTTGATGAGAACAACGGCAAGGATAATGACCACGTCGGACGGGAATCCCATGTGAGATGATTGTATGCCTTCGTAGATCTCCACGCCTGCCGAAATTGCTGCCGCAACGAGCAAAATGATCGTCATGGGCTCGCAAAGCTGCTTAAAGAATCGATGTATCAGCGATTCCTTCTTTGCTTCTACAAGCTTGTTTTTGCCGTTTCGTTCAAGCCGTTCTTGCGCCTCTGCGGTGCTGAGACCGTCGAGGCTGCTGTTTACGGATTGAATTACGTTATCAGCACTCTCCAAATAATGTTTCATGTTTTTCTCCCTTTTTTATTTATATTATGTTTTTTTACAAGCAAAATATACAAAAAGACCTTTGTGACGAAATGCCACAAAAGTCTTGCCATCAAATAGATCCAAACAACCGGACAAAAAGTCGAGATGACGGTTGTCAGAAATGCAGAGCATTCGGCTACTCCCTCTTGTATTATAGTCAGTATATCATAAAAAGATGGGTTTGTCAAGAAAAAATAATAAATATCAGCGTGTTTTTGTTCTTTGTTTTTTCTTGATCAAGCAATTTTATGTGTAAGATTTCTTCCTACTCTCCATCTCCGCCAGACACAGACCGTAATTCTGATACAAAGGGATTGCGTTTTTTACATTTGTGTGATATAATGAATTCAAGGACACTAAAAGGAGGATATAAAATGAAAAAAATTGCTTGTTTGACTGTCATTATTGCCTTAATATTTGTCGTTTTCACTTCCTGCTCGGGTTACAACAGGACGATGCGTGATCATCTTGGAAATGCAGACAATTATCAAACATTTGAGGTCATTTTAAAAGATCTGTATTATATTGATACGTCCACCAATGAAAAAGTGCGTAATTTTTCAGGTGATGATTTTCTTGACAAGGATATAATTTTTGAAGTTTCCTTCTTTAACAACATAGAGGAATTGAAGCCGTTTTTGGGTAGCACACCGAGCGAGGATATCCCGTTAGAAGAATATAAATTTCAATTCAGTGTTACGAAGGAAAATAGTAAAATTCTTTTTTTAAACGATTTTTATAATTGTGTATCATTGGAAGAAAAAATCAGTGTTAAAGTTTCAAGTTATATATATATGGATAGCGAGTTTTTTTATATCGCTCAAGTAGAACACGATGGTATAGAGTATTTAAGCTTTGAAGAGGGTTTGAAAAACATAGTTGATATGATGGATAAAGATAAAAGTCTTTTTTAACTTAAAAATTTAAGTTATTGGTTACAAAAAAGGACACCGTGCTGTGTCAAAGCAATCCCAAAAGGTGGGGACGAGAGTTGAACTCTCATCTAAATCCGTGCCGGATTTAGATGGTGAGATTTCTCCATTACTCT
>JAFTKY010000010.1 GCA_017453005.1 Clostridia bacterium | reverse complement strand
TGCCGTTGTCGGCGGTATAGTTATTATGTGCCTGGTGCTTTTTGCAATCATCGCCCCCTTGTTCACGCCCTTCACACCTGCCTATTACAACATGACGTATGCGTACGTAACGCCCAAGTCCAAGCTGTTTGCAAACAGCGGTCTTAATTTCTGGGACGGATGCAGAGATAAGGACACCAATTTAGTCGGTTATCTTAAGGACCTTGCTCTTGAGGCAGAAACAGGCAGAGACGTCATTAAGGGCGAGGTTACAAAGAGCGAGGACGGCTCCTCGTACGTTTACCGATATGACACGTACTTCGGCGTAGGCTTCGGTAAATACAAGGAGATCACTCCCGAGGAATTTGCCGATATCCAGAGATATCAGAACGAAACGGGAAGACAGGTGCTGTATCCCGTCGTAAAGACCTCTGACAGACCTGTACTTGAGAAAAATAAATACGACGCCAACATTTACTACAAGATGGAGGACCCCAGAGCTTCGATAGTTCGTCCTGCACTTGATGAGGACGGCAATATTATCCCCAACTATTGGAAATACGAGCAGGGTAAGGAATCCTCCCTGATGGCAGAGTATAACTCCTTGAGAATTGAGGGCGAGAACGGTGTTACCGAACTCGTCACGAAGCTTGACGAGAACGGACAGGTTGTCAGAGACAAGAACGGCAAGGTCGTAAAG
Source organism: Clostridia bacterium (assembly GCA_017453005.1). Taxonomy (GTDB): domain Bacteria; phylum Bacillota; class Clostridia; order Oscillospirales; family CAG-272; genus SVTX01. The sequence goes on along the minus strand of JAFTKY010000010.1, from coordinate 10,773 downwards.
GAAGAAAAGACCTACTACTATGCTTACGGCGTTCAGAAGCCCAGCACGATAGAGGTAAGAGTTGAATATTACGAGTACTATATCTACGAGCATACGCAGACCGACAGATATGAGAAATTCGTTAGAACCGACGTTCAGGAGCCCGTATTCCTGTTCGGTACTACCGAGACGGGTAAGGATATCTTCTCGTGCCTTGCATACGGTGCAAGATTCTCCTTCATTTTCGCATCAGTCGTTGCGATCGTAAACTTCATCGTAGGCGTTATCTGGGGATCTATCTCGGGTTATTTCGGCGGCAGACTTGACCTTGCTATGGAGAGATTCTGCGAAATACTCGGCTCCGTTCCGTCTATGATCATTATTACGCTTTTGAAATACCACATGGGTCATTTCATACTGGAACACGGCTTGTACGAGCTGTCGGATATTCAGAGCGCACTCGTTCTGTTTATTGCGTTCTTTGCAACGGGCTGGATAGGCATGGCGCACACGACGCGTATGCAGTTCTACCGCTTCAAGAATCAGGAGTACGTTCTGGCTGCAAGAACGCTCGGAGCAAGAGATTCGAGAATTATGTTCAAGCATATATTCCCGAACGGCCTCGGTACGATAGTTACGAGCATGGCTCTTGTAATTCCTTCGATGATCTATTCGGAGACCAGCCTTTCCTACCTGGGTATCATTAACCTTGAGGCAGGAAATCTCACCAGTGTCGGTACGCTTATCAACTCGGGACAAAAGGCATTCCAGACGGGAGAGGTCTACAGAGCATACGTGGCACTCTTCCCCTGCGCATTCCTTATTCTGTTGATGCTCAGCTTTAACTTGTTCGGTAACGGCTTGCGCGATGCGTTCAACCCGTCGCTCAGAGGATCGGAGGATTAAGTATGAGTAAAGAAATTAAATTATCAGTTAATAACTTGAAGGTATCCTTCCGTACGGACGCAGGTAAGGTACAGGCAGTGCGTGACATCTCCTTTGACCTCTATAAGGGAGAAACGCTTGCAATAGTTGGAGAATCCGGCTCAGGTAAGTCGGTAACCTCCAAGGCAATTATGGGTATTTCCGCCGTAAACGCTATATACGAGGGCGGAGAAATACTCTACGACGGACAGGACCTTGTCCGTATTCCCGAAGAGGAGATGCATAAGCTCCGCGGTGACAAGATCGCCATGATCTTCCAGGATCCGCTTTCCTCCCTCAACCCCATCATGCGTATCGGTAAGCAGATCACCGAGGCGATGCTTCTCAAGAACAAGGCAAACCGCAAGGAAGGTAAGGTAACCTTTAATAAGACCCTTGCAGACCTGTCCGACATGATGAAGAAGGCTATCGCTGCGGGTGCGGATGCGGGCGTGACCGTTGAGCAGATAGAGGAATATATCAAGACGTTTGATAACTTCAACATTCAGGCAATAAAGCTTGAGAACAGCTATAACGCTGCACGTAACGCCGCAGAGGAAATGATCGCTACCATAGACGATTTCCTTTTCCTCACGGAGAAGAAGCAGAAGATCGACGTCGTAGCAACGATAAATCTCGTAGCCCGCAAGCTCAAGGCTGTTGACGATAAGTACTTTATCGCGGGATATGAGAATGCCCTTGCAGGACACGCGACGGCTCTTGACGGAGTTAAGCGCGCAGAGCGTGCAAGAGTATCCGTGGGTGATTCCATAAAGAAGGCAGCCGGTGTCGGTGCATCCAAGAAGGAGGCGTCCGCTGAAACCGTTGAGGTCCTCAGTGCTATCAAGAAGACGGCAGAGGATATGCTCTCTCACCCCGAGTACAACTTCTTCAGAATCGGTTACTACGTATACAAGAACCCCGAGACTGACCTCAGCAGAATGCCCGTAGAAGAGGCAAACGAGATGGCGTATAAGTTCCTTATGGATGACTATATGACGTCCTTCCTGGCTCTTGAAAAGCACGCTATTCAGTACTCCATAAACAAGACCCTCGATAACAAGAGAGAGGCAATTACTGCTTTGCAGAACGCTGTAGATTTCTTTAAGGCGGGCAGCTTCAGCGAGCATGACGCAGAAGCACTCTGCAAGAGTGTGAGCAAGAGCGTTCGCGCGGCAATAGACCCCTTGGCTGTTATTAAGGACAACGTAGCGTATACCTTTGGCGGTGCGCTTGAAAGAGAAGTGGAAAAGTACTTCTTCTATATCAAGAATAACCCCAAGGAGGAGGCGCGCTTTGCCCGTCAGACGGCAAAGAGAGAGGCGTTGCTCGCTAAGGGCAAGAGAGTTGACTGGCAGGTAGTTCCTAAGTCGGTTATCGAGCCTGCCGAACAGATAGAGATCATCGTTTCGGTGCTTAACAGAGTAATAAACAAGTTCCGCGCAGACGTTGAGAATGCGGCAAGCATTGACGTTGACAAGCGTTGCATAGAGCTCGTTGATTATCTCAAGGCAAAGGCTTCGCAGGTGGTTTACGTGCTTACAAAGCGTATCGCAAAGGAAAAGGCTATCAAGCTCATGGACGAGGTTGGTATCCCCGAGGCGAGAATGCGTTACAGACAGTATCCGTTTGAGTTCTCGGGCGGTATGCGTCAGCGTATAGTTATCGCTATCGCTCTGTCGGCAAACCCCGACATACTTATCTGTGACGAGCCTACGACGGCACTTGACGTTACGATCCAGGCTCAGATACTTGAGCTTATAAATAAGCTTAAGGCTGAGCGTAACCTTTCTATCATATTTATTACACACGATTTGGGCGTAGTTGCTAACATGGCGGACAGAATTGCCGTTATGTATGCGGGTAAGATAGTTGAATACGGTACGGCGGAGGAGGTATTCTACGATCCTCAGCATCCCTACACGTGGGCACTTCTTTCCTCTATGCCTGACCTTGATACCAACGAAAAGCTTGACGCTATTCCCGGTACACCCCCGAATATGATATATCCCCCCGTTGGCGACGCGTTTGCTGAAAGAAACAAGTACGCCATGGAGATAGACTACGAGATGCAGCCTCCTATGTTCGAGGTATCTCCCACGCACTATGCTGCAACGTGGCTGCTCCACCCCAATGCTCCTAAGGTTGAGATTCCCAAGATCATCACCGAGCGTATCAAACGAATGAAGGAAAGAGGAGGCAATCATGGAGAATAATAACGAAGTATTATTAAAGGTTGACCATCTCTGTCAGTATTTCCGTTTGGGACGAAAGGACCTCAAGGCAGTAGATGACGTAAGCTTTGAGATAAAAAAGGGAGAGGCATTCGGACTCGTTGGTGAGTCGGGATGCGGCAAGACCACTACGGGACGATCCATCATCAAGCTGTATGACATTACCTCGGGTAACGTATACTTCAAGGGTCAGAGAATAGGCGCGGGTACGCGCTCGTACAAGGACGCCATTAAGCAGGCAAAGAAGGATCTTTCCAACAAGAAGATAAGCCAGGAGCGGTACAACGATATCGTTGCGAAAAACAGAGCGTTGATACGCGATGCAAAGCTCGACAGTAAGGCAGTCGACGCGCAGTATGCAAAGTCTCTTTTAAAGAAGCTTGAGGCGGAGTACGCCGATAAGTTCAGAGCTGCGCAGAGCGATCCCGTAAAGCTCAAGGCTTTGGAGAAGGAATATAAGACGAGATGCCGTGCTGCTGAAAAGAGCAGACTTATCACTCAGATACAGATGATATTCCAGGACCCTATCGCGTCTCTTGACCCCCGTATGACCGTCCGTGATATTATCGCCGAGGGTCTGATCTTTAACGGAATAAGAGATAAGGAATATATCAACGAAAAGGTTTACGAGATACTTGAGACGGTTGGTCTCGTCCGCGAGCACGCAGACCGTTATCCGCACGAGTTTTCGGGCGGTCAGCGTCAGCGTATCGGTATCGCGAGAGCTGTCGTAATGCAGCCCGAGATGATTATTGCCGACGAGCCTATCTCCGCGCTTGACGTATCTATTCAGGCGCAGGTAATCAACCTGCTCAACGACCTCAGAGAGAGCATGGGACTTACCATTCTGTTCATCGCGCACGACTTGTCCGTAGTTAAATATTTCTCGGACAGAATAGGCGTTATGTATTTCGGTAAAATGGTAGAGCTTGCCGACTCGGACGAGCTGTTCAAGCACCCCTTGCATCCTTATACGAAGTCGCTTTTGTCGGCAATTCCGTTGCCTGACCCCGTATATGAAAAGCAGCGTACGAGAATAACCTACAATCCTCTTGCAGAGCATGATTATTCAACCGACATGCCCAGCTTCCGCGAGATAGCTCCCGGACATTTCGTGTATTGTAATGATGCAGAAGAGGAAAAATATAAGCAAGAGATAAATAACACGTGAGAGGTTGATGTTCAGTGAGACAGGAAAACAAATCATTACTGATAAAATATATTATTTGTTTCGGCGTAGCTGCCCTTATCACGGTCATGGTGTTCTGTATCCAAGGCTTCTTCACCGACAGCGCTGCAATTAACATGCAGATACTGTCAGATGGCTTCACCGTTTCCGGCGTGCTGTTCGTACTGTTTGGCGGTATGCTGTACGTGAGCGAGGAGGGGGCGTTGCTTGGAATTGGCTTCGTTCTGAGGAATATTGCGCTTGCATTTATTCCGATGGGTAGAATGAAGCACGAAAAGTACGCCGATTACCGTGAGAGAAAGATGAGCGAAAGAAAAAAGAGCGGCGACCATGCAATTCTTTTTGTTGGCTTGGCATTTCTCCTGATAGGAATTGTTTTCACAGTCATCTATTACGTTAAATTTTATACTCCGGCGGTTTGAGCTTAACCCCTCGCAAATTTTTGCGAGGGGTTTTCTACATTCAAGGGCAGCCGGGCTTGTTTTTTATTGACGGTGACGTCTTATTATGATATAATAAATGTAACCTGCAAGGTGGGAGGATCTTATATGTCGGGACAGATGGCGGATAACCTCAATTTCAACGGAACGGAATACAATATATTGATGAAAACGGATATAATACCGTTTGAGCCTTCAGCTTACGGCGTTGAGCCTGACGGGGAGATGTGCTCAATGTGTTGGCGAGGATATTGGTGCGGCTATGACGTCAGGAACGGTATGCTCGTGCTGGACGACCTCAATATCAATACGCCTGATGGAGTCTATCCCCCAATAAACGGCGTTGCTCCTCTGATTGACGCTAAAACGGGGAATTACGTAGCGGATATAGGATTTTTAAAATACAGCGGGCTTGGTATAAAAATCGAGTATAGGGGGAAAATGGTAATAGGACGGGGTTTTTTGAGAGACTTTTACATACACATGGGAGTTCAGCGAGGATGGGCGTTTGAGACACTCATAGAGCTGTCCTTTGAGGGTGGAGTGCTTGTCGGCGTTGTTGATCTGAGCGATATTGCCGCCGAGATAAGGGCGGATATTATGCGTGACGAGACGTTTTCAAAAAACAGGCACAGCCTCCTTCACGAGATAAATTATAAGCGCAAATCAAAATATAAGGATGAGTATTGGTGGTTTTGATTTTCCAATCGGTATTTTGGATATTCATAAAAAACGCCAAAGATAATTTCATACAAACATTGACACGCGAAAAAAAGTGTGTTATAATAACCAAAGATAGCAATATTAAAAAATATATACGGGCATTTATCTTATGAAAAAACTATGGAACAAGCTGAAAAATACCGTTACTAACTTTATCAAATGGTTGTGGGCGGAATGTAAGGACTGGCGAACGCTGGTCTTATTTGGCATTGTCTGCTTGGTTGTCGGTCTGCCCGTGTGGGGATGCTATCTGCTCGGCTTTGTTTTCAAATGGGAATGGGCACTGTGGGTAGCCACGGGTATGTGGGCGTTCTGGATGCTCCCGGGTGCGCCGTACTTTGCGCTGTGCGTCTCAATCACGCTTGCAATCAAGAGAATATTTGAAAAAAAGCAGGAAAAGGCGCTTGAAAAAGCTAAGGAAGAGACAGAAAATCAGAAATCGGAAGAGTTGGATGCCAACGAGGAAATAAAGGAATAATACAGAAAAAGCACCCGAGGGGTGCTTTAGAATAATTTATAAGGTCTATCTCGTGCTTGAGATAGACCTTATAAATTATTTGAGCGTGTTATCCATTCAGGACAACACGCTTTTTTCGGTATTTTTTATCTGTTAAGAATAAGCTTTGTAAGCTCGACGGGGGGAACGATGGTGTCGCCCTTGTAAACTCTCATGTTACCCGATGCTATCTCGTCAATGAGAACTACATCGCCGTTGTTATAGCCGAACTCAAACTTGATGTCCCAAAGGTCAAGACCGATGGAGGCGAGGTCGTCTGCAACTATCTTTGTGATAGCGAGGGTCTGCTTTTTCATTTCGGTAAACATCTCGGGAGACATAACGCCGAGGACTTCAAGACCCTCACCCGTTACGAGCGGATCGCCCTTTTCGTCATTCTTGAAGGTACACTCAACGTAGCCGCCGGGGATACGCGTGCCGTTCTTTATGTACTCGCCGTATCTGCGGATAAAGCTGCCCGTAGCAACGAGACGGCAAATGACCTCAAGTCCGCCGCCGCCCTGCGCCTTGCCGAAGCACTCGGCGGGGAGCACCTCCATGGTTGCGTTTTCAAGGTCTGCGGAGACATAGTGGGTCTTGATTCCCGCTGCCTTGAGCAATTCAAAGTAGTGGATAGACGTTTCAAGATTCGCCTTGCCGATACCCTCAATAGTAAGTCCTACCGTGTTTTCGCCGGGATCGAACACTCCGTCCTTGCCCGTGCAGTCGTCCTTAAACTTCAACAATACGTTGCCGTTTTCAAGCTCGTAAACGTCCTTTGTTTTACCTGTGTAAAGCTTCTTCATGTTTTTGTCTATCCTTTCCTTGACACCGTCTGTGCGACGGTAAAATATAACATAATTATTGTATCACAAAATTATTTGCTTGTATAGTATTTTTTTGAAAAAAATTGTCATAAATATGAAAGAAATTTTGTCGGACGAGGCGTAATTTTTTGTTATTTTTGTATGTGGGGGACAAAATCAGTCCTCACCTTCGGCGAAATCCTCGGAATATTTTTTTATTCCTTCCATTCTGCCAACGTCACGGAAGCCGTCAAGCCCGCCGCGCGTTATCGCGCCGAATATACGGTAGCGCAGGCCTCTGTTGTCGCGCTCAAGCGCGCGAAGCAGTGTCTTCATCTCCTCGCGCTCGGTGTTTTTGTCTGCGGGGCAGGGAGATGAGAGGACGGGCAGAGAGTTCTTTTTTGAGAATTCAGCGACGTCCCGCTCGGGCATATATATCATGGGACGAATGACGTTCAGCCCCACGCGCGACAGATAGGTGACGGGAGAGAAGCACCCAAGTCTGCCCTCAAAAAAGAGGTTGAGCATAAACGTCTCGACTACGTCGTCAAAATGGTGTCCGAGAGCGACTGATGTGCAGCCAAGCTCCTTTGCCGCCGTATTCAGCGCGCCTCGGCGCATCTTTGCACAGAGCGAGCAGGGATTTTTTTCTTGTCTGACCTCAAAAATTATTTTGTAGATTTCAGAGGAGACGACGTGATACTCCACGCCGAGCTCGTCGCAAAGAGCCCGTATTTGAGAAAAATCCTGCTTTGGCTCAAAGCCCATGTCCACCGTTATTGCGATAAGCTCAAATTTTTTAGGGTAAAATCGGCGCAGATACGCCATAGCGCAAAGTAGGGTAAGAGAATCCTTGCCTGCCGAGACGCCAACGGCTATTTTGTCGCCTTCGTTTATCATTGAATAATCGTCTATGGCTCTGCGTGTGTAGCTCAAGACGCGTTTCATGTTTTCCATACAGATGTCCTAACTTTGACGGGCGGCTTGCGAGACTTGCTTGCAAATTGACGCCCATACGATTATTATTCAGAATTATTTTAAGAAATCCTCAAACGAGCAGGTGTCGTAAATTTTCTGCGCGTCGGGGGAGAGAATATTGCTTTTGCTCTCCTCTGCGGTGAGCGACAGATAGAGAGGTCTGTAAAGCTTGTTGCCGGACGCACCGCCCTTTATTGCCTCGACAAGTACCATTGACGGCTGTGCGCTCGGGTGCGCGTGTACGAACACAAGTCCCTTTGGTTCAAGGCGGTTATTTCGCAGCGCGCAAATAAGGTCGGTCAGACGGTCGGGACGCCAAACGGCACAGAACTTGCCGCCGTGCTTGAGAAGTCTGTACGCGCAAGCGCAAAAGTCCTCAATGCCGCCGTAGACCTCGTGGCGCGCAATGAATTTTTCATCGTCCCGATTTCGCTTTCCCGAGTTTGCCTTCATGTAGGGGGGATTGGCGAAAACGCAATCAAGCTCACCGCACGTGTGACTTGAATTCACGTCTCGCAGGTCGGCGCAGATAGGTGTAATTTTGTCCGAGAGGGAATTGTCCGCCGCGTTTTTTTCTATGAGCGCGGCAAAGCTCTCCTGTATCTCTATTGCACAGACGTGAGCGAATTTGCCCTTTGACTGACAGAGCAGAGAAATGACCCCCGTGCCGCTGCCAAGGTCCGCCGCGCGCTTTTTTGAGCCGCCCGACATAAATGCCGCGAGCAAATACGCGTCAGTGCCAAATGTCAGACCGCGAGTGTTTTGCGAGAGTGTCAGATTTTCATTTATTTTGAGTGAATTGTTTTGTGAATTCATGAAATCTCCATTAAAAGTAAACGCCGAGTAGATACTCGGCGCAAACTGATTTTTTTATGCCTGAACGGGAGCACCTACGGGGCAGGTGTCTGCACAGTTACCGCAATCGATGCACTTGTCAGCATCAACTACATATATGCCGTCGCCCTCGGTTATAGCCTCAACGGGGCAGTCTGCTGCACACGCGCCGCAACCGATGCAATCTTCGGTAATCTTGTAAGCCATAGTATTATCCTCCGTTTAAAATATTTTACTAGTACATTGTATCACAAAAAACAAATTTTTTCAACACTAAATTGAAATTTTTTTGTGATTTTTATAAAATTTATTTATCTTCCTTCTTTTCGGGACGCGAAAGCACCTTTACGTCATCGCGCTTATAGGTCTTTGGTGCTACGTCGGGGTGGTCGTCAAGACGCACCTTGATATTGCCCGCAAGGGGGCTTATCTCGGTGACTATACCTACGCCGTCGGGAGTTTTGACCTTGGAGTCCACGGGGGGAGTTTTCGCGGTCTCCTCCTCGTAGGTGGAGTATTCGTACTGCAGACAGCACATAAGTCGTCCGCAGCAGCCCGATATTTTACCCGAATTGAGCGAGAGGTTTTGCTCCTTTGCCATCTTGATGGATACCTGAACGAAGTCGGAGAGGAAGGTGGTACAGCAAAGAGGTCTGCCGCACGCGCCAAGTCCGCCCATGAGCTTTGCCTCGTCACGAATACCTATCTGACGAAGCTATATTCTTGTCTTGAATACGCAGGCAAGGTCCTTTACAAGCTCGCGGAAGTCAACGCGTCCCGCACTTGTGAAGTAAAAGAGGAGCTTTGAGTTATCAAAGGTGTACTGCGCCTCAACGAGCTTCATATCAAGCTCGTGCTTCGCTATCTTTTCAAGACAAATGGCAAACGCCTCGTCTTCCTTTTTCTTGTTGTCGTCGTGGTGCTTTTTGTCCTCGGGAGTGGCGAGACGGAGCACGGGGCGAAGAGGCAGCACGAGAGAGGACTCAGGCACCTCGCGGTCGGCAAAGGCTACCTCGCCAAACTCGGGACCGCGCGCGGTCTCAACTATGACGTATATGCCGTCGGAGAGCTTGAGGTTGTTTTTGTCAAAGAAATAAATCTTTCCGTTTGCCTTGAATCTGACGCCCGTAACGTGAATTTTTGGGGTGTTCTCGGTGCTGATGCTTACCGTGACCTCGGGGGTATCGTACTCCTCGGGAGAGAACATATCCTCCTCGGGTGCTTCAACCTCGGCGGACTGCACCTGCTCGTTTACCTGCTCGGGTTGGTTGTTCTTGTGCTTTTTATTATTATAATAAGGCTTTCTTCTGCGGCGCTTTTTGTTCTGCGCGCCGCTATTTGCATTGTTGTTGGAGTCCATATTTATCCTTTCGTTTTTCAGATAAGCTCTGAATTTTTCAGCATATTTATAAGCGTGAGCTTTACGTTTGTATTGCGTGAGAGATCGTCTGCGGCGGTCTCGGTCGCCTCGTAAAGAGTGAGCAGCTTTCCGGACGTAAAATGCGTGGAAAGCTCGGCGGCAGAATCTCTGTCGGCGTAAAAGCACAGAGGCGCGTCGTCACTTCTTTTGAGCGCGATAAGGTCTCGCAGGGCGTATTGGATATACGAGAGGCGCTCGCATACGTCCTGTCTTTTCGTGCCCAGAGACATTACAAGCTCAAGCTTGTCCCGTCCAAGCTTGCCCGATGCAAGTCCGATAAAATCTTTCGCTATTCTGCGGTTCTCAAAAACCGACTTGCGCTTTCGCATGTCAAGCAGTGACAATGCCTCTCCGATGCTTCCGTCCGAGGCGCAGACAAGCTCATCAAATTCCTCGGGGGAGGTTTCCTTCAGCTGACGCGCACGGGAGTTGTTTTTGAGCAAATATTCCGCAATATCGCGAGGGGCTATCTTTTCCATTCGGAGAATAGGAGCGCGGCTCTTGACCGTTTCAAGCAGCGAGGAGGAATTCTCGCATATCAAAAAGTACATGATGTACTCGGGCGGCTCTTCAAGTGAGAGCAGAAGGGCGTTCTGTGCCTGCTGTGTCATAATATCGGCGCTGTCGATAATATACGCCTTGACGTCAAGGTCGGTAGGCGGCAGATAGATATTGCTCTTTAAAAATCTTGCCGCATCAACGCCGAGCGTTACTCTGCCTTCCTCGGGAACTATGTGGATCACGTCGGGG
>JAFTKY010000009.1 GCA_017453005.1 Clostridia bacterium | reverse complement strand
ATAATATCTTTGTGGGATCGGTGAATTTCCGTACCGGCAGTATAGTCTGCGAACGTTGGCATCAATGCTCAACGCCGACAGGGTGAAATTCCCTGACCAACAGTCCGAGCTATCGGGTAAAGTCTGGATGAGAGAAGATTTTTTGGTGGCGGTATACGCCTGCCTTTGTCTCCCCCCACAAGAAAGGGGATTTTTTTATGTCAACTCAAAATCAACGACACAACGGCACCGCCGTTAAGATCAAAAAAATAGTAGTATATGCACTGTTCTGCGCGCTGGCATACGTAGTAATGCTTGTAACCTCATGGATAAAGGTCGGATTTCTGACCTTTGACGCAAAGGACACGGTGGTAACTATTGCAGGACTGCTTTTCGGTCCTATATGCTCACTCATTATTTCGTTTGCCGTGGCATTTATTGAATTGATAACTGTCGGGGATACGGGATTTTGGGGCTTCCTTATGAATTTTCTGTCAACGGCGGCGTTTTCCTGCAGCTGCGCGTTGATCTACAAATATAAAAAGAATATCAAGGGCGCGGCCATCGGTCTTGGTGTTTCCGTCGTCTCAATGACGGCAATGATGCTTTTGCTTAATCTCTTGATTACTCCCATATACACGGGACAGTCTGTCGGCGTAATAGCTGATATGATACCCACCCTGTTTTTACCGTTTAATTTTGCAAAGGCTGTTATGAACGCCGCGCTTGTTCTTGTGCTTTATAAGCCCGTCTCAAGAGCCTTGAAGGCGGCGAGAATAATCTCCTCGACAGATACGGCTGTGACAAATGAAAAGCGCAAGGGCTGGGTTACAAATCTTGTAGTGCTTGGGATAGGAGCTGCTTTTATTGCGGTGTCCCTGGTAATATTTATCGTCGTTCTGGGCGGAAGCTTTACCTTTGGCTGAATTGCAGAAAAATATTGATTTTCAGCACGCAGTGGTGTATAATAAGATAAAGAATGTTCCTCAAAAAAGGATTATAAAAAATGAGACTTCAAAAAAACAGGATATTGCAATTTATTTTATGGATAGTACAAGGCTTCATTGTGGGAATCGGAGCCATACTTCCCGGAGTTAGCGGGGGCACGCTGTGTTATGCCTTTGGTATATACGATCATTTGATCGAGGTGCTTTCGTCCCCGATAAAAGGAATAAAAAAGCATTGGAAGCTTATAATATTCGTCGGCATTGGCGCGGGGCTCGGCTTTGTCGGCTTTGCGGGAGTGACGAATTGGCTTCTGAGGCTCAACGAAGCGGTGGTATTATGCGTTTTCGTGGGACTTATTGCGGGAACCATACCCGACATCTGGCGTGATGCGGGCAAGGAGGGCAGAGGCAAGGGCTCATATATAGGTCTTGCGGTCAGCTTTGTGACGATTTCCGCTGTATTCTTTGTGTTTAAGAACGTGTGGCAGATCACTATTGTCCCCAATACCGTCGGCTGGCTTATATGCGGTCTTTTGTGGGGACTGAGCTTTATAATTCCCGGTTTCAGCTCCTCGACGTTGCTTTTGTTTTTCGGTATATACGAAAAAATGAGCGAGGGAATATCCAAGCTTGATTTTGGTGTGCTGATACCGCTCGGAATAGCGATGCTCGCAACGCTGCTGCTTTTCTCAAGGCTTATGCGACTTGTGTTTGACAAGTTCTACTCGGTGGTGTCTCACTGCGTTATCGGATTTGTGATAGCGACTACGCTTATGATCCTTCCGTCCTTCAATACGGCATGGTATAATATCCTGATATATATTGGATGTATCGCGGCGGGCGGTGTTGCGTCATTCTTTTTCTCAAAGCTTTGCAATAGGATAAAGCCCGAATAACTCGCGTCGAAAAGTATATAATTATGTGGTTAGCCTATTGACAAACCCGTGTCAGTATGCTAAAATAATATAGTAAAAAGAATACCTTATCAAGAGTGGTGGAGAGAGCGGCTCGCAGAAACCACGGCAACCTGGCCTGCTTTGAGGAAAAGGTGCCAATTCCAAGCAGATAAGTACACAAACATGGAGTATAGCTCTGCTTGTATGTCTGCAAGCAGAGCTTTTTAAACCAAGGAATTGTAAAATATGAAAGGATATATAGAAAAATGAAAAAAGTATTATTCACATCGGAGTCCGTAACCGAAGGACATCCCGACAAAATAAGCGACAAGATCTCCGACGCGATACTTGACGAGATACTCCGTCAGGACCCCAACTCCCGAGTTGCGTGCGAGACGTTCTGCACAACGGGACTTGTGTCCGTAATGGGTGAGATCACCACAGAGGCTTACGTTGACATTCAGACTATCGTGCGAGAGACTGTCCGCGAGATCGGATATACTCGCGCAAAGTTTGGCTTTGACTGCGATTCTTGTGCGGTTATAAGCTCTATTCACGAGCAGTCTCCCGACATTGCGATGGGTGTTGATAAGTCCTACGAGGCAAAGGAGGGAACTGATAACGACGGTCTTGACACGGGTGCAGGTGACCAGGGACTTATGTTCGGATACGCGTGCGACGAGACCCCCGAGCTTATGCCCCTGCCTATCTCCTTGGCACATAAGCTTGCAAAGCAGCTTACCGACGTCAGAAAGAGCGGTCTTATGGACTACCTCCGCCCCGACGGCAAGACGCAGGTGACGGTCGAATATCACGATGACGTACCCGTAAGAGTGGATACCATCGTCGTGTCCTCCCAGCACAGCGAGACAGTAACGCTTGAGCAGATAAGAGCAGACGTTATAGAGAATGTAATTAAGCCCATCGTGCCCGCTGCACTTATGGACGAGGCAACCAAGATATACGTAAATCCCACGGGCAGATTCGTTATCGGCGGACCTGCGGGCGACACGGGACTTACGGGCAGAAAGATAATAGTTGATACATACGGCGGATATGCGCGTCACGGCGGCGGTGCATTCTCGGGCAAGGACCCCACGAAGGTTGACCGTTCCGCGTGCTATGCGGCGAGATATATCGCAAAGAACGTGGTTGCGGCAGGACTTGCCAAGAAGTGCGAGGTTCAGGTAGCGTATGCTATCGGAGTTGCTCGTCCCGTTTCCGTCATGGTTGATACGTTTGGAACTGCAACGGTAGACGAGGCAAAGATCAGCGCGGCGATAGAAAAGCTCGTTGACCTTCGTCCCGCGGCAATTATCCGTGACTTTGACCTTCGCAAGCCTATTTACTGTGACCTTGCGGCGTACGGTCACATGGGTAGAGAGGACCTTGGCGTGGCATGGGAGAAGACCGACCTTGCAGACAAGCTCAAGGCTGAAATTTTCGCATAAAATTCAAAAGCAACAGGGGAACTTCTATAAGTTCCCCTTACCCGTCAAAAAACAAGAAAGGAGGCCATGCATGGATAACTTCATGAACGGGCCGATGGAGGAGCGCGAGGACGACGTCCTTGCAATCTCCGGCAGCATCGAACACATCATATATTACAACGAAGAAAACGGATACGCCGTGTGTGACCTCGGCACGGACGACGATGACCTTATAACCGTAACGGGAGTAATGCCCTATATAAGCGAGGGCGACTCTGTAAAGGTCTACGGTGTGTGGAAGCACAACGCCAAATACGGCAGACAGTTTTCGGTGTCGCAATACGAGAGATTTCTTCCCGCAAACGCCACGGCGATATTGCGGTATCTCTCCTCGGGTGCGATAAAGGGAATAGGCAAAAAGACAGCGCAGAAAATAATTGACCAATTTGGCGACGAAACCCTTGACGTGCTTGAAAATCACCCCGATTGGCTGTCAGATATACCCGGAATAAGCCTCAAAAAGGCAAAGGCGATATGTGAGGACTTCAAGGAAAAAGCGGGCATACGAACCGCTATGCTCTTTTTCAGAGAATTTTTCGGCGCGGCAATTACCGTGCGAATTTATAAAAGATGGGGCGCGGCGGCAGTTGACGTCGCAAAGGCTAACCCCTACCGCATCTGCGACGAGATAGAGGGCGTCGGCTTTGAGAGAGCCGACCAGATGGCTATGAAGCTCGGGCTTGAAAGAGACTCCACGGCGAGAATTTCAAGCGGAATTTTGTACCTTCTGTCGGGAGAGGCGGCACAAAACGGACACGTTTGTCTGCCCCGCGAGGGTCTCGTTGAGTCCGCTTCAAGGTTACTTGGTGTTGAGCCGTTGCAGGCAAGTGACGCAATAGACGAGCTTATTTCCATGCGCAAGATAAAGTCCTACAAGAGCGAGGGCGTGGAATATCTTTTTGAGCGCAGAGCCTACGAAAATGAAAAATACATAGCTGAAAAGCTCATGCTTATAGACAAGATATGTCCCGCGGTATCCGCCGCGGACATACGCCTCTTTATCAAAAACGAGGAGAGAAAATGCGGATTTGAGTATGCGTCACTTCAAAAGCAGGCGATATCCCTCGCCCTTGAGAGCGGAGTTATGCTGCTCACAGGCGGACCGGGAACGGGTAAGACCACCATTGTCAAGGCGTTGCTTGATATTTTCAACAGCCTTGACATGAAGGTAGCTCTTGCCGCACCTACGGGCAGAGCCGCGAAAAAGCTGTCCGAGGCGACGTCATACGAGGCAAAAACTCTGCACAGACTGCTCGAATTTGAATACGGCAGCGAGGAGACGGGCGGTGCGGGCTTCCGTCGGAACGAGACGGATCTGCTTGACGAGCACGTAATCATTATAGACGAGGCGTCCATGATAGATAACAGCCTCATGGCGGCGCTTTTGCGCGCTGTAAAGCCGGGCGCGAGAGTTATTCTTATAGGTGACGCGGATCAGCTTCCGAGCGTTGGGGCAGGAAACGTACTGCGTGATCTGCTTGATTCGCAGAGATTTTCAACCGTACGCCTCAACGAGATATTCCGTCAGGCACAGCAGTCGCTTATCGTTACCAACGCGCACAAAATAAATCGCGGAGAAATGCCCGTGCTTGACGTCAAAAACGGAGACTTCTTTTACCTTGCGCGCCAGACCGACAGAGACATCGCGTACACCGTCGCAGACCTTTGCAAGACAAGGCTTCCGAGGACCTACGGCGCGGAGATATTGAACAATATTCAAGTCATT
>JAFTKY010000008.1 GCA_017453005.1 Clostridia bacterium | reverse complement strand
TAGAGGGCGTCAGAGTAGTCGTCTGCAAGGACGAGACCTGCTTCAACCCCGTCCTGACCGACGCAAACGGCGTTGCAACCTTCAAGCTTGAGGAATACAACGGCTACAAGGGCAAGGTATCCAAGGCAGAGGGATACGAGTTCTCCGAGGAATACACGTATTTTGAGAACGGCGCGACGAGAATCACAATAACGATAAAGGCAATCTGCGACCACGTAGAAGAAACGGTTGCAGGTACACCCGCAACCTGCGTTGATAAGGGACTCACCGACGGTGTTATTTGCTCTGTTTGCGGCGAGATACTCACCGCGCAGAAGGAGATTCCCGCGACGGGAGTACATACAGAGGTCGTAGTAAAAGAGGGAACAGAGGTAAGTTGTAAGTATGATGGACTCACCGATGAGATTGGATGTTCCGTTTGTGGAGCTACCCTCAGCGAGCAGGTAACCATTCCCGCAACCGGTCACACACCCGGCGCAGAGCCCACGTGCACCGAGGCACAGAAGTGCGTTGACTGTAATGAAACGCTCGTTCCCAAGCTCGGACACACCTATGAAAGCGTTTACGCAACGGTCTGTTCCGTTTGTAATGACGAAAGAGAAGTACCCACGCACGTCGGCAGCATCTTCGGTAATTTCACTATCGGCTCCACGGAGGTCAGCTTCTCGTCCTCCGAGTCTCATGAATTCAGAGGCGCAACGCTTGAAAGCTTTGATAACACGACCGGTGCGGTAGTTATCTCCAAGCTTTACGCGGGCGTAAAGCTCTCTATTCAGGGAAGTGCGGGATTCAGCTCTATCGTATCCAAGTTCGGCTACTATGTAGATGAAAATTCTGAAAATATCATTGAATATACGGCGGGCAAATTGGATTCCGCTGACAGACCTACCGTCGGTAACAAGGGTAAGAGCTTTGATATTACTGTAGACACGTATGCACTCACGGCAGGCGAGCACAAAATCACCTTCGTTGCTATCTTTGGCTCGGGCATTTGCGTTGACGTTGCAGAGTGGACGGTCAACGTCGTTGACAGAACCGTTGACTCCGACAAGCCCACGGCAAATGTAATCATTATTTCCGGTCAGTCCAACGCATACGGTGCAAGCCCCATCAACGACGGTATCACGGCGACATACGGAAGCAAAAACTACGAAAACGTATATATTCACTACAATAACATCAACGTCGTTATGGATAGTTCCTCGGACGGCGGAACGTGGAAGACACTTTTCTCCAACGATGGCTTTGAGCAGTATAAGCTCGGTGTTGGCGGACAGAGCACACTCTGGTTCGGTCCTGAGCTTGGTATAGTTGATTACCTTACGGCAAACGGCTATGCTGACGACGCTCCTCTCTACATTATTAAGTTTACGGCAGCAGGAACATTCCTCAACGGTCAGTGGTTCCCCGGCGCATATGATGTGTACGGACTTGTAGACGATATGGGTGCTCATCTTTACGATCAGATGAGAGACTATATCGACGAGTCTCTTGCAATGATTCCCGATGAGTATAACATCCAGATCCAGTCCTTCTTCTGGGTACAGGGTGAGTCTGACGCGGGCGATCCCAACGTTGCAGCGCAGTATGGAGATTATGAGCAGATGCTTCTCAACTCTATCCGTTCCGACTTTATCGAGTGTGCAGCTCTTGACGGAATTTCCTTTGTAAACTATGCTATTGCAGAAACTCCCGAAGGAAATATCAACTGGGTATTCTCCCAGACCGTAAACCAGTGCAAGAAGGATAACTGCGGATATTGGTACGATCCCAAGACACTCACAGAGACGGGCGGAGAGCTTATCACTAACGAAACTCCCGCTATACAGAATTCCTATCTCGTTCTTGCGGACATCATTCGTTCCAAGGCTACCGCGGGCGACTATGAGGGCGGCGTACCCAGTACAGACTACGCTCACACGTGCGGAGACGATATGGTACTCCTCGGCAAGTGGATGGCAGCGGGTATGCTTTACCTTGAAAATTTAAATAACGCTGAATAATAAACCCAAAATAACCGATGCGGATTATTCCGCGTCGGTTATTTTTTATGGCAGGGAGTAAATCATCGGTTCAACGTATTGACAAAATATTTTTTTCATGGTAAAATAAGTATAATATTGCGGCGCGGACGCGCCGACCTTCAAGGAGGCAATTATGAAACTTAAAAAGTATTTTGGCGTACTGCTCGTAGCAGTTATGCTCATTTCATGTATGCTTTTGGCAGTAGCCTGCAACGGTGACGAAACCCCCACCGAGCAGCCTACGACCGCTCCCACGGATGCACCCACAAACGCACCCACCGAGGAGCCCACACAGGAGCCCACAGAGGCACCCACGATAGAAATTCCCACAACTCCCACCGAGGCTCCCACCGCTGATCCCGACGAGGGCAAGGTAGAGTATGAGGTAGTGGTTAAGGACACCGACGGTAATCCCGTAGAGGGCGTCAGAGTAGTCGTCTGCAAGGACGAGACCTGCTTCAACCCCGTCCTGACCGACGCAAACGGCGTTGCAACCTTCAAGCTTGAGGAATACAACGGCTATAAGGGCAAGGTATCCAAGGCAGAGGGATACGAGTTCTCCGAGGAATACACGTATTTTGAGAATGGCGCGACAAGAATCACAATAACGATAACGGCAATCTGCGACCACGTAGAAGAAACGGTTGCAGGTACACCCGCAACCTGCGTTGATACGGGACTCACCGACGGTGTTATTTGCTCTGTTTGCGGCGAGATACTCACCGCACAGCAGGAAATTCCCGCAACCGGAGTACATACTGAGGTCGTAGTAAAAGAGGGAACAGAGGTAAGCTGTAAGTATGACGGACTCACCGATGAGATTGGATGTTCCGTTTGCGGAGCTACCCTCAGTGAGCAGGTAACCATTCCCGCAACCGGTCATACACCCGGCGCAGAGCCCACGTGTACAGATGCACAGAAGTGCGTTGACTGTAATGAAACGCTCGCTCCCAAGCTTGGACACAAGTACGAAACGGTCTATTCCACGGATTGTACCGTTTGCGGCGAGAAAAGAGATATACCCGCACTCTCGGGCAGCATTTACAAGAATTTCTCCATAGGTTCTGCAAATATGACCTTTGAAAACCCCGACACGGGCTACGTAGGTGCTGTGATAGACAGCGTCGATGCTTCAACGGGTAGCGTTGTTATTTCCGACTTGTATGTAGGTCTGCCCATTTCGCTTATGGGAAGCTGCGGATTTGATACCGTTATATCAAAGTTCGGATACTACGTAGACGGTGATACTGCTAATATTGTTGAAAGCACGGCAGGTAGATTGGATGCTGGCGACAAGCAGACAGTCGGTAACAAGGGCAAGAGCTTTGATATTAAGGTAAATACAACCGCGCTCAGTACAGGTGAGCACAAGATAACCTTCGTTGCAATATTCGGCTCGGGCATTTGCGTTGATATTGCTGAGTGGACGGTAGAGCTTATTGACAGAAGCTCTGACCCCTCAAAGCCCACGGCGAACGTTATAATCATCGCGGGACAGTCCAACGCGCAGGGCTGCACACCCTTTACGGACAGCGTAAATGCAAGATATGCAAACAAGACCTTTGATAACGTATATATTCACTACAACAATATCGCACCTGCTTCCGACGTATGGCAGACCGTGTCGGGAAACAATAGCTTCGAGCCCTTCAGATACGGTATCGGAGGAATTCCCAACGCATATTTTGGACCCGAGCTTGGTATTATTGACTATCTTACCGAGAACGGATACACGGACGACGAGCCTCTTTACGTAATCAAGATAGCGGCGGGCGGCACGTACCTCAACGGTCAGTGGCTTCCCACAGAATTCACAAACATCAAGGATATTCTTGATCCCTACGGACTTGTTTCCGACATGGGCGATTATCTCTACAATCAGATGATTGAGTACGTTTACGAGTCGTTTTTGATGATCCCCGAGGAGTACAACATTGAGATACAGTCCTTCTTCTGGGTGCAGGGTGAATCCGATTCCTTACATGAGATCGTCGCGCAATCCTACGGTAAGTATGAGCAGATGCTCGTCAACTCTCTCCGTGAGGACCTTTCAAGATACGCATCCGAGGATGGAATCTCCTTTGTAAACTATGCTATCCAGGAAGCGGCTGAGGCAGGTAATACGTGGGGAAATCCCGAGATTACGAACCAAGCCAAGAAGGATAACTGCGGATATTGGTACGATCCCAAGGAGCTTAATGAGACGAGCGGAGAGATCATCGTAAACGAGGACCCCGCACTTGAAAATTCTTATCTTGTAATCGGTGACATAATGCGCTCCAAGGTAACTGCGGGCGATATTGAGAACGGTGCCGTCAGCACCGACTGGGGTCACCTGTGCGGAGACGATATGGTTCTTCTCGGCAGACTTATGGGAGCAGGTATGCTTTATCTGAAAGATATAAATAACGCTGAATAAGTGTGTTTTAATGCCCACGGATCTCCGTGGGCATTTTTTTGTACTTTAAGTATTGATTTTATCTGTTTTAAATGTTATAATAGTGGGAGATTATTATGAAAGGAGTCTCGGCATGAAGGTTATTTTGAGATTTTTAAGAAAATATAAGCTTGAGTGTGTTATTGCGCCGCTGTTTAAATTGCTCGAGGCTTGCTTTGACCTTATGGTTCCGCTTGTAGTTCAGTCGATAGTTGACAAGGGAATTGCAAACGGAGATACCTCGTATATTTTAAAGATGTGCCTCGTTCTCGTATCGCTTGGTATTATTGGACTTGTCTGCGCCGTTATCGCGCAGTATTTTGCCGCAAAGGCGGCTGTCGGCATGGCGACGGGCATGAGACATTCGCTCTTTTCACATCTCGGCAGATTTTCGTATTCCGAGACGGACAAGCTCGGCACGTCGTCCATGATAACCCGAATGACGAGCGACGTAAATCAGCTTCAGTCGGGTGTTAATATGTCGCTCCGTCTGTTTTTGCGCTCGCCCATAATCGTGTTCGGCGCTATGATAATGGCGTTTTTCGTCAATCCCGACATCGCACTTGTGTTTGTTGTGGTGATACCCGTTTTGTCGGTCATTGTATTTGGAATAATCCTTGCGGGAATACCGCTTTACAGACGCGTTCAGTCCCGCCTTGACAGAGTGACCTCACTTACGCGCGAAAATCTTTCGGGCGTGCGCGTTATTCGTGCGTTCAATAAAGAAAATGAAGAGATATCCGAGTTTGAGACGGCAAACGGAGAACACACGAAAATTCAGAATTTCACGGGCAGAATAACCGCGCTTATGAACCCGTTGACATACGTTGTAGTCAACCTCGGAATAATTGCCATCATATATTTCTCCGCGCCCGCAGTCAATACGGGCAATATGTCGCAGGGCGAGCTTATCGCCATGTATAACTACATGACGCAGATACTCGTTGAGCTTGTAAAGCTTGCTAACACCATATTCCTCGTTACAAAGGCGCTTGCCTGCGCGAGACGTATCGAGGCTGTGTTTGACACACCCACGGGCATGAATATTGCAGATGATCCTGCCACCGAGGGCGTGGAAAATTCGCCCGCGGTTGAGTTTGAGGGAGCGGCACTCACGTATTCCTCCGCATCCGCTCCGTCCGTATCGGGCGTGAATTTCAAGGCGCAGAACGGCATGACCGTCGGTATTATCGGCGGTACGGGAAGCGGAAAGACAACGCTTGTAAATATGATACCCCGCTTTTACGATGCAACCGAGGGTGTTGTCAGATTTATGGGGCGCGACGTCCGTGAATACGACCTTGAATTTTTGCGCACGCAAATAGCCGTAGTTCCTCAAAAGGCAGTGCTTTTCAAGGGAACGGTCCGTTCAAATCTCTGCTGGGGCAGAGAAAACGCCACCGACGGCGAGCTTTGGGCAGCTCTTGAAATAGCGCAGGCGGCGGACTTTATTCGCGAAAAGGATGGCGGACTCGACGCGCGCGTTGAGCAAAAGGGAAGAAACTTCTCGGGCGGACAGAGACAGAGACTTTGTATCGCACGTGCGATAGTCTCCAAAGCCCCCGTGCTTATTCTTGACGACTCCGCGTCGGCTCTTGACTTTGCAACAGAGGCAAGACGTCGCCATGCGATCCTGAATCTTGATTATAACCCCTGCGTTTTCATAATTTCTCAAAGAACGTCATCCATCTCTCACGCAGACCTTATCCTCGTGCTTGACGACGGCGCGGTAGTAGGTCAGGGCACGCATGAGGAATTGTTACATGGCTGTGACGTTTATCGCGAGATATACCGGTCGCTGTTCAAGGGAGGTGAGGCAAATGGCTAAATCTCCAAAAAAAACAACCTTTGGCAAGGTACTTCGTTACATGAAGGGCTACAGAGTGCCGTTTGCTGTCTCGCTTGTGCTTGCGGCGCTTATCGTGGCAGGAACGCTCTATATCCCCATTTTAGCAGGTCAGGCTATTGACCTTGCGGTAGGCAAGGATAACGTAGATTTCAAAGGAATTTTCAGGCTTCTCGTCATTATCGGTACAGTTTGCGGCGTGACCGCTCTTTGCCAATGGATAATGAACGTAATAAACAATAAAATTACCTTTGGAATAGTCCGTAAGCTCCGTCGCGACGCGTTTGTAAAGCTTCAGTCGCTTCCGCTTTCTTACCTTGATACAAAGCCCGTAGGTGACACTGTCAGCCGCGTAATATCCGACGTTGACCAGTTCGGCGACGGACTGCTGATGGGCTTTTCACAGTTCTTTACGGGTATATTGACTATTCTTGGCACTATCGGATTTATGATATCCATAAGTATCCCGATAACCGTAGTTGTTGTAGTTATAACTCCGCTTTCACTTTTCGTTGCGGCGTTTATCGCAAAAAATACCTTCTCGCTCTTTAAGGCGCAGTCCGAAACGAGAGCGGAGCAGACGGCACTCATTGACGAAATGATAGGCGAGCACAAGGTAGTCGCGGCATTCTCGCATGAGGACGAGGCGCTTGAGCGCTTTGACGAGATAAACGGCAGACTTCAGAAGTCCTCGCTCAAGGCTCTGTTTTATTCCTCACTCACCAACCCCTGCACGCGCTTTGTAAACAACTTGGTTTACGCGGCGGTTGCGTTCGTCGGTGCAATGATTTGCATAAAGCAGGGAGACGTTACGGGCGGACTTACCGTCGGCGGTCTTTTCTCGCTTCTCAATTACGCAAACCAATATACGAAGCCCTTTAACGAAATATCGGGCGTTGTTACCGAGCTTCAGAACTCGCTTGCGTGCGCGTCGCGTCTGTTTGAGCTCATAGACCGGCCCTCGCAGACACCCGATGCGCCAAACGCGCATATTCTCACCGAGGACGAGGTTGACGGAAATGTCAGTATTGAGGACGTAAGCTTTTCATATACTCCCGACCGCGAGCTTATCCGCGACTTTAATCTCTCTATTGAAAAGGGACAGAGAGTTGCGATAGTAGGCCCCACGGGCTGCGGAAAGACTACGGTTATAAACCTGCTCATGCGTTTTTACGACGTTGACAGCGGCAGCATCAGGGTCAGCGGTCACGATATAAGAGAATTGACACGCGGCTCGCTCCGTGCCTCTTACGGCATGGTGCTTCAGGACACGTGGCTCAAGAGCGGTACTATACGCGAAAATATAATTATGGGCAAGCCCGACGCTACCGATGACGAAATAATCGGGGCGGCAAAGCTCACCCACGCACATAGCTTTATCCGTCGTCTGCCGCAGGGCTATGACACGGTTATAGGTGAGGACGGCGGCTCGCTCTCGCAGGGACAAAAGCAGCTTTTGTGTATCACGAGAGTTCTGCTCAGCCTGCCTCCCATGCTCATACTTGACGAGGCGACCTCATCAATAGATACCCGCACCGAGATAATAATACAAAATTCCTTTGCGCTTATGATGAAGGGAAGAACGTCCTTTATCGTTGCGCACCGTCTTTCCACCATAAAGGAAGCGGATATAATTCTCGTTATGGATAACGGAAGGATAATAGAAAAGGGAAATCACGAAGAGCTTCTCTCAAAGGGCGGCTTCTACGCAAATCTCTGGAACAGTCAGTTTGAATAAAAAAAGCCTTCCCCTCAATGGGTGATGTTCTTATCGGAGAAATCATAAATAACCTTACTTGATTTAATCCGCAGAAAACAAATAATTAACCCCGACAGATTTTAAAGTCTGTCGGGGATTATTATTAAAACCAATATTCTTTCATCTTTGACAAAAACTCTTTCGTTATAGGAAAACCGGAATGTTCGCCTAAAACGGAATCTACCCCACAATAGGGACATTCCGCTGTTCCTTTTGAATCAGGAATCCAGTCTTTGATTTCAACAGGATCAAAAATTTCCAAGCAATAAAAACAACCGCATAGTTTGTCTTTCTGCAATTCTTCTTTGTGATTTGATGAAAATTGATGTGCTACAATGATATCGTTACTATCCATATCTTTTACCTCTTTATCGCCAATTTCGCATTTGTATTACAAACGCATCGGGCAAAGCCCTTACCCCTAAGGTTGTACTATCCAAAGGCTCCCTCTGGGAGGGAGCTGTCACCGAAGGTGACTGAGGGAGAGTGCGCTACAATAAAGTTAGCACAAATCTAAAGTCACGCAGGCTCCTTCCGTCACGCTACGCGTGCCACCTTTCTCCCGGAGGAAGGCTTTTTTGCTAGCCCCATTATATCACAAATCGGCAGAGAAAACAAGAGTTATATTCCGACTTCGTCGGAGTGATATTCTTGTTGCTTCGCAACAGAGTGATATTGAAGCCTTGCGGCTTCAGTGATATTCTATTCGCCTCCAAAACTCGCGAAGCGAATATCACTCGGCGTAAGCCGAATATCACTGCGAAGCAATAGAACTCGCCAAGAGGCGAATAGAACTGGCGTGATACTCCGATAAGAGTATCACGCCAAGGGGAAGGCTTTTTTATATTTCCTCATCATCAGGACAGAACCCGTAAAAGTTGTTGTTGACTATTGCCAACGTGCCTTTTTGGTTTTCCTCAAGCTCCAGATAAACCTCCTCGGAGACGGGGTAGGTAATTTCTGTCCCATCATCTGCAAGGAACGTAATGAAAAATTCACTTGCGCATTGCGGCGTTTTTATTCCATATACGGATACGCCGCATTGTTTTAATATAATTTCAACGTGTATTTCCTCAAGAGGCGGCTCGTCGGGACTTTCGTCTATCAGCTCAGCCTCTTCCTTGGCAACCTGTTCCTTTGTCTTTTTGTTCGGCTTTACCAATATAAAAAACAATGAAAAGATAAAGCAACAAATTAAAAACAAAATAATGTAAGCCGTGGCATCATTGTCTAAATCAAACATTTTCTAATCCTCAAAAATATTCATCTGTCCGGAGCCGCTTTTCTTTCCATAGGGAATACCGAGATGCTCGTATGCAAGTCTCGTTACACAGCGTCCGCGAGGGGTACGCGAGAGGAAGCCTATCTGCATAAGATAAGGCTCGTAAACGTCCTCAATAGTGACCGCCTCCTCGCCGATGGTAGCGGCAAGCGTTTCAAGACCGACGGGTCCGCCGTCGTAAAACTTGATTATCGTTTCAAGCATACGTCTGTCGGTGTTATCAAGTCCGAGCTCGTCTATTTCAAGCTTTACAAGTGCGTAGGACGCTATCTCCTCGTCTATTATCTCCTTGCCCGATACCTGCGCAAAGTCACGCACACGCTTGAGAAGTCTGTTCGCAATTCGGGGCGTTCCGCGTGAACGGGACGCTATCTCGTACGCGCCGTTCTCGTTTATACCGATGCCGAGAATTGTCGCGCTTCGCTTGACGATAGTTGCAAGCTGCTCGGGGGTATAAAGCTCAAGCTTCAAGAGTACGCCGAAACGGTCGCGAAGGGGAGTTGTAAGCTGACCTGCGCGCGTGGTTGCACCGATAAGCGTGAACTTGGGCAGGTCAATTCTGATGCTTCTCGCTGACGGGCCCTTGCCGATTATGATATCAAGCGCGAAGTCCTCCATAGCGGGATAAAGTATCTCCTCGACCGAGCGGGAGAGACGGTGTATCTCGTCAATAAAGAGCACGTCACCCTCCGAGAGATTTGTAAGCAGCGCGGCAAGGTCGCCCTGTTTTTCGATAGCGGGACCCGAGGTTACTCTGATATTTACGCCCATTTCGGTCGCAATAATGTTCGACAGCGTGGTCTTACCAAGACCGGGAGGTCCGTATAAAAGCACGTGGTCAAGGGATTCTCCGCGGAGCTTTGCCGCATCGATATATACCT
>JAFTKY010000103.1 GCA_017453005.1 Clostridia bacterium | reverse complement strand
TTGTCGGAATAACAAAAAACGCAGGATAATATCCTGAGTTTTTTTGAAATTATATTTCCCTTCTGCCCTCAAGCGCGCGGTTCAACGTCACCGCGTCGGCGTATTCGATGTCAGCGCCCACGGAAATTCCGTACGCAAGTCTTGACACGGTCACGCCGAGGGGCTTTAAGATACGCGACAGATACATTGCCGTCGCCTCGCCCTCGACTGTGGGGTTGGTCGCAACGATGACCTCGCGCACCTCACCGTCATTCAGCCGTGAGAGAAGCTCCTTGATCCTGAGCTTGTCGGGGGTAACGCCGTTCATGGGAGAGATAACTCCGCCGAGCACGTGATACACACCCTTGTATTCTCTGACCTTCTCCATGGAAATGACCGCCTTGGGGTCAGCTACGACGCAGATGACCGACTTGTCTCTGCCCTCGTCGGCACAGACGAGACACGTGTCTCGGTCGGTGATATTCTGGCATATCGGACAGAGGTGTATCCTCTCCTTTGCTTCAATGATTGCCGAGGCAAGCTCCTGCGCGGTCTCCGCCGACATATCAAGCACGGAAAACGCCATTCTCATGGCGCTTTTCTTTCCTATGCCCTCAAGCCTGCCAAACTGCTCGGCAAGTCTTTGAAGCGACTCTATGTACTCTGCCATA
Source organism: Clostridia bacterium (assembly GCA_017453005.1). Classification (GTDB taxonomy): domain Bacteria; phylum Bacillota; class Clostridia; order Oscillospirales; family CAG-272; genus SVTX01. The sequence goes on along the minus strand of JAFTKY010000103.1, from coordinate 15,798 downwards.
TCAGAACATTCCGGGCATATTCATGCTGCCCGTTATCTTTGACATTTCCTCGTTATTGGTGGTCTCAACTCTCTTTATAGCCTCGTTGACAGCGGCTATAAGTATGTCGGACAAGGTCTCAACGTCATCGGGATCAACTATCTCGGGCTGAATGTCAATGGCGAGGATCTCCTTTTTGCCGTTTATCTTCACGGAGACGACACCGCCGCCTGCCTTGACCTCATACTCTCTTGCGTCAAGCTCCTCCTGCATTGCCGCCATGTCCTCCTGCATCTTCTGCGCCTGACGGATCATAGCCTGCATATTGGACGGACCGCCGCCCATTCCCTTCGGTATATTTGCTCTCATGGTTATATCTCCTTTGAATTGTTTTTTAATCTGCGTTACCGAGCAGCTCGTCGATAACGGTGTATTCGGACTTTTCGCCCTCTATCTCATAGATTACGTCTGCCGCGGTGTACTGTCTGCCCGATACCGCACTGATAACTCTCAAAAAATCTCCGTTTGTGTCAAAATGCCTGGCGTTGGCGGCATTGGCTTCCGACGGGAATTTCAACACTATTTTTCCGTCACCGTCCACATACCATTTTGCGACCTTGTAAAACGACGCGACCATGGCGTTTATACCCGTAAGCCTGTCTACTGCCTCCGCTCTGCTCTTAAAGGGCTTTATTGCCTTGCCCTCGCTTGCGGTGGGAGACTGCACGGGCTTTGCGGATACAGGCGCGTCGGACCTAAACTCCTCGTCGTCATCATAGACGGGTGCGCGGCGAGGCTTTTTGTCCGCGGGCTTTTGAGCCTGCGGGGCGGGCTGCTCTGCCTTGTCCTGTGCCTGTTGCACGGGTGCTGTATTTTCTTGGGGCGAATACGTGAGTGCTCTGTTTTCAAGCGCGGATATACGGGCGAGCAACGCCTCGTTTGAGGCTTGAAGACTTGCGTCGCACATTTTAACCAGCGTCAGCTCCGCGACTATTCTGCGTATTGCGTTTGCCTTTTGCATTGAGAAAAACGCGTCCTCAAGCATTGAACAGTGATAGGAGAGCTGCTCTCGTGTAAATCTCTGCGACAGCGCGCTCATTACCTTTATCTCACTGTCGGTCAGGTCAAGATATTCCGCCGCGTTTTTAGACGTCTTTATGATAAGCAGATCTCTGTAAACGGATATGAGATCCTGCCAGAAAACAGTTATGTCGCGCGAGGACTGTACCACCTCGTTGACGGCTGCAAATATAGTCTCGTAATCCTTGTCACATATAGCCTCGCAAACGCGGAGCATCTCGTCGCGTCCGCTCGAGCCAACCGTCACGTTTACAAGGCGAGTGGTTATTTTCTCACGGCTTCCCGCGCAAAGCTCAAGCAGGCTTATCGCGTCACGCATACCGCCCTGCGCCTGCTTTGCAAGCAGTATTGCCGCATCCTCGCAAAGGTCTATTCCCTCCTGCGACGAAATATACATAAGGCGGTTTTTGAGCACCTCGGTCGCTATTCTGCGGAAATCGAAGCGCTGGCAACGCGAGATTATGGTTGCGGGGAGCTTGTGAAGCTCGGTGGTTGCGAGTATAAACACCACGTGCGCGGGCGGCTCCTCAAGAGTTTTGAGAAGCGCGTTGAACGCGCTTGCCGAGAGCATGTGCACCTCGTCGATGATGTATACTCTGTATTTGAGTGACGAGGGGGCGTAAACTACCTCGTCGCGAATATCTCTGATGTTATCAACGCCGTTGTTTGATGCGGCGTCCATTTCAAGCACGTCGGTCGCCGTTCCCGCCTCAACCGAGAGACACGCCTCGCATCTGCCGCAAGGGTTTCCGTTTACGGGCGAGAGACAGTTGACAGCCTTTGCAAGAATTTTCGCACACGTCGTCTTACCCGTACCGCGCGAGCCGCAGAACAGATACGCGTGCGAGAATTTGGAGTTGTCAATTTCGTATTTGAGTATAGACGTGATATGCTCCTGACCGCAGACCTCGTCAAAGGTCGCCGGTCTCCACTTTCTGTATAGTGCCTGATGCAAAATGTTCAACTCCTTTCGTAAAACTTAAAATATACTTCCCTTTTACTCAACGCAAGGTCAAAGAAAATTTTTTCAAGGATTTCTAAGACAAGGCGTACCGCAGCAAGCAAAGCGCAGGCATAGTTCCCTATGTAAAGCTGCTTGCGAGGAACAACGACGTATTAGGATTTTTTTCAAAAACCAAAAAAAGCTGTGCTGCGAAAGAAGACCATACACCTCAACCTCGTGCTTTACCCCCACGCGATCTGCATACCTCCTGCTCAAGGCAGGCAACCTCGCGGCACATCAAGTTTACCGCTTAATGCTGCTTGGTTCCCCATCTGACATGATTCACAGCTCTTGATTGCGCAAGACCCGCCCGTCAACACAACAGATATGCCTCATTCGTAAGGGCTCCACCCTCAATTGTGGGATCCACCCCTGTATAGCGGATTTCAGGTTCAGGGCTCCGCTACCTCCCCGGCTGGTATGGCCTTATTTCACAGCACAGCTGTGTTTTTTAGTCCCTGTCGGGACACTATATTATTATAACAGAAAAGGCTCAAATTTTCAAGGGCTTTTTTAAATATTTTTTCTTGTGTTACTTTGGCAATAGCGCCAAAGTAACCAAAACGCCGTTTAAGAGGGGAAGGCGTCGTGATTTCACTCCCGTGAAATTTGCTCTGCGAGCACCCTACAACCCCTTCCCCCTCTTAAAAAACACCCCAACCCCGCGCGCCAAAGGCGCGTTTAGGGTGTCTGCGGCACACGATGTAAGTGAAAATATCATTCTTCCGTCCTAACTGATACAAAACGCGCCCGAGTAGGCGTTTGTGTGGGGTTGCCTTCGCTATGCTTCGGCGCACTTTTGCAAGCAAAAGTACAGGTTTCAAAAGAGCGGGAGGAATCGCAACCTCCCGCCCTTTGCGGCGTTTTTTGGATACTTTTTGGCGCTATTGCCAAAGTAACACCAAAAAATCAAATTACTCCCCCAGAAGCATATCACCATTCTTTATCCATCCGAGCTTTCTCATTATCTCGCTGAACGCAAGCGAAAGAATTGCAGGAAGAACTATACATACAACCACATGCCCTACCCACATAAGCGGACTCCACTCGGTCGAGTCAATAACTCCGATAGGCCCTACAAGCCCGCAAGTACCCATACCTGCCGCAACGCCCTGGCATTTGAGCTTGAATATCATAGTGGAGATAGGTCCGGTAATTGCCGACGCAAGCGTGGGAGGCAGCCATATTCTCGGGTTTTTGACGATATTTCCCATCTGAAGCATACTCGTGCCAAGTCCTTGCGAGATAATACCGCCCCACTTGTTTTCGCGAAAGCTTGAGACCGCAAATCCCACCATCTGCGCACAGCAACCGGCAACAGCCGCACCGCCCGCGAGCAAAAAGCCCTCGTCCGTGCCGCTTGCGACAGCCGCAAGATACGCCGACTCAGAGAATATCATAGCGCATATTGCCGCGCTGGATATGGGGAGCGTAAGAACTACGCCCACGACAACCGACACCACTATTCCCATAAGCAAGGGCTGGAAGGTGGTCGCCGTCGCGATAAACACACCAAGATAGTACATTACGTAGGAAATCAAAGGACAGAAGAGCCACGAAGCCGCAAATCCCACAACAAGCGTCACGACGGGCGTTACGAGAATGTCCACCTTAGTCTTTTTGGACACAAGCATTCCTATCTCACTCGCAATAATGACCGCAAAGAACGCGCCTGCAGGGCCTGCCGCGTAGAAAATTCCCTCGCCCGTGCCCGACGCGGTCGCCCACGCGCCAATAACGCCGCCGTCAATAACCGCGCCCATCGCGTTTGACATAGCACCAACCGCCGCGCAGGAAAACATGACGAGCGGATGCGCACCGAGCTTATGCGCTATCGCAACACCTATTGCCATACCCGTCGCCGCCTTGGCGTACGTGGCAATCGTGTTGAAAATATTGGCAATATAGTCGTTTGGTATGTACTTGCCTACCGTTCCGAATATCGTACCGATAAGAAGAGACGCGAAAAGTCCGAGCGCCATCGCGCCCATAGCGTCAATAAAGTACCTTTTTAAATATTTTTTTACCCTTTCCATAAAAAAAGACCCCTTTCGAGTTATGTGTATACATATATCTTTACACATTATATCACTCAAAAGGAATCTTTACAAGATAAAAATTAAATAAAATTTTGAAGATAGATGTCAAATATTCTTACTTTTTGACAAAAATTACGGTTTAGTGGCACTCAAACCACGTGTCTCCTATCTTGGCTTCAACCTCAAGGGGCACGGAAATAGCCGCCGCCTGCTCCATTTCGGTCCTGAGTATGTCAAGCACCTGCTCGGCGCACTCGCGGGGAGACTCAACAAGCAGCTCGTCGTGCACCTGTAAGATCAAGCGCGCGCCCGTCCCGCTCTCGCGCAGCTTACGGTCGACGTTTATCATGGCAATCTTGATAATATCCGCGCTGCTGCCCTGAATGGGGCTGTTCATCGCTATTCTTTCACCGAAATGCTTGATATTTTTGTTCTGTGCCGAAAGCTCGGGGATATTTCTGCGTCTGCCGAACATGGTCGTCACGTACCCCTGCGCCTTTGCCTCCTCTACCACGTCTGAAAGATATTTCTCAATCTTCGGGTAGCTGTCAAGGTAGCTGCGGATATATTCCTTTGCCTTGGCAATGGAAATCTTGAGGTCCTCGGAAAGCGAGAATTCTCCCATTCCGTAAAGGATTCCGAAGTTGACCGCCTTGGCTCTCTTACGCATCTCTATGCTCACCTCGTCGGGTGTAACACCAAACACGCGGCAAGCGGTGGAGGTGTGGATATCCTCGTCGGACATGAACGCGTCTATCATGTGCTGATCGCCCGAAATGTGCGCCAGCACGCGAAGCTCTATCTGCGAGTAGTCCGCGTCGATAAGCACCGTGTCCTCATTCGTGGGGACAAAATACTTTCTGAACTGTCTGCCCGCCTCCGTCCTTATCGGAATATTCTGGAGATTAGGCTCGGTTGAGGAAAGTCTGCCCGTGGCAGTTCCCGTCTGCTTGAAGGTGGTGTGAACTCTGCTCTCACCGTCCGCGCCGCGAAGAAGTCCGTCAACGTAGGTGCTTTTGAGCTTCGTCATTTGTCTGTATTCAAGAATATCGTCGATTATGGGGTGGTACTTGCGGAGCTTTTCAAGCACGTCCGCGCTCGTGGAATATCCCGTCTTGGTCTTTTTGCCAAACGGAAGCATAAGCCCCTCAAAAAGCACCTCGCCAAGCTGCTTTGGTGAATTGATGTTAAAGCTGCGTCCCGCGGCGGCGTATATCATGGTCTCAAGCACCGCAGCACTCTGCTCAAGCACCTCGCCGTACTCCTCTATTCCCTTGCAGTCGATTTTGACTCCGCGCATCTCCATGCCGCAGAGCACGCCCGCAAGCGGCATTTCAATATCGTGCAAAAGCTTTATCTGCGAGGTAGCGACAAGTCTTTCCTCAACAACGGGCTTTATTCTTGCAATATACCAAGCCGCAGGCACGTCCTCGTTCATTGACTCACCGAGATAATGCGTGCAAAGCCTATCTATGCCGTAGTTGCCCTGCGAGGAGTCGTCAACGTACGCGCCGAGCATGACGTCAAAGTCACATCCGCGCCATGAAATCCCAAGTGCTTCAAGGGATTTATACAAATTCTTGCAATCGTACGCAACAATTTTTTTCGCGTTTAAGAATTTCTCTATTTCACCTGAAAATTCTGCACGCCAGACACGTTCTCCGTCGGACACGAGCAGACTGTTCCCGCAAAGCTCAAGAGCATATTCCTCGCCGCCGAGCAAGAGTATCTCGGACATATCCACGTCCGCGACCTCGGCACTCTGCGAGGGCTTTGGCTCCTCCCCCTCATCCTTATCAAGACCGTACTTTTTGAGCGCGGCAAACATCTCGTATCTCTCGAAAAGACGCTTCGCGTCCGGTCTATTGATGCCGTGGAACTCAATATCCGCAAGGGTTATGCCGAGAGGCACGTCCTTTATTATGGTCGCAAGGGTGCGCGACATATACGCCGAGTCCTTGCCGTCAATCAGCTTATTTTTTACGCCCTGACTTACGTTCAAGCCATCAAGATTTTCATAAATATTATCAAGGCTCTGTGCCTCTGCTATGAGCTTGAACGCGCCCTTCTCTCCAATTCCCTTAACGCCGGGAATATTGTCCGAGCTGTCGCCCATGAGCGCCTTTACGTCCACGTACTGCGACGCATTCACGCCGTATTTTTCAAAAAAGCGAGCATTATCGTACACCGACGTGTCGGAATTTGACGCAAGCAGCACCTTTACTCTGTCCGAGATAAGCTGCAAGGAGTCCTTGTCTCCCGTGAGCACGTACGCCTCTATGTCCTCGCCGTCAGCCGCCGCCTGCTCCACCATGGACGCAAGCGTGCCGAGGATATCGTCCGCCTCGTATCCCTCGCGCTCAAGCACCGTAAAGCCCATCGCCGCGCATATCTCCTTTGCGGGTGACATCTGCATAAGCAGAGCCTCGGGCGTCTCGTGTCTGCCCGCCTTGTACGCGTCGTACATCTTGTGTCTGAACGTGGGTGCCTTCAAATCAAAGGCAACCGCCGCGTAGTCGGGACAGAGGGCATCTATTTCCCTTGAAATTACGTTTATAAGACCGAAAAGCGCGTTGGTCGGAAAGCCGTCCTTTGCCGACAAATATCTTATACCGTAAAACTGTCTGTTCAGTATGCTGTTTCCGTCAATGCAGAGTAGTTTTTTCATACAACTCTCCTTCTTTAGCACAAAATATCCCACCCTTGGGGATAACTTGATTATACCACAAAATGACATTTTAGTCAACATCAAGGTTACGTTATATAAAATTATTATATAAATATTTATAAAAAATTCAATATTGATTATTGACATTCTTTCGTTTGTATGCTATAATGATTTATAGACTGCAAAATAGCCGTTGACGAAAATTGTCGGCGGAAAAAAGATGTAAAAAATAAAAAAAAGATATATAGAAAACAGGAGGAACATCATGAAAAAAATTATCGTTATTTTAGCAGCGCTTCTCGTGGCGACTTCTCTCGTTGCTTGCGACAACGGCAAGGAGCAGGACACGTCTCCCAACATTGACATTCCCACAAACGCACCCGAAGAAACTCCCACAGAGGACGATACCCCTTCTGTTGACCGTAATTTTGAAGAAAAGAACGACGTTGTATACGTAATGACCCCCAACGGCGCGGCTAACCTCCGCACGGACACAAACTTTGATGCATCCTCCCTCTCCGGAATCTCCGTAAAGAACGGGGTTGAGCTTGAGAGAATTGAAGCAGACGCAAACTGGAGTAAGGTTACCTACGAGGGTGAGAATTATTTCATTGCCAACAAAATAATCGTTGAAAAATCCGTTCTTGATGGCTTTGAGCCCGTAGAAAAGACCATCAAGATCATCGTTCCCTCCATCAACGTAAGATACGTTCCCGCAAGAACGTCCGACGATCCCATCGCAACTCTCGTTGAAAACAACGAGGTTGAGGTAGTTGGCTTCAACGCTGATCTTGGCGAAGAGGGTTGGTACAAGATAAAGCTCACGGTAACTGAGGATCAGCCCTACGAGTACGGCTACATCTCCGCATACCACGATTACTCCGAGGTAGTAACCGAGGGCTCTACCGAGGCAGCTTCGTAATAATTGAATTCAAACATCAAAATCCCGTCGCGATGCGACGGGATTTTTTTGTTATTTTATATACGGAAATTCAACCGTTGCCATATCTGCGCTGCCGACAGTCGCGCCGTTGCCTGCCTGACCGCGCGCATTTGATCCGGACACAATGACGCTGCCGTCCTCAAGCACAATCACGGTGGTTGACGCGCCTGCGGCTATATCGACCGCGCCCTCGGCAATTTTCGTTGCCGTCAATACAGGTGAGCCTGCATCCGCGCCGAGCTGATATGAGCCGTTGAAGCCGTAGCCGTAAACGTCTCCGCCCTCGCAAAGCATAACTATATGGTCGTAATATATGTCTGCCTTAACAACGCCGGTATGAACGAGCTCCATTACGCCTCTGTACTCGCTTACGGAGTTAAAGCTTGAAAGCTCTCTCTGTCCGAGGTAATAAAGGCTGCCGTCATTTTTCAGAATAAGCACCTGATGCGTGCTGCCAAACACGTCGGACACGTTATTTGTCATAAACGTAGGGGTAGATATCTTGGTCTCGGAGCTTTGAGCCGTTATCTTGTACCAGCGGTTGTCGCCAAGTCCATAGAGGTTGCCGCTCTTGTCCACGTAGTAGGTGTTTCGGCGTCCTGCGGAGATTCTACTCACGTTGTCGGCTATCTTTACAAACGACGTGACGTTACCGCCAAAGCTCGTGCTGCCAAGCTGACCGTAGCTGTTGTTTCCTATTCCCCAAAGTCCGCCCGCGGAGTCAAGCACCAAAAGGTGATCGCGTCCGAGCGCAATATCAACTATCGTTCCCGAAAAGCTCACGAGACCGAGAGAATCCGTCGCACCCGTGCGTCCGAGCTGACCGCTGCTGTTACTGCCGACGGTATATAGCTTGCCGCTTTTGGTGAGTATCGCCGTGGTAAACTCGTTTGATGCGTCCGCCGCAGTATCCATTCCCTTCGTGGTCGCTACCTTCTTTACTCCGCTCATGACAAGCGTGGGAGACGTAATATCTCCACCGCCCGAAATACCGAGTGCATTGCCCGTATTTGCACCCCAGGCAAGCAGATCACCCTTGTGGTCGAGCGCAAATACACCGAGCATCGACGCCTCAACGTCGACAATTTTTACGGGGTCTGAGAGCGCCGTGGTCACGGTAAGCGTGCCCGATTCGCTTGACGTCAAGGTAAAGCTTGTAGACGTAAAGGTCTGTCGCTCGCCCGACTTTCCGACGAATTCAACGTATTTCAGCTCATAGCCCTCGTTTATCTGTATCTGAATATTGACAGAGGCGGACTCGCCCTCAATTTTAAACTGCTGAATATTGTTTGATACAGCCTCTCCGTTCACCTTGACGGTGGCTGCAGCGGTATTTGAGCTGACGGTAATTCTTACGGAGGGCACCGCGTTTTCAATATCCTCCTGCGTAATACCGAAGGTATTAACTATCTGTTCAAGGTAATATTCCGTTCTGGTCGCAAGGAAATCGTACATAACGTCTACGTAATACGGCCACGCGCCCATATTTCCGTGCGAGGGATAACGCTCGTACTGATAAGGCATGAGAGGCTCAATGCCCTCTGCAAGCTCGGCAAGCACGGCGGAGGTCTGCTTATACGTAAAGCTGTTGTTCACAAGCTCATACGCACGGGTGACGAACTGCAGCTTAAAGTCCTCGTTCTGACACAAGCCGTACATTATCGAGCCGCAACGCGTATTGTTGGCAATATCGTTGAACTTGTTGACGTCCACGTCGCTATTGAACTGATATGCGACTGCGGAGTCCATGTCAAGCAACAAAAATCTCCACTTCGTGTCAAGTCCCGACGGGTCGTCGGGGTTTATATTTTTCCACACCTTTATATTGTTACCCGGCCAGTCGGGGTTACAGAAATAGGTGTTCATTACCCAATAATCTATAAAGGTAGATATGTCAAGTCTCTCTGCAACGTAATCGTAATTGACCTGCAGAGACATGTCGTTATTTCTTATATATTCAACAAGCTCGTTGAATTCCTTGGCGTACATATCGTGAGGAGTTATCTCGTCTCCCGTGGTCGCAACGTAGTCCGTATCCCACGACGAGGGCAGACTTGCATCGTATTTCAAGGGAGACTCGTTCTCAATTATCGCCACGTTTTCCTCAAGCACGCCGTAATGACGGTTGAAATATTCGGGGCTGTATCTCTCACGGCAGTTATACATTCCCCAGAACTCGCCGTTTATAAACACGAGCACGGGCTCGTATTCAAGGCGGTCAACGTTAAGCCCCGTAGCCATGCGCTGACAGAAGACGTCGCGGAGCATGGTAATACCGAAATCGTTACCGCCGTTGCGGAGGAGAATTCTGTCAAAGGAGGTAATGCTCTGACCGAGGGAGTTCTGCGCCCTTCCCTCGAACAGGTCAAATTCAAGGCTGTCAAGCGCGGGGTCGTTCAGATCCGTGGGGTCCTTGTAGTAAACGCGGAGCGACTTCATGGGAAGTCCCGACGAGCCGTTGCCGCTGACAGCGACCTCGGCGTACGAGCCGCCCTGCTTTTTACCGTCCCCGTCAAACGTCTCGATAAATACGCGCGCTCTCGGACGCGTCTCAAACAGCGGAAAATCGTAATATACGTTGCCCGAGCCGAACATCTCGTCCTTGTCTACCGACATGGAAATGACCGTTGCGTCAAGCCTCCACAGATCGGTGCTCATAAAATACGTCTGCGTATAGACCGCCGTGCTGTCGGTTCCGTTGGTCGCGTACGCCTTGACTACCTTGCCTCCAAACATTGTGGACGCGGCGGGAGTAGCGGCGGGATCGCGGGATATGCCGAGATTTATCGTCGGTCCCCACGAGGCGTCGTTGGTGTGCGTCAGCGACAGAGCCTTTGTATATTTCACACCCATCTCTCTCGGGTCGGAGCCGTCAAGCGTGTAGTAAATGCTCCAGCCCTCGGGTGCCTTGAGACGCACGCTCAGCGTTCTCGTGGCGAAAACTCCGCCCTCCTGCGAGAATATGACCTCGTAGAAATTCGAGGAAATATAATCGTTTTCACCGTCCGAATACTGCGGAAGTATTTTTTCAAGGTCGGACGTGCCTGCGCTTGAAAGATTTATGCGGTGGTAGCCCGACGTATCCGTCAGCTCGGTGCGGACTATCATTCTGTGCTTTGAAAGGTTATGCACCCAGTTGACGTTTACGTTTTCCGTTTCGTTTGCTACAACGTAGGAAATAACGCCGTCAGCGCCCTCAAAGTCCATGCCGGGGGTAATTCCCGCATCCTTTTCTGCGAGCACAAGCTCAAATTCCTTATTGTCGATGGTTACCGCCCATTCAATATCGTAATTATCAATACGAAGCACCTCAAAGGAGGTATCGTATCCGTTTACGGTCTTGCCCTTTATAAGCAGATAAGACTCGGGGGCTATTTCGTAGCCCGAGAGGTCAAGCATTGAGAAGGACGCGCCCTCGCCGTAGTAAATGGCAATGCCGCCAAGCTTTGCGGTGGATTTTGACGTGTTGTAAAGCTCAATAAAGCTTGAGCTCATCGCGCCGTCAGTCTTGCCGCCGTTGCCATACACCTTGGATATGACAACGCCATCGTAATTCTCACCAACCGCCTCGGTGGGGGCCTCGGTGGGAGCTTGAGTTGCAGGCTCGGTGGGGGCCTCGGTGGGAGCTTGAGTTGCAGGCTCGGTGGGAGCTTGCGTGTTGCCCTCCGTAGGCTGCGAGGTCGCGGGCTCGGTGGGTGTCTGTGTATTGCCCTCCGTAGGCTGCGATGTCGCAGGCTCGGTGGGGGTCTGCGTGTTGCCCTCTGTGGGAGCTGTTGTCGGTTGCTCCGTGGGGGCGGAGGTGGGATTTTCCGTTGGGGTATCGGTGTCTCTTGGCGTACACGCGGCAAGGCATACGGGCAAAAGCAGTATGACCGCCATGACAGCCGCCAAAAGCTTCAGCAGGCTGTTTTTTTCTGTTTTACTCAGTTGTCTCATAAATTACCTGCCCTTCTTTTTCTTGTCGGTGGAAAAACCGAACTTGCCGAGCTTTTTGCCAAGCTCGTAATAATCTCCGTGCGCGTACGCGCAAAGAGAAGCCTTTTCTATGCACAGCTTGCCGTTTTTGTCAAGCAAGCTCTCGTCTACGTTCACGCCGACAATGTCCGCGACAAACATATCGTGCGTTCCGAGAGGGATTATGTCCGTTACCTTACATTCAAGAGATATGGGACACTCCGCAATCACGGGACAGGATACGTTTTGCGCCGCTTCCTTTGTGAAATTGCACTTTTTGAATTTATCAACCTTCGCGCCCGTGTAAATTCCGCAATAATCTGCCTTGCGGACAAGAGACGTTGGCGTGAGGTTTATGACAAACTCCCCGCTTTCCTTGATAATTTTATAGGAATGGCGGCTCGGACGCACCGAAATATAGGTTTTCGGAGGGAGTGTGTTTATTATTCCCGTCCAGCCAATAGTTATAATATTTGAATTTTCCATATCGCCGCAACTCACCATGACGGTAGGCGCGGGGGCAAGCAGAGTGCTGCCCTTCCAATGCTGTTTTGCCATTATTATCTCCGTTTTCCGTAGAAACACTTACCCGATTTTAAATATATTTCTACATATACATTATATCAGAAATATGCGGGCGTGTCAACCCACCGATATGCTTTCCTTACAGGAAGATACTGTTAAAAGACAAACCCCCGAGGGCTGAGCCCTCGGGGGTTACTGAAATCAGCTATTATACTTGATTTGGGTTTTATACCCACCAACCAAGTCCTTGACATGTTGTCACGTACTTTGTTGCTTCTTCTGCAGTGTTGAAGAAACAAATCTCAAGTATCTGACATGTATCTGCATTTTGCATGTAAATATAGAAACCATCATTACGCGATGCAGTACCCAAGTCTGCTATACCATATACAGCTGTTGTTGATCCTGTAAGATTGGTTGTTCCGTTGCCTATTCCCGAACCATGAGGATTATGAACCTGAATATATTGACCATTTACAGTGAAGTATTTGACTACAACATACCTCGCAGGCTTGTAAGAACTTGTATAGAACTGGATATATGTTCCTACTCCGGCAATATTGGTATATCCCTGAGGATAGTAATACTGAGATCCCGTAGATCCAGAATGGCTTGTGCCGGCATAAGCTGATGTGGTATTTGATGTCCATACGTAATTTGCAATGCTTGCACCTGCCCAAGAATTGTCAGCCGAGAAGGTTCCTCCACAAGTTCCGCAATACAACTTACCTACTGCGCTCTTACTGAAGCTATGAGCCGTCGTCTCAACATTACCACATGTAGAACATGTTCTTGTATGATTAGCATAATTTGAATACGTGTATGAGCCGTACGAATGTCCCGTAGCCGAAACGTTTTCCGTCTTGGTACTTCCGCAACCGCTTCTGGTGCATGTATACGTCTTAACACCGCTAGTCGTACAAGTGGGTTGAGTAGTTATTGATCCACTATTCCAACTATGTCCAAGCTTGGCTATGTCCTCAGTATAACTTGCTCCACAGTTTCTCGAACACGTATATGTCCGTGTACCCTTAGCAGTACACGTTGCAGCCTTCGTGACGGTACTTGTGTAGTTATGACCAAGTGCTGATCCGGTAGTTGCCGAGCATCTAGTACACGTTTGAGGTGCCGTACATGTTGCCGCAGCATAGTTATGTCCAAGTGCCGAGCCTTCAGTCACCTTACATACGCTACACGTCTTAGCCGTCGTACACGTTGCTGCGCTCCAGCTATGTCCTGTTGCGGGGATAGTTGTCTGCGCTACAAGCACCGTATTACATACGCTACAGTGCGAGCCTGCAGTCTTACCTGCCGTAGTACACGTTGCCGCTACTGCCGCATCAGCCACAGACGTATGAGCCAACTTTTCAACCGTCTGTTGCGCCACGGTAATCACACCGCATACGGTACACTGCTTACCTTCTGTAAGACCCGTTGCCGTACAGGTAGCAGCCTTTGCGGAAAGGGTGGTTTCCGTATGTCCCGACTTGGGAAGAATGGTTTGCGCTACAAGTATATCCTTACATACCGAGCAACGCTTACCCTCCGAGATACCTACGGACAAGCACGTGGGTGCTCTTCCTGCGAGTGTCTCTTCCGTATGTCCCGTTGCAGGGATTATGGTTTGAGGTGTTGTAAGAGTGCCGCATCTGCTGCACTGAACGCCCGCTGTCAGACCTGTGTCCGCGCACGTGGGCGCAACCTCTTCGATTTCAACGTCGTTAAGATGTCCAAGCGCCGCAAGCTCGGTACGAGCCACGGTGATAGTGTGGCATACGCTACACTGCTTGCCGCCCTCGTATCCCTTATCAGTACACGTGGGAGCAACGTCTGCCATTGCAACCTCCGTGTGTCCCGTTGCTGCTATGGTTTCCTGCGCTTTGAGAACGGTATTACATCCCGCTCTGTCGCATCTTATACCCGCTGTATGTCCCGCCTGCGTACAGGTGGGTTCAAGCGCGGGAGTTGCGACCTCGTGATGTCCAAGAGCATCCGTGACCTCTTGCTCTACCGTGATAAGTCCGCAGACCGTACACTTCTCGCCCTCGGTAAGTCCCGTAGCGGTACACGTTGCGGCTACTGCCGGCAGAGTTGTTTTGCTATGTCCTGCGGCTTCGGTTGCCACGGGCAATACCGTTACCGTTCCGCAAACCTTACATATCTCGCCCGCGGTCATACCGCCCTGGGTACACGTTGCCGCTACCGCAGGAATGACCTTCGTATTATGGGCTGTCATTTCTCTTACCTGTTGAGGTACTGTGACCGTATTACAAAGGGTACAGTATTTACCCTCCGTAAGTCCCGTACTCGTACAGGTCGGCTCTACCGCCTCAAGTGTCTGGAGATTATGCTCAAGGGCTACGCCCTCTGTCTCTCCGCAATTCTGACACGTTTTGGGATTAAGACAAGTAGCAAGATACCACTTGTGTCCCGATGCGGGGATAGTTACGGAGGTCGGCAGAATTTCTATCGTGCCGTCCGCGTTCCACATCTTTCCGCATTCGCATGCCTGGTAAGCTATGTTACCTTCCTCGGTACACGTTGCTTCCTTTGCAGGTACCACTACAGGCTCGTGCGTGTGGTTTTCTCTGCCGCATGTCGTACACTTGTTATCTACGTACGTATGCTCCTCTATATCTCCCGATATCGAACCGCAGCAGTCCCAAAGCTGCCAGTGTCCGCTCTCGCTGTAAGACCAGACCTTATTTCCCGTATGTCCGTAATCGCCGTACTCGTTTCCGCATATTTCACACGTGGCTTTCTGGGTGCAGGTGGCAGTTCCGCCCCTACATCCGACTTCGCCATACGTGACCCTCAAGGTTGCCGTGCCTTCACTTGCGGCAGAGTATTTCGCCCAAGTGGAGCCGACGAGGAACATACAGCTTATTGCTCCGACAAGTAAAACTAATGCGAAGCACAAGCAAATAATTCTTATTTTCTTCATATTAGTCCACCTGTTCACACTTCAGACCGAAGGAGATATTCGTGATCTCCGAAAGGTCTGACGCATTCGTTAAATTTTTAAAGTACACAATTTTGACGCTGTACGTCTCGGCATTCATGGTCACCGCTTGATCCACAACGGCAGAAAGCGTTTTTCCGTCGTCGCTGACGGTTGCTTCATACCAGGTGTAGTTCGCCTGACCGTCCGTTACGTCGGCAAGTCCAACGTATGCCTTACCGCTTACAACGTCCAAGGGACAGCCAACGTCTGCCTTTGCAAACGCCGAGCTACCGCCGCAGGATTTAAGCGTATATAAGTCACCCTCGGGACACTTGAAGGACGTACCCTCATCATCTGTTGTCACCGTAAGGTTAAACTCTCTTGATACCTCACACGCCGCGAACGTTACCTCGCATTCGGCAACAAATACGTGCGTGCCGTCGGTCGTGACCGTGCTTGTGGAGTAATTCACCTCTCCTTGAACCGAAACCGATCCTCCGTCAAATTTTGCAACGCTGACGGTGCTGGTTCCTCCCAATTCGGATGCGTATTTTGCATATATTCCTGCGCTCATGTGCGCCGTGATAAACACAACGCCCATAATTATCAGGGTTATTCTCCATACGGGTATATTATTCAGTTTTCTCATGGATTACCACCTCC
>JAFTKY010000102.1 GCA_017453005.1 Clostridia bacterium | reverse complement strand
ATGAAAGAAAAATTGAGTTTTGAGGAAAACACATTACGTGAAGCTCTTGACGAATTGATTGCTGTTAACGTTGTAATTGAAAAGAAATCCAAGCATAAATCTTTAGGCTTTACCTATGAAATCAACGAAATGTATCATACTTGTTTGTGTATTCTTTTTGCAACCCTTGAAATGCAACGCTATTCCTTAAAAGGAATTTCATGTTGTATGGGATACGGTGATTATCCTATACAGTTTTAATTCTTGCCCCGCTTCGGCGGGGCTTCTTCTTTGCTTTCTGCATATCAAAAGCCACCACGAAAAAACGTGGTGGCTAATTTCATTTTACCGCTAATTTTGCAGACCTACAGGAGAGCCCTTTTGATTTTATATTCTGTCGTCAATAGCGACGAATTTTTTGGATTTGGAAATACACTTATATCCGGGACGGATAATGCGGCTTGACGTACAGTATTCCTCCATACGGTGCGCGCACCAGCCCGCAACTCTTGCGACTGCGAACAGGGGCGTATACATTTCGGTAGGAATACCGAGCATACGGTAAACAAGTCCCGAATACAAGTCCACGTTCGCGCACATGTCCTTTTCCGTGCCCTTGTAGGAGTTGAAAAGCTCGGGCGTGAGGCGTTCTATTCTCTCAAGCAGCTCAAAGTCATCGCCAAAGCCCTTATCATACGCGAGCTTGCGCGCAGACTGCTTGAGCATTACGGCTCTGGGGTCGGACTTCGTATATATCGCATGTCCCATACCATAGATAAGTCCCGAGCGGTCGCCTGCTTCCTTGCGGAGAAGCTTCAAAAGGAAATCCGAGACCTCGCCGTCGTCCTTGGTGTTGACTACGTTTTCCTTTATGCAGTCAAACATTTCCTGAACCTTGATGTTCGCACCGCCGTGACGGGGGCCCTTCAAGGCTCCTATCGCCGCCGCGATAGCCGAATACGTATCCGTTCCCGAGCTTGACAGCGTACGGCAGGTAAAGGTTGAGCAGTTACCGCCGCCGTGCTCCGCGTGAATGACGAGCGCTATATCGAGCAGCTTCGCCTCCTCGTCGGTGTATTTAGAGTCGGGACGAAGTACTCGCAGAAAATTCTCCGCGGTTGAAAGCTCCTCAAGAGGATTGTGAATATTCAGGCTTTCGTCCATAAACGCGTTCTGATAAACGGCGTAGGACTGCGCCGCGATAACGGGAAGACGTGCCACTATCTCCATACTCTGATGGAGCATGTTTTCAAGGTCTGTTCCGTCGGGATCGTCATCGTAGGAATAAAGCGAGAGCACCGACGTTGCCATCTTGTTCATGATGGAGCGCGAGGGCGCTTTCATGATTATGTCCTCTGTAAAGCGAGGGGGCAGACGGCGGTAGGACGCGAGCAGCTCGTTGAAGTGAGCAAGCTCCTCCCTCGTGGGCAGATAGCCAAAGAACAACAGATACGCGCACTCCTCAAAGCCAAATCTGTTTTCGCGCACGAAATTTCCAACCAGCTCGCTTATCTCATATCCACGGTATTCAAGAGTTCCCTCGTCGGGGGTCTTTTCACCCTCGTTGATTATGTATCCGTGAACGTTACCGACCTTGGTAACGCCCGCGCGAACACCCGAGCCGTCCATCTCACGCAGACCGCGCTTGACGTGATACTTGTCAAACGCCTCGCGGGGTATAACGTACGCGTTTTTCGCATCGGTGAGCATTTCCTGGAATATATTTTCTATTGCATCATCGTGATCGTTTGAATATTTTTTGGAATTAAGCTGCATTTTTCACACCTCCAAAAATCCAATAATAAAAGTATTATATCACCGTTTATGTCAATTTGCAATTAACAAATTGTGAACTTTCACGTCACAGGACAAAACAAGGAGCAATTCTGCGATTTTTGCAAGATTGCCCCGTCATTATTTCATTTTATTCAAAGTTATTCAACATCTGTCGACTGTCACAACAGCAAAATACCTCTCGTCTATTCCCTTGATCCCCGCAGATATCTGCTCACACAGCTCCGCGTCACTGAGTTTTACGTCAAACGGGGTACTAATATCAAAAAGGATGTTTGTATGAGTAACGCCAAATACACATCGGAAATCGTGGATATCGAGACGCCCGTCAATTTCCTTGACAAGCTCCCGCACCGCTATCTTCAGGCGATTTACCTCCTCGTTATCCGTCACTATCGGGTCCATGTGTATGGTGGTCAGAATACCGAGCTTTGAAAGGATATGTCTTTCTATATTGTCAATCATATCATGAGACTCAATAAGGTCGCAGTTTCTGTCAACCTCGACGTGGAAGGTTGCAACCGTCTTCCCCGGGCCGTAGCTATGCACCATCATGTCGTGTATTCCAAGTGCCTCGGGATATTCACCAACAATTCGGTGTATTGCCTCCACAAGCTCGTCTGACGGACGCTCGCCGAGAAGCGAGCTTTTGGTTTCAAGAAAAACTCTCACGCCTGCCACGATTATAAGCACGGCAACGATGGCACCCATATAAGCATCTATATCAAAACCGGTAAATTTATAGACCAGCATTCCCACAAGCACGCCAAACGTCGCGCACGCGTCGGCAAGACTGTCCATCGCCGTCGCACGAAGCATGGACGAATCTATCCTCCTTGCAATCTTGCGATTGAACAGACAAAGCCATATCTTGACAAGCACCGATATGCCAAGCACGATGATTATTATCCACGAAAATTGCGTCTGCGCCTCGGTGTCAAATATCTTTTTGACCGAGTCCACAATAGTATTAAATCCAATGTGCAGTATCAGAAACGACACTATCATTGAGGCAATGTACTCAAAGCGCGCGTGCCCGAAGGGGTGCTCCTTGTCGGCGGGCTTTGCGGATATTTTGAAGCTTATGAGCGACACCGCCTGCGAGCCCGCGTCCGACAGATTATTTATACCGTCCGCCTGCAAGGAGATCGCGCCGAACAAAAGCCCCGCCGTATATTTCCCCGCCGCGAGAATTATATTCAGTATAATTCCGACGACACTCGAGAGCGTTCCATAGCGGCGACGAACCTGCGCATCCTTCGTGTTTTTTCTGTCTTTAATAAATATAGAGCATAACAACTCTGTCAATCATATCACTTCCCTTTAAGGTTGATCGTCAATTCCCCAATACTTGCGGTCGAGCGAGCGAAGCTGTATTGCCTCGGCAATATGCTCGGCGCGGATAAGGTCGCTTTCTGCAAGGTCTGCTATCGTGCGCGCCACTCTCATGATACGGTCGTATCCGCGCGCGGAAAGCCCCATCGTGTCGTACGCGCACTTGAGAAGCTCCATAGCATCGTCATCCGCCTGACAGTATTTGCGAATACCCGCCGCGTCAAGACGCGAGTTGCAAATAACCCCGTCATCCTTCATTCTCTCGCGCGCAAATTCTCTTGCGCGGGTAACTCTCTCACGGACCGTCTCGCTTCTCTCGGAGGTGGTGCTTCTGTCGGATATCTCATCGTACGTCAGCGAGGGCAATTCTATCTGAATGTCAATTCTGTCGAGCATAGGACCGCTGATACGCGAAATATATCTCTTAACGTCGACGGGCTTACATGTGCACTTGCGCGTGGGATGTCCGAAATACCCGCATCTGCAGGGGTTCATCGCACCCACGAGCATAAACGAGCACGGGAAGGTCACGCGTCCGCTTGCGCGGGTGATGGTCACCTTGCCGTCCTCAAGCGGTTGACGGAGCGCGTCTGTCACCTGCTTTGGAAATTCGGGCAGCTCGTCAAGGAACAAAACGCCGTTATTTGCAAGCGAGACCTCGCCCGGCGTGGGATTTACACCGCCGCCAACGAGACTTACCGCGCTCATGGTATGGTGGGGCGAGCGGAAGGGCCGTGTGGAGACGAGCGACACTCCGTCGGGCAGAGTGCCCGCAACCGAATGCACCTTAGTAGTCTCAATAGCCTCGCCAAAGGTCAGAGGAGGCAGAATAGTTGAAAGCCTTTTTGCAAGCATGGACTTTCCCGTGCCGGGAGGGCCTATGAGCAGAATATTATGTCCGCCCGTTGCGGCTATTTCCATCGCGCGCTTTGCCTGTGCCTGTCCCTTTACGTCCGAAAAATCTATACCGTAATCGCTCGTTGAGCTTAAAAATTCGTTTCTGTCGTATTGCACGGGAGAAATTGTCTCCGAGCCGTTGAGGTGAGAGACAAGCTGACGCATATTGTCTACCGCGTAGACCGAAATTCCCTCAACTGCCGCCGCCTCAAGCGCGTTTTCCCTGGGCGCGTAGAATTCGCTAAAGCCCGCGTCTCTTGCCGCCACGCACATGGAAAGCACGCCGCGGACACAGCGCAGCTCGCCCGAAAGCGAAAGCTCGCCTACGAAGCATCGCTTTGACACGTCAATATCCGAGCGCACGATACCCGCGCACTTCATGATACCGAGAAGGATAGCTACGTCATACGCAGAGCCCTCTTTTTTACGGTCTGCGGGCGCGAGGTTGAGCATAAACGACATCTCGGGAAATCTGTATCCGCTGTTGATACAAGCCGTTCTTACTCTCTCCTTTGCCTCCTTGACCGCCATGTCGGGCAATCCGACAAGCTCAAAATTCGGAAGCCTCGGCTGACCGTCAGCCTCTACCGTCACTATGTATCCGTCAATACCGAATATTCCCGCGCTGTAAATACAAGATAGCATGATGTTTCCCCTTGCCTGATAAATTACCTTAATTATATCATATATAACAAAAAAATACAATAATCAATATATCCACTTTTTAAAATATTTACAAACATACCGCCCAAATTGCCTCCCATCTATTGACAAACACGTTTTTTTGTTGTATAATTTTTATTAGACAATGAGTATATATGCCCTTTTGTGGGTGCATTAAGTATTAAATTCCGCGGAGGATATTAAACCATGAAAAAGCTTTTAGCGCTCGCTCTCGCAGCAATTCTTCTCTTTTCTACGTTTTCCCTGATCTCCTGTAACAGAAAAGAAAACAACGAAAGCGGAGTATCGAATTACGCTGAGACGACTACGTACGACGTCAAGGATTCCACAGGCAAGGTTCTCGGAACTCTTTCCTATAAGGCAAAGGGCACGGACTACGCGGTAGTCACGGGCTATCAGCCCCGTATATCCGGACCTCACTCGGTGGTCATTCCCGAGGTGTTCCCCGGAAGTGAGCGCACCGTCGTTGAGATAGGCGACGAGGCGTTCAGAGCATGCACGTCCATAACCTCCATAAAGCTTCCCGAAACGGTTGAAAAGATAGGCGATTGGGCGTTCTACCTTTGCTCCTCCATCTACTACATGAATATCCCCGCAAACGTAGCCTCCATTGGCAAGGGTGCGTTCGTTGGCTGCAATTCTCTTACGATAGTTAAGTTTGCAGGCGAAAAGCCCCTCCTTACCGAGGTTGGTGCGTACGCCTTCAACGCTTGTCCCTACATTGAGAGCATTGCTCTACCCGAGGGCGTTGAGACCATTGGCGAGGGGGCATTCTTTGAGTGCGGCTCGCTCAGGACGGTAACTCTTCCCGAGTCCGTTACAAGCATCGGCGCAACCGCGTTTGCAAAGTGCGACGCGCTTGAGAGCATAAATCTTGGCGGCAACATCTCCGAGCTTGGCGAATACGCGTTCGGTACTCTTATCACGGATAATTCCGAGGTTCTCGTTTACGCAGAGGGCACAACGACGGCAAACACCATTCAGAAGGTTCTCAACGGAGAGCCCGAGACTGATGGCGAATAATTAAAAAATATATCCCTGACGCCAAAGCGTCAGGGATATTTTTATATTTCATTTTCAGCAAATTTCATTTCTACCACGGAGATTATCGCCATCTCCGCCGTGAGTATGGAATCACAGCTCATGGTACAGCCCGCGGCTCTCGCGTGTCCGCCTCCGCCGTAGTGTGCGCATATCTCGGACACGTCAAAATCACTTGACGAGCGCATAGAGACACGGAATTTGTTTTCGGGAGAAAACTGCTTTATTACCGCCGCGACCTCAACGCCCTTTACCGAGCGGGCAACGTCAATAAGCGTCTCAAGATTTTCGTCCGTCGCGCCGTACTGCTCTTTAAGACTGTACGGGAAGGTGATAACGGCAATTCTGCCGTCGGCATAGAAATTCATTCTCTCAAAGCCCGCGTGCTCGACCTGCATCTGCTTTAGCGTCTTGATACCGAAAAGCTTGTGATTTATATCCGAAGTATCTACTCCGCACTCAAGCATATCCGCCGCGATTTTGTGCGCTCTTGGCGTGGCGTTATTATATCTGAAGCAGCCCGTATCCGCGCTTATAGCCGTGTAGATAAGCTCGCGGACGCGGAGCGGAAGCTCAATTTCAAAGCGAGCCGCAACTCCCTCAAGAAGACCATACAGCACCTCGCCGCAGGCAGACGACGTGGGAGATACGAAATAGTTTGCGTAGTACGTTCCCTTTCCGTGATGGTCTATCATGAGGTCGATTTTATCCTTGTATATCTCGTAAAGCTCGCCAAGCTGGGAGGGGGACGCCGTATCAACTGATACTATCGCGTCGGGCACAAAGTCCTCGGGGATTGATGATGCAAGCACGCTTTCCTGCAAGTCCTTTGACGCGAAATGCAGTCTCTCGGGCACCTCGTCAGCGCACACGCAATAAGCCTCTCTGCCCGTTGCCTTTATCATATTCGCAAGCGCGAACGCAGATCCCACCGCGTCACCGTCGGGGTGAACGTGGAACAGCACGAGATATTTCTGTCTCTCGCACAGAAGCGCCGTTGCCTCGGCAGACGAAAGCTCGAAAAATGCGGGAGCATCAGTCATCACTCTCGTCCTCGCCTTTCTCTATTATCTTCTTTTCCTTAATGTCAACGGGGATAGAATCAATATCCTCTGTTACCGTGATATTTTCAAGTATTTTGGAGATCTTCGCGCCGTACTCGATAGAGCCGTCCTCAATAAAGGTAAGCTCGGGGGTAATACGGAGATTCATGCTTTTTGCAATCTGTCCGCGTATAAAGCCCGACGCCGCACGAAGTCCCTGTCTTATCTCCTTTTTGTCGCCCGTAAGCGCGGAGTAGTATATTTTTGCAAATTTAAGGTCGGGGGTAACGTCCACACCCGTAATGCTTATAAATGCGCCCGAAACTCTGGGGTCCTTTACGTTGCGGATAGCCTGCGCTACCTCCTTTTGCATCTCGTCGTTTATTCTTCCTCTTCTGTATTTAGGCATGATCTGTCCTTTCAAAATTTGATGTAATGTTTTATATTAGTATATTATGCTTGCACAAAATTTAAATTTCCTTCAGCTCGGGGGTAGCTTTGACACCCATGAGCCCAACATCCGCGTAAAACGGGCAAATATTCAGCGACAGCATACCGTCTGCGATGCTGACAGTGGCCTCCGCGTCCCTGTCCCTTGCGACGGCACAAATATAGTCCGCCGTATCACGTATATCCCGCGGCAGATTTTCACAGCCAACCGATATGCGGATATGCTCTCCGCCCTCTGCGTCAATATACACCGCGCGCTCGTCTGATATGATTTTTGACACGAAAGCTGCGATCAATACAGCAAATGCGTACAGAGAATTTCCGTAAACCATGCCCTTACGCTCATCCAAACGGGTATTATAGACGCTTTTGCCGATTACAAGCTCACAGCCCATCTCGTCGCAAATGCGAGATGCAACGGAAATAAAGTCACGCGGCGAGGCTCTGTCCGAAAGACACGAGAAGAAGCCCGTGTATTTTGACAGCGTAACGTACGCCTGCGCCAGAGCATGCTCGTCCTGTATTGATGCGCTCGTCGCGGCGTCAATAGCCGACGGGGACATATCGCAGCCCCAAAAGCCCTCTCTGTAAAGCACCGAGCAGACAATATCCCGCTCAAGGTCGGGGACAACGAAGCAGCACACTCCCGTGGAATACAGCATACGTCTGTCAACAATTACGGCGCACTCCTCCGACGTGATAATAATGGGCACCTCTCCGCCCGAGAACAGCCTCTTCAAAAGATATGCCTCCTCACTTGCGGGAATGCAAAGCAGGTCGAAAATATTATCTCCGATATTCAATTTTCCGTGGTTTGCGCGGTATGCAATAAGACGGCCCTGCCGCGGTGACGTCATGGTCGCAAGGTACAAATTTTCGCGAAATATTTTCATAGCACATCCTATATTATAAAGTATTTTTTCCGCTTTGTCAAGTTTTCAGCACGGGATAATACGAAAAAGCAGGAAATCGGCTTTATCGGATCTCCTGCTCTAAATTATCGAATAGAGGCGTGTCGAAAAATTCCTTTAAGGTTATCTCAAGCCCGTCGCAGATTTTCTTTACGGTAGATACGGTAGGGCTTGCATTTCTACCGCTCACGATATTGTGCAGCGTGGATTGAGTTATTCCGCAAATTATGGAAAGCTTATTTACAGTAATAAGTCGCTCTCTGCACAGCTCAAGTATTCTCAGCCTTACAGCCTCGCCAACAGTCATAACATTTCACCCCTTTTAACCAAATACGGTTAATTCTATTTTAACCATGTTGGGTTAAAAACATTAACTCTTTTGGGGTTGTAGTTTTTGGCGGTTGGTTGCTTCACCGCTCGACGAATTATATTCAGTAATCATAGATGGGGCTCTCCTCATCCGTCGCTTTCGGCGCCACCTTCTCCACAGGGGAAGGCTAGAAATTGCCTGCAATTTCGGGCTGAACGAAGTGAGGCAATCTCCGCTGGAGAAGGCTAACTCTGCACTCTGCGCTCTACACTTCATCCGCTCTGCACTCACGGGAGGAGCAAGCCCCTCCCCTACAAATCAACTCTGCATTCTGCACTCTGCACTTCATCCTTCTGTGCATTGACAAATCACAAATTTTGTTGTATTATATACGTATAAACAAAAAAGGAGGTCGGACATGAGCACAACAGTCAACAACTCACTCTCCGACAAAAAAATAAAGCCTCTTCACGGCGTATGTAACGCGCCGCTTTTGTGGTCGGACACGTCCATGTTCCACTATATGACCGAGGCAGGCATACCCTATTCCCGTCTGCACGATACGGGCGGTGAGTTCGGCGGCGGCATTTTCGTGGATATTGACAATATTTTCCCGAGCTTTGACGCGGACGAAACAAGCCCCTCGTCCTACGACTTTGCTTTTACAGACCATCTGATAAAGAGCCTTGTCGACGCGGGCGTGCGCCCCATATACAGACTGGGCTGCAGCATCGAAAATCAGCAAAGGACGGTAAAGCCGCGCCGTATATTTCCTCCCCGCGACTATGAAAAATGGGCGAGAATTTGCGAGCATATTATCCGCCATTACAACTGTGGTTGGGCAGACGGCTTTGAGTTCAATATTGAATATTGGGAGATATGGAACGAGCCCGACAATCAGCCAAACCCCGCGGACAGCCCCATGTGGCTTGGCTCCAAGGAGCAGTTTTTCAGGCTCTACGAGGTTACGTCAAACCATCTCAAGTCCTGCTTTCCCGATATCAAGGTCGGAGGCTACGGCTCGTGCGGATTTTACAGCGTGCTGAACACGACCGCCGCGCAGGCAAACTCCTCACCACGTACGGATTATTTTATTGAATTTTTTGAAGACTTCCTCAAATATATTTCCTGCCCCGAGCATAAGTCTCCGCTTGACTTTTTCTCATGGCACTCGTACGCTGGCGCGGACGAAAATGCGGTCTTTGCAGCCCACGCGCGCGCACGTCTTGACGCCTACGGCTTCACCCACACCGAGAGCATTCTCGACGAGTGGAATTCCGATATCGCCGTCCGCGGCACACTTGCCGACGCGGCAAACATTGGCAAGATGCTCGTCACGATGCAGAATTCCCCCGTGGACATCATGGCGTATTACGACGCGCAGTGGAACACCCCCTACGGCGGCTTGTTCAGCCCCATGACGCTTATGCCGTTCAAGGCGTTTTACGTCTTCAAGGCATTTGATGCCCTCTACCGTCTCGGCACGCAGACCGCCGTTGAGGGTGCTGATGAGCTTGGACGCCTGCGACCCGCCGAACTCCCTGCCCTCTATGCGCTTCGCGCAACAGACGGCGAAAAAATAGCCCTCCTGCTCGTCAACACGGGCGAGGCGCTGTCCATTACCCGCCGCCCCGGCAAGGGTATGAAGATATCCTTGATAGACGAGGAGCACAACCTTGAACCCATTCCCACGCCCCCCGTCGGCAAAAGCTTTACGCTGGCAGAAAACGCGATTGCTTTGTTGGAATATAAATAAAATTTTGGAGAGTTGGTATAATGCCAACTCTCCGTTTTTTTAATTCAACGAATTCAAATAAACGTCCAAAAGTTCAAGCGCGGTCTTTTGCTGTGCGGCGGAACACAAGCTCAGCTTTTCACATATTTGCTCAAGCATCGGATGCTCCTCGGGCTGATCAGTCAGAATGCTGTCGGGGGTAACGTGCAGAACGCTACATATACGGAGGAAGGTTTCTATTCTCATGTTGACCGTGCCGCGCTCAATGTCCGCATACGTGCGGTCGGCAAGCCCCGCCGCCTCAGCAACCTCCGCCTGCGTCATTCCAAGCCTCTTACGGCTCGCATAAAGTCTGTTTCCAATGTCCCTGAAATCAAAAATAAGCATTTTTCTTCCTCCAAATTCCCTTTATATAGGAATTATACCTCAAAAAAGCCTTGACAAATAGGAACTATTGGTGTATAATTTTTATGTGGTATAGTTCCTATATATTGAAATTATAGGAATTATAGTTCAATTTTATCATTTTGGAGGAATTCTTATGAAGTACTGCTCAACATGTGGCAAGGAAATTCAAGATGCTGCAGTAATATGCCCGCACTGTGGATGTCCCACCGCCAATTATCAAGCAACTCAACAAACAAACAATGTACACACGCACTCCGATTATTATCCTAAACTTGAGGAATATGCGGGAAGGGTAAATTCAATTTTTGTTTTTTCAATTCTTTCGCTCGCATTATGCATGGGAATAGGCATAATTTTTGCTATAATCAACCTCATCAAAATTAACACTTTAAAACCATTTGAATATGGCAAAAACCTTACAAATCCAACAGAAATTGCGGAATATAATGCGATAGAGAAAAAACTCAAAACAAGTCGCATAATGACTGCAATAGGCCTTGGAATTGCCTTTATCTTAATTTTTATTATTGTTGTAATGTCACAAATGTGAAAAATGCAGGAGCAGAAAACAATGTTTTCTGCTCCTCTATTTTACCTAAGCTTTGCTTTATTGCGAAAGTTTTCTCTTTATTCTTGCGGCAACGATATCAAGCGCGACAAGATTTCTGCCGCCGTTGATAATAATATCCGCATACTTCTTCGTAGGCTCAACGTAAATTCCGTGCATGACCTTGACCGTGCTTACGTACTGGTTGATGACACCGTCAATATCGCGCCCTCTCTCGGTCACGTCGCGGCGGAGACGGCGCAAAATTCGCTCGTCCGCGTCCGCATCGGCATATATCTTGATATCGAAAAGCTCGCGCAAACGCTCATCGTGGAAGGTCAGAATACCGTCGATAATAATGACGGGCGTCGGACAAAGACGCGTGACCTCGGGGCATCTCGTATGTCTGCAAAAATCGTAATTCGGCACGTCAACACACTCGCCCGAAAGCAGCTGACGAAGGTGCTTTACGAGCAGGTCTGTGTCAAGCGCGTCGGGGCAGTCGTAGTTGGTATTAACTCTCTCCTCCATCGTCAAATGGTCCTGCGCCTTATAGTAGTTATCATAAGAAATAATGGTTATATCGTCGGGGAAAAGCTTCTTGAGCCCGTTTGCAAAGGTGGACTTGCCCGATCCCGTACCGCCCGCGATTCCTATAAGCATTGGTGTTGCCATAATAATTCTCCTGCCTTGTTTTATACGTTGAGTATAACATATTTTCTCCCGCTTGTCAATAAAGGTCGTATTCGGGCTGAAAATAAATCGTGGCTGCGAGGATGTCAATCCTTCTCGCCGCGCAAAACACGCGTCACGCGCCCCCACGGCGGGGTTATTTCAAGGTTGTTTATCATCCAGAGCACCGGTATTCCCCCAGCCGCCGATTCGGGCGGATACGGCGCGTCACCGTCTGTGAAGATAACGATACACGCAGGGGGCTCGTCGGCACAGTTATCAGCCAAATAATCAAATATTGCGCCAAAGCTGGTTCCCCCGCCGCCTATAGGTATAATATCAATAAGCTCCTCAACACTGTAAAACGGCACGGGCTCGGTTACACAGCAATCGAAAAAGCCGAGCATTCCCGTAAGCTTTCCGTCAAATTGCTCTATCGCGCCCTTGATTTCCGAATACACGGCGGCAAGCTCACCGTCCCCGACAGAGCCCGAGGTGTCCACCATGAACAGTATCTCTTTTGAGACGAAATCCTTTTCGTTGAAATCGGGCAAAAAGAAATCAAAATCGCCAAACCGTCTGTCAGGCGGCGAGAAGGAATAATCATTGACCCTTTCTTGAATAAAATTATTGAGTATCTTTTTCCAATCAAGGACGGGATCCTTCATTTTTCCTATTATTCTTTGGACGAAATCGGGCACGTCCCCCGCTCCGCCGTCTTCCTTGCCGTCAGACGTCATAGAGCTTGCCGCTACCGCGGCGCGCAGCTTCCACTCCTGTTTAAGCTCTCCGCCTACGGCAGAGCCGTCAAAATTTCCCGCTTTCATCTCGGAGCTCCCTTGAATTTTGAGCCTGCCCGTCATTTCGGGAATATCTATTATTATTTCGCCCAGCTGACCGTTATCCGTTTTGTTGTCCCAAAGCTCGTCGTTGTCAACGAAGAATTTGCTTCTGACCTGCTCATTGAACGCATAGAGGCTGTACGGCATAAACGCTTGTATCTCCTCCGGTGTCTTTTCGCGCAGGTCAACGGAATCCGTGCTCCCTCGGTATATATCTCCCAAATGCGGATATCTGTTAACTCCGTATTTGGTGTCCTCCAACAGAAGATTTATGAAAATATCGCAGGCAAAATGATAATCGTCTCCCGAAACATCCCGCTCGCGCCATATATGTCCGCAAACAATGTGCAATATCTGGTGTATAAGAATATACTCAATCTCGTCAATATACAGCTTTTCTATAAAATCCGGATTGAAATATATACATCTTCCGTTTGTAGAGATCTTTTTCATTTTCGGGACGGCAACAAATTTTAAATACATGAGCAACAGCCCGTAAAACGGGTACAAGTCAAGAAGCCTTCCCCTTGCTGCCTGTATTATGTCTTTTATTCTTCTTTTTCTTTCAGTCGTCATTGTTTATACCGTAATCCTCCCAATATCTTCCCGAGCGCGCGAACCAATCGTCGTAGATTGCGTTTTTATACAGCTGTCGGCGTATCTTCTTGATTTGCAACAGATCAGTAAATATTCTGTTTTTAAACTCAGGGGGAAGCAGAGATACATAACGAATGGCGTTTTTTATCTCTGCGTCCGAATGGTGATCACGCGCATACGCGGGAATCTCCGAGGACAGCGCATAAAGCGACTCGGGGCGAACAGGAACTCCCGAGGCGTTGCCGCGGAACACATCCTCAACCTTGGGTATCGTGCCGTATATCTCGCTCCACGTCTTCAGCTCGTATGCCGCCGCTTCGCCCACAAGCCCGACGATCAAGGGAAACACGTCTGCAATCTCGTCTGTTACACAATTCAAAATGCTGCTCACCATTTCCCACGATCTGGGCGTTGGAAACGCCAAAGCATCGGAATTGGCATTGAATTTCATAAGCATACTCGGATTACACTGCAAAAATCCAAGGACTATACTGTTTATCCCTGCACCGACAGCCCACCTGTGCCAGCTATCGTGGTCAACGTCTATCTCCATATGACAAAGTCTGTTGGCAAGCGCCTTGGGCATAGTGTACGCAACCGAACGGTCTGTCACTCTGTTTCCCGCCGCGACTACTATGCAGTTATCGGGGAGCTTGTGCTCTCCAACCGTTCTGTCCAGGGTTATCTGATATGCCGCCGCCTGGACGGACTGAGGCGCGGCGGAAATTTCATCAAGGAAAAGAATATTGATGACGTCCTCGCTCTCATCCATTTGGAATATCTTTGGCTTGAGCCAGACTGCGAGAGTTTTATCCGCGTTTGCCGTTGGAATTCCGCGAAGGTCCACGGGGTTGAACAAGAGAAGCCTGACGTCGGTTATATCAACCCTCTTTCCCGTCCTCTCCGAAATTCTGCTTGCAACCTGCCTGATGCCCTGCGATTTGCCGACACCCGGTGCGCCCCAAAGCATAACCGACGGAAAGGTCCTGAGCGGAGTTTTGAAATTTATAAGCGACACGTACGCGTTTGAAAGATAGCTGACCGCCTGATTGACGGTGAGCGTTAACGAACCAACATTTCTCTCTACCATAAGATGCTCCTTTATTGAAAATAACTTTTCTGTCCATGAATTGATATTGATACCACTGTTTTATCAAATGATATTTATCCAAAAATAATATATCACAGTGTATGTCCCAAAAAAGGGACACCTGCAATTTTTTATTACAAATGAGTTATTTTTTATAGCACCGCGCAAAAGCCGCATCATTTTATGTGAAAAGAAAGAGCAGACCGCGGCGCGCGGTCTGCTCCATGTTTTATTTGATTTTAATTATGCTTCCTCCTCGAAAGCCGACTTGTCAAGTCCGCAAACGGGGCAGGTGAAATCCTCAGGAACATCCTCCCAAGGTGTGCCGGGAGCGATACCGTTATCGGGATCGCCAAGGGCGGGATCGTACTCATAACCGCAAGGGCATACGTATTTCATAGGTGTTTACCTCCTGTTTTTCTGTATTATTGCCTTATTTATATAACAGTATTTGCCTTTCATTCAAATAAAGGCTTTTTGGGGGAAGTTTTTGGGAAAAGAGGTGCGGGGACAAGCACTTTTTTCAAAAAGGGCATTCCCTCGCGCCAACTCTTTCATAAAGATTAAATATATATTACTCTTTTGAAATAATCAGTTCTGTAGAACCATTTTTAAGGAAGTTGTATTCATCAAGATGAACATGGCTACCGTTCGGCGCCTCTTCCTGCGCCAGCGTCAAGCAGATATTTGCCAACAAGGTCAAGCCCTCTGCATTAGCCTTAATTACGAATACATCTTCACCCCGACAGCATTCAATTTTTGAACCATCAATGCGGTTTATTTCAATGCAATCGTTATAAGGCTCTATATTCACTTCAAATTTCATCCCATCAATCAACCAAAGTATCTCTCAAGAAGACCTGCGAATGCTCTGCCGTGTCTTGCTTCGTCGCGAGCCATCTCGTGTACTGTGTCGTGGATAGCGTCGAGGTTAAGCTGCTTTGCCATCTTTGCAAGCTCGAACTTACCTGCTGTTGCGCCGTTCTCTGCCTCAACTCTTACTCTGAGGTTCTCCTCCGTGGAGGTAGAAACGCACTCACCGAGAAGCTCTGCAAACTTTGCAGCGTGCTCTGCCTCTTCCCATGCTGCCTTTTCCCAGTAAAGACCGATCTCGGGGTAGCCCTCTCTGTGTGCAACTCTTGCCATAGCGAGGTACATACCTACTTCCATGCACTCACCGTTGAAGTTAGCGCGAAGTCCCTCAATAATCTCAGCGGGAGCATCCTTTGCAACGCCTACAACGTGCTCTGCTGCCCAAGTCATCTCTGTCTCAACAACCTCTTCAAACTTCTCACCGGGCTGCTTGCAAAGGGGGCACTTGTCGGGTCTTTCCTCGGATATAACTATCTCACCGCAAACTGTACATCTCCATTTTTTCATAACTCAAATCTCCTTTTTTATTTACATTTAATTATTTATAATATCGGCTATGTCAGACGGGCTTACGTTTTTGTCGTGAAGCATTCTGATATTTATCATGCCGAGATTTTCAATTAGTTTTTTGTTTACCACACCAAAAGCGATATGCATCTTGCAATCTGTCTTGCACGGATTTTTTGAACATTCGTGATCGCAGTCAAGACATTTTGAAATACGCACGGGGCCATCTATAAGCTCGATAAGGTCGAGTATTTTTATCTCGTCCCCTGCGCGTGCCAGCTCGTATCCGCCCGACACGCCCTTATAGGAACGGACGTATCCTGCGGTGTTAAGCTTTCGCAAGACCTTGAGAGCGATCTTCGGTGTGATGCAGGCTTGCTCGGCTATTACCGCTGCGCCCGTTTTCTCACCCAAGCTGTCAAGTATCAAACATATCCTTATGGCGTAATCGGCTTCCTGTGTTACACGCATTTTTGCCGTCCGCCTCTCTTTTTTAATGTCTACCTCTTTGGTACACGTTTATTATAGCATAGACCTTTGCGTTTGTCAATAGTTTTTTTTGAAATTTTCTTAAAAATTTCACTAAAAAAGTATACTTTCGCAAAACCCTTATAGAATAAAGAAAAACGGAGATCTTGCAACCTCCGTTTTTGTGCTCGTGAGTGCTTTTTTGCTGGTTTGCCGCATTATTGTCTTTTCATCTGTCGGAGGAAAAACAGCACTGCGAGGATCATAGTCACTGCGGTATATCCCAGCACCCACCAAAGATGCGGGAATATTTCTCCGAAATTTCCCGAAAGCACCGCTCTCTCCATCTCGACAGCGTGAACGAACGGGAGCGCGTACGAAATCTTCTTAAATGCGCCGCCTACAAGCTCGAGATCAAACCACACTCCCGACAGCCAAGCGGACAGGTTGGTAAGCAGTGCGCCGCATATGCCGCCCACCTGCTTGTCGTTCAGTATACTACCGAAAAGCAGACCCATAGCCACGTACAAGATCGACACGGGGAGGATAAATACTATTGCGAGCAAAATATTCACGGTCGCGTCAAGACCGAGAATGATCGCCACTACGTAGCAAATTACACTCTGCGCAACCGAAATTGGTATTATGGGAAGAGTGTAGCCTAGAATAAAATCAAGCGGAGTCATAGGCGTGGTATAAAGCCTTTGGAGTAGCGAGCTTCCTCTGTCCTTGGAGATAACCGTTGCGGAAAACAGCGTCATAAATGACAGCCCGAAAACTGTAATGCCCGGTGCAAGCTGCTCTATTTCAAAAAGCGGCACGGGGATATTCGCCTGTATCGCGCTGAGCAAAAGTATCAGCACAAGCGGAAAGCCAAGACCGAAGGCAACAGTCAGCGGGTCTCGGAGCATTTCCTTCGTATTTCTCTTTGCAAAGGTCAACATTCTCATTTGCTCACCCCCTTGACCGTGCGGATAAACGCTTCCTCAAAGCTATCAGTCTCGGCAGCTCTCTTTATCTCGTCGGCGGTGTCGCAGACAAGCAGTCTGCCGTCCTTCATAATAGCGATGCGGTCGGACAATGCCTCCGCCTCCTCCATGTAGTGCGTCGTTAAAATAACGGTGACGCTGCCCCTCAAAGCGCGGATAATATCCCAAAGCTCGCTTCTGGCAATAACGTCAAGTCCCAAGGTCGGCTCGTCAAGAAACAGAATTTTGGGCTCGCTGACAAGCGCCATAGCGATGCTGAGCCGTCTCTGCCAGCCGCCCGAGAGCTTGCCCGCCCTTCTGCCGAGGACATCGTCAAGTCCTAAAAGTGAGGTAAGCTCCTTTATTCTTGCCTCACTTTTATCTTTTGAAAATCCGTAGACACCGCAGATAAGCTCAAGATTTTCCTTTGCGGTAAGCATTGGTGCTATCGCCGTCTCCTGCGGGGAGACCGCAATAAAGGTCTTTACCGCCGACGGCTCGCGACAAATGCTCTTGCCAAGCATATATGCGTCGCCCTCTGTGGGGGCGGTGAGGCAGGAAAGCATCTTGATGGTGGTCGTCTTTCCTGCGCCGTTTACACCGAGAATCGAGAAAAGCTCGCCCTCCTTGATGATAAGGTTAAGGTTATCTACCGCCACGACGTCACGGTATTTTTTCGTAAGCCCCTCTATTTTAATTGCTTCCATCAATAGCTCCCTCCCGAATAAGTCTCTCGCGCGTGCCTTGATATACGTCGGTCAGCATACGGCTTATCAGCTCCTCGTCAAGCTCAAGGAAGGAGGTCGCAAGCATGGTTGCGATACCGTGTCCACACACCCACATCTCAAGGTGTAAAAGAGAGGCATATTCACGCGATATACCGTTTGCCTTCATTATTATTTCCACGGACGCCTCAAAATCCACCGTGGGCTTTAGCTCCTCACCCTGTCTGTCGCACATAAAAAGCATCTTGAAAAGCTCTTTTTCCTCTTTTGCAAAGCGGATGTACGCCATGCCCGACGCCTTGTACGCGGGGTATTTGCCTTCTGCTATTTCGGAGCTGATAAAGCCGAGGTATTTTTCAAACGCGGCGTTTAGGACCGACTGCTCAAGCTCCTCCATAGAATCAAAATTTGAAAATATCGGTTGAGTGGAGCATCCGAGTGCCGACGCAATACTGCGGGCGTTTATGCTTGACACTCCGTTTTGTCTTACAAGCTCTAATGCCTTGTCAATTATGTCTGTTTTCGCGATTTTTAACTTTGGCGGCATGATTACCTCCTTAAATAAATCATTTGTTATATATCAATTGTTATTTTATCACGAGTGGAGTAGTTTGTCAATATAATTTTGCAAAAAAAATAATACTTTATTGTCAACAGTGACAAGAAAGTATAAAAAGAAACACCGCTTAAAGTGGAGGTGGTTTCGCGAATTGAAAGTCACAAGTGACCTTCTCCATGCTCAACATCCCCTCCCCTTTAAGAATACCCCTCCCCCGTCCTCCTGCGGAGGACGAATAATTCCAAACAAAATCCTACGGAACACCCGTAGGACACCTTTATAAACGAGCTTTTCATACTCAATACTTTTTGGGGGAGTTTTGAAGGGTGAGGGGGTGCAGGGGGAGAGGGGAACCTTTTTCAAAAGTTCCCCTCTCCCCCTGCGATTATATATCAATAATTACTGTGCTGCGTCAACGATAGCGGAGAAAGCAGCGGACTTGAGGGACGCGCCGCCGATGAGACCGCCGTCAACGTTCTCCTTGGAGAGGAGTTCTGCTGCGTTCTTGTCGTTCATAGAACCGCCGTACTGAACTGTTGTCTGTGCAGCGATATCTGCGCCGAACATTTCAGCAACTGCCGCTCTGACGTAGCCGTTACCCTCGTCTGCCTGGTCAGCGGTAGCGGTAACGCCCGTGCCGATAGCCCAAACGGGCTCGTAAGCGATGATAACGTTCTTCATCTGCTCAGCAGTTACGTTTGTAAGAGCCATCTTTGTCTGGAACTTGAGGAGCGTCTCGGTGTAGCCAAGCTCTCTCTGCTCAAGTGTCTCACCAACGCAAACGATAGCCTTAAGGCCTGCGTTGAGTGCCGCGAGTGTGCGGAGGTTTACGGTCTGGTCAGTCTCACCGAAGTACTGACGTCTCTCGGAGTGACCGATAACTACGTACTCGACGCCTGCCTCAACGAGCATCTCCGCACTTATCTCGCCCGTGTATGCGCCGGACGCCTTGAAGTGAACGTTCTCTGCACCGATCTTGATATTGGAGCCCTTTGCAGCCTCAATAGCCGCGGGAATGTCAATAGCGGGAACGCAAAGAACTATATCACAGTTATCCTTACCTGCAACAAGGGGCTTCATCTCATTTATAAGAGCCTGAGCCTTTGCGGGTGTCATGTTCATTTTCCAGTTTCCTGCAATTACGTATCTTCTCATTTTAAAAACATCCTTTACTATGTATTTATTAAAGTTTCGCTCAAGCCTTTTTCAAAGGCTTGTCGGAGCCGCCGCGATCGGCGGTCGCTCGTCGCAACGAGCGAAATCCTCCTTGTCGTCGTAAGGCGCCACAGAGGGGTGAATTTCAAAAACTCAAGAGTTTTTGAAAGAGGGGAACCACACAAGCGGGGGGTTCCCCTTCATATAGCATTATTACTTATCCTGCAAGCAAGCTATGCCGGGAAGCTCCAATCCCTCAAGGAATTCAAGAGACGCGCCGCCACCCGTGGAGATGTGCGTAATTCTGTCAGCAAAGCCGAGAGTCTCGCAAGCTGCCGCAGAGTCACCGCCGCCAACGATGGAGATGCAGTCGGAATCAGCAAGTGCCTGAGCTACGGAGATAGTTCCCTTTGCAAGCGTGGGGTTCTCAAATACGCCCATAGGACCGTTCCAGACAACAGTCTTTGCGCTCTTTACAGCGTTTGCGTAAAGCTCCATGGTCTTGGGACCGATGTCACAGCCCTCTTTATCAGCGGGGATCTTGTCAGCGTCAACGATAACAGTGTCGATAGGTGCGTCAATGGGGTTGGGGAATGCGTCAACTGTCGTGCAGTCGATGGGGAGAAGAAGCTGAACGCCGTTCTGCTCTGCCTTCTGCATCATATCCTTGCAGTACTCGATCTTGTCTGTGTCAAGGAGGGAGTTACCTACGCCGTAGCCCTTAGCTGCGAGGAAGGTGTACGCCATACCGCCGCCGATGATAAGTGTGTCAACCTTGGAAAGAAGGTTGTTGATTACGTTGAGCTTGTCGGAGACCTTAGCGCCGCCAAGAATTGCAACGAAGGGACGCTCAGGGTCAGCAAGAGCCTTGCCCATAACGCCGATCTCCTTACCGATAAGGTAGCCGCAAACTGCGGGGAGATATGCTGCAACGCCTGCTGTGGAAGCGTGCGCTCTGTGAGCCGTACCGAATGCGTCGTTTACGTAAAGTCCGTCCTCGCCGCAGAGGTCAGCAAGAGCCTTTGCAAACTCGGGCTTGTTCTTTTCCTCGCCTGCATCGAAACGAACGTTCTGGAGAAGCACGCAGGTGCCGTTCTCCATAGCAGCGATCTTTGCCTTTGCATCGTCGCCGATTATATCATTTGCAAATACTACCTTGCCGTCAAGATACTCGTTGAGCTTATCTGCAACTATCTTGAGAGAGAACTTCTTTTCGTCCTTCTTTGCCTTTTCAAGATACTCTGCAGTTGCCGCAGCCTGCTCTGCCTCGGGAAGCTCTGCTACCTTCTTCTGCTCCTTCTTCGTGAGCTTGAAGCCGGGAGTAAATACGTTGTGAGGCTTGCCCATGTGAGAAGCGAGGATAACCTTCGCGCCCTTGCCCATGAGGTACTTAATTGTGGGAAGTGCCTCTACGATTCTCTTGTCGGAGGTGATAACACCGTCCTTTGAGGGTACGTTGAAGTCGCAACGAACGAACACCTTCTGTCCTGCACGGATCTCAACGTTTTCAATGGATTTCTTGTTGTAGGTCATTTTGATTTCCACCTTTCAAATTTATTGAAATAATTTTTTACCAAATTATAGTTTACCACAAAAATGTGATTTTATCAAGAGCATTTGCGCTCTTTTTTCATTTATTTACTATGTTTTTGCGTCCATTCGGCATAATTTACGCTTCAAGCACTCGCCCGTGCGTCCGTGATGCTCTTTTGTGCCCTTTTGAGACCAGTGTGCACGAGACGAAATGCGCCGCGCTCGTGACAAGCCACGTTATCGGGTAGCACAGATAAAGCACGTAAATATTGCCCGGGAAGAAGGGACAAACTGTAAATATCCACACTATTCGCAACAGACACGAGCCCGTAAGAGATACTATCATCGGAAGTATTGCCTTGCCAATTCCGCGCACCGCTCCGCAACCGACCTCCATAAGTCCGCAAAGGAAATACGTTGAGCATATCATGTAAAGTCTTATTGACGCCGCGTCGCGTACCGCCGCGCTCTCGGGGGCGTATATCATAAGAAGCGGCTCGTGGAATACAGTTACTATACCGCCGATTATAATGCCCACCGCGCTGACGAGCAGAGCGTTTTGGAGTATTATCTTTTTTAGTCTGTCATACTTGCCCGCACCCACGTTCTGACCGACGAACGTAAGCGTTGAATGGTACATCGCGTTCATGCATATGTATATAAATCCCTCGATATTCGCCGCCGCGGCGTTGCCGTTTACGACTATATCTCCGTAGGTATTTACGGTGGACTGCATAAGCACGTTTGAAATCGAGAAAAGCATTCCCTGCACTCCCGCAGGCATGCCTATTCTTATCATTGAAAGCAGCTTTTCACGGTCGGGCTTTATTCCCTTAAGGTCGATTTTGCAGACAATGTCCGCTCTCGACATATAAATAAATATCATTATCGCGGATATATACTGCGCCGCGGCAGTAGCAATTCCGACGCCGATAGCTCCCATGGAGAAGCAAAGCACCATTATAAGATTTAGTGCGACGTTACAAATTCCCGACGTTGCGAGAAATATAAGCGGGTGCTTGGAGTCACCCGACGAGCGCAGTATCGCCGCCAGAAAGTTATAGAGCATACAGGCAGGTACGCCCACGAAATACGCCTTCATATACGGCACTGCCTCAACAAGCACGTTTTCGGGCGTTCCCATGAGATTGAGCAGAGGCTCAGCCATGCAGAAGCCGAATATCGCAACTATAACACCGCAAATGAGTGAGGTCACAACAGACGTGTCAAGCACCTTTTTGAGACTGTCGTATTTTTTTGCCCCTATGTTCTGCGCCGCCAGCACTCCCGCTCCCGTGGCAAGTCCCATAAACAGATTAAGTATTAAGTTTATAAGCGCCGAGCAGGCTCCGACCGCTCCCATGGAGTTCTCGCCGCCCGGGGAAAATCTTCCTACTACTATCATGTCCGAGGCGTTGTAGAGCATCTGCAAAAGTCCCGTCGCCATGAGCGGCAGAGCAAATTTTATGAGCTTTCCGAATATTGCGCCCTCGGTAAAGTCGTTTGATTTTATTTTCTTGACCTTTTCCATAGCCTCGCCTCCGTTTCCAAAAGGATTTGTTCCAATAAAATATTATATAACAAATTCAAAAAATGTCAATAGAATCGCAAAAGAAAATTGGCGGTATATATCCCCAATTTAATTGACAAAGAAATTTATATATGTTATAATAGTTTCAACACAGACGAAAGGAAGCAAGGTCATGGTATATATGTTTTTGGCAAACGGATTTGAGGAGATAGAGGCGCTCTGCCCTCTTGACCTTTTGCGTCGCGCAGGGGTTGAGGTCACCACAATCGGCGTTGGCGCGGAGACACTCTGCGGCGCGCACGGAATAAAGGTTGCAGCCGACATCCCCGAGATAATGTACCGTGATTCGTCGCCCGAAATGGTAATTCTTCCGGGTGGCATGCCCGGCGCTGAAAATCTTGACAATTCCCGCATAGTTGACGCGGCGATAAGGTCAGCCCACAAAAACGGCGGCTACCTCTGCGCTATCTGCGCCGCACCCATGGTGCTCGGAAAGCGCGGTCTTCTCCGCGAAAAGCGCGCCGTCTGCTTCCCCGGCTTTGAGGAATATCTTGAGGGCGCTACCGTGTCCGAGAGCGAGACGGTCGTCCGCGACGGAAAAATAATCACCGCCAAGGGCATGGGCGCGGCGTTTGAGTTTGGGCTCGCGCTTATTGAGGCACTCAAGGGAAAGGATACAGCCGAGCGCGTCAAGGCTTCGGTGTTTGCAAAATAATGAGCAATAAAAATAAGCTTCTCAGCGCAATTGACTACTGTCGGGCGCACCGCGAGTCCGTGCTTTTGTGCGTCACGTTCGCGCTGTGTCTTATCTGCGCTATTGCCGACCGCTTCTGGCTTCACCGCTCGGACGAATTCCTCGGCTCGCTGATATTCGTAATAATAATTTTTCTGATACCGCTCTTTATATATCTCTCACTCTCGCAAAAAGCGGTCACCCCCGAGGGCGTGGCGGAGCAGTTGAGCATCAAGAAAATCTCGCACAGACTGATATTTCTCCCGATAATCGCGGCAGTTCTGCTTATTTCGGGAACATTGCTTTTGGATATGCTGTTTTTCGGCATATACGACGTCACGGACGGCTTCACCCTTTACGGAAATTTCACCGCAAACGGCGACGGAAGTCTCGTGTCGAATATTTACCTTATACTGACCTTTGCAATCATTCCCGCGTTTTTTGAGGAGATAGTTTTCAGAAAGCTCCTCACCCGCGCGCACGCAAAAAAAGGCATATTCTCCGCAATGCTCATATCGGGAATATTCTATGCCTTGACGCCCTTCTCTTTGCGTCTTATTCCCTCCTTCTTTTTCTCGGGAGTGATATACTGCGCGCTCTATATGATAACAGGCTCGCTGCTCACGTCCATATCGGCGCATATTCTCTTTAATCTCTACGGGCTTTATCTTCGCACGAATGTAGCAAACTTCTTCGTCAGCTCGTCGGACGTTTACGCACTCGTCATAATTGCGATAATAGTATTTCTCATTTCGGCAATTCTTTTTGTCGGAATGATATCCAAGCTTTTCGTGGCGTATGCCAAGGCGGGCAAAGCTCCCCCTCCCGTGCCTACACAGAAAAAGGGAATTGCCGCATCTGTGAGGTCGGCGTTTGGTATATTCAAGTCCCCCGCAACCCTTGCCTGTGTTTTCATATACACCGCGTACGTTATAATATTTGCTTTTTTGGGGTAGCCCGCACACCTGCGACAAATATGCTGGCGGTTATATAACCTAGCAAACACCTAAGCATCAAGGAGAACGTATATGCAAAAAGAATATATATTCCGCTTTCAAGGAACAAAGGAAGATTTTTTTAGTATCTTCCCACGCCCACCATATAATGGTAGCACCTTTTTTCTCGACGATTACATAGTAAAAATAGTGGACGATGAGGTTCATTTTGGAGTAGAGCGTTGCGGACATTCTGGTGGAAATTGGTTCATTTCTAAAATTACCGAAACCGATGGGCAAATTGAATTTAAAGGAAACCTTGTGTATATCGGTCCGGATCCAGAGGATACCAGAACCAAGGTGCAAAAAGTATTCGATAAGATAGGAGAGATTTTGGCTTGCATTTTGATATTACCCATTTTATTGATAATGATGCTTTATAAAGCAATTGAATGGTGCATTAGAAAAGTCATTAAACGCCCCAACAAAAAACCGAAAAATACGGAAGAAAAATTATACGAGATGATGGAAACCCGTCTGGGTTGTGTCAGAATTCCGTAGTTTAGCAAAGCACAAAAACACCCCCGACAGACATTGACAATCTGTCGGGGATTTGCTATCTCTTTTAAATATCTGATTTTATTTTTTAGAATTTTCTCGTATAAAACTCAATCTCTTCGCCGTCGGGGCCCGCGACGAACGCGACGTATATCGTCATTCTTGAGGGGCGCGCGTCGTCAAGCTTCATGGTGGTGGGGGTCATAACACTCTTCGCCCCCGCCTCTATTGCCTTGGCGTATGCCGTATCAACGTTGCGCACGGCAAAAGCCACGTGACCTATGCTCCCCTTGCCGCAGGTCGCGTCCGTGCCGCCTGCGCAAATTTCAAAAATGTTGCCGTCACCGATATCAAGCATCATGATACGTCCGTCTCCCTGTCCCCATTCGGTGACGGTTTTCATTCCGAGCGCACGGTAAAACGCCACGCTTTTCTCGTAATTCTTAACCTTTACAGAGACGTGATGAAAGCCCATTCCAACAATTTTTTCGTTAGTCATAACAGCCTCCGTCAATTTTCATACGAGCATCTGACGTCGTATTCAAAGTTGCACGCAGTCAAAGCCCCTGCGCCGCCGTCATATCGCGAGTTTTTCATATAAATTGCGACTACCTTGTTCTCGGGGTCTATCCAGAAATGCGTTCCGTATGCACCGCTCCAGCCGTAAGTACCCGCAAACAGAGACGGGTGATCCTCGCGCACGATTACTCTCACGCCAAGTCCCCATATCTCATGGTAAGGCATGATGGTCTCGGGCAGGTGAGGAATTCCCATAGAGCGCACGAGCGCCGCGGGAATTATCTGCTTGCCCTCAAAGCTACCTTCATTCAAAAGCATAGTTGCAAACCTTGAATAGTCCTCAACCGTGGACGCGATAGCCGCGCCGCCGCAGTTATATGTAAGCGGAAAGCCCTCAAATATAAATCTGCTTCCCACGTCTGCCGACACACCCTTGCCGTCAATATAGTTATGCATATTTATAAGTCTTCCCCACTGCTCCTCGGTGGGAATGCAGGTCGTATCCTTCATGCCGAGGGGCTCGAATATCTCTTTTTTGACAAAGTCGCGGTATGGCATACCCGACGTTACCTCAATAATACGCGCAAGCACGTCAAAGCCCACCATGGGGCTGTACGTCTGTGCCGTATAGGGCTCAAACGCTATTGCGGCCTTTGAAAAATAGTCAACGACAGTCTCAATGCTCTGCATATTTTCGGGCTTCATCTGCGCCCACTGCGCGTCTCCGACCTCAAGCGTACCTATGCCGCTGGAGTGCGTGAGCAGGTGAACCACTCTTACCTTGTTCTGTGCCTTGCCCGTGCGGACTACCGCTCTGTTTTCGTCCAGATGACCGAGGTCAAGAGACGCATACTGAGGCAAAAACTTATCAATGGGGTCAAAAAGGTCAATCAGTCCGCGTCCCATCTGGATAAGTATTGCCGCCGCGGTGATGGGCTTTGTCATGGACGCGAGACGGAACATAGTGTCAGGCGCGAGGGGAGTTTTCGTGTCGCAATCGGAATAACCGAAATCTCGTCTGTAAAGCACCTCTCCGTTCTGCATGACCTTAACGCCGGCACCGCCGACGCGTCCGCTCTCAATATCCTCGTTTATTCTTTTTTCTATATTTTGCGCTAAAAGCTCGGGGTTAAGTTTTCTCATTGTCATTACTTGCGAGACAGAAACGTCTCAAGCACCTTCCATATTTTTTCGCATGACCTAAGGTCAAGTCTCTCCGCGGGAGAATGTATGTCATACATATTGGGGCCGATGGATATAATGTCAAGCCCCTCGGTCTTTGACGAGATGATTCCGCACTCAAGTCCCGCGTGGATCACCACTACCTCGGGACGCGTGCCGTAAAGGCTCTCGTAGGTATTAAGATATTCGTCGCGGAGACTGCTCTGCGGATTGAATTCCCAGCCCGGATATCTTGAATAATGCTTGCTCTTTGCCTTAACGAGTGCGGCAAGTGCGGCAAGCTCACGGCAGGACAGGTCTATCTGCGACTCAAGTGACGAGCGGGAGGAAAGCGTGAGCCTTACCTTGTTACCGTTCGTCTCGGCAATTCCGAGATTTCTTGAGTATTCAACAAGTCCCTTTATATCGTTACTGAATTTAAGCACGCCCGTCTTCACAAGGCTCATAAATCCGAGTATTCTCTTTGTATCCTTAAGTCTGAAGCAGCTTGTAACCGACTGCGTGCCGAATGACACCTCAAAGCCCGCGTCAAGAGAGCAGAGCTCTCGTTTGATGCATATAGCCTCGTCGGATATATCGCCGCGCAGCTTTTCTGCGTCCTCGCACAGCACGACAGCCGAGCCCTCACGCGCGATAGCGTTGTCCTTGCCGCCTCCAAAAACGCTGCAAAGCCAGACCTTCTGTTCCTCGCCCGCTCTCTGCAAAATTCTTGAGAGAAGCACGAGCGCGTTCGATCTGCCCGAGTTTATATCCGCTCCCGAGTGACCGCCCGCAAGTCCCGATATTTTTATCTCTACCGCCTCGCGCGCGCTTTCAAGGTCAACCTTGTCAAAGTTGAAGCTGATCTCCGTGCGGACGCCGCCCGCACAGCCTGCGGTGACGGTGTTCTCCTCCTCGCTGTCGAGGTTTATCATTCTTTTTGCGGTGATAAGCGAGCAATCAAAGCCCTTAGCACCCGCAAGCCCCGTCTCCTCCTCAACGGTAAAGAGACATTCAAGCATGGGGTGAGAATTCGTCTCAAGGAGCGCAAGCATCATCGCAACGGCAATTCCGTTGTCTCCTCCAAGACTTGTCCCACGCGCGCCGAGAAGCCCGTCCTCAACGAATAAATCAAGCGGATCGCGCTCAAAATCATGCAAAACGCCCGCGTTTTTTTCACATACCATGTCCATGTGTCCCTGCAAAAGCACTGCGGGGATATTCTCATATCCTGCGCTCGCGCCCTTGCGGATAAAGACGTTGCCCGTCTTATCTCTGTGACATTCAAGACCAAGTCCTGACGCAAATCTCTCTACGTAGTCCGCAATACCCGACTCGTTTCCCGAGCCGTGAGGGATTCTGCACAAGTCCTCAAATATTTCAAAAACTCTCTTGTTTTCGTAACCGTTTATTATATAGCTCATACGACTCCCGTTTCGCCGTCCTCAAAAACGACGTCCTTTTGTGAAGATTTTTTTGTTTTCTTTTTGTCCTTCTTCTCAAATTTCAATACACCGTCGCTGACCTTGTTGTATATTTCAAATCGCTTTGCCGCACCGCGAACCGTGCATTCGTCGGGGTTTTTAGCAACGTACGCCTTTATTCCGAGAACCTTTTCGGTAAGCTTGTCAATACCTGCGAGCATACTGCCGCCGCCGACGAAGCATATTCCGTTGTGCAGAATATCTCCGACAAGCTCGGGGGGCGTTTTTTCAATGACCTCGCAGACCGCGTCAAATATCGCCGTTATGGGCTCCATGATAGCGCCGAGAAATTCCTTTGAGCTGACCGACACTATTTTGGGCATACCGCTCTCAAGGTCGCGTCCCTTGACATCCTCGATCCGCGCCTCCTTGTGCTCATATACACAGCCTATACGGCGCTTGAGCGCCTCCGCTGTCCGCACACCGATAAGCACGTTGTAATTTTCTCTTACGTACTCAACAACAGCCGCGTCGAAATGATTTCCGCCGACCTTGACGGTTTTTGATACGACAACACCTCCAAGCGATACCACAGACACCTCCGTCGTGCCGCCGCCGATATTTACTATCATGTTACCGACGGGGGAATTTATCGGAATACCCGCGCCGATTGCCGCCGCAATAGCCTCCTGAATTATAAAGGTCTTACGCGCCCCCGCCTCGATTGCCGCGTCAAGCACCGCGCGTCGCTCAATATCCGTCGCATCGGTGGGCAGGGCTACCATAAGTCTGGGCGCCATGATATTTTTCTTGCTCGCTCTTCCTATAAAGTAGCGGAGCATCTTGAGTGTTACCTCGTATCTGCTCACGATACCGTCTGCGAGCGGATAAAGCGCAAGAATATTCTCGGGATTGCGCCCGAGCATTTCCTCCGCCTCACGGCCGACCTTTATTACCTTGTCCGTATTTTTGTCTATCGCGACCACACTCGGCTCGCGCATGGTTATCCCCTCGTCCTCAAGGTGCACGATCACGCTCGACGTACCAAGATCCATCGCAATATCACGGCTAAGTATTACCTTTTTCAAGATCTTTTTCTCCTAAATGATATTTTGGTTATTCTTATTTAATTATACAACATAAGACGGGTAAAAGTCAATAATTTTATATGAATATATAA
Organism: Clostridia bacterium; assembly: GCA_017453005.1. Lineage (GTDB taxonomy): Bacteria > Bacillota > Clostridia > Oscillospirales > CAG-272 > SVTX01. The sequence goes on along the minus strand of JAFTKY010000102.1, from coordinate 1,344 downwards.
AATATGTTTTTGGTGGGTATTGTTGGATTTTGCAAAAAAGAGACAGTCACCAATTTGTGGATGACTGTCTCAACGCTTATTCTCCCCCGTTCTTGCCACGCAGGCAACATAGACCTCGGCGGCTTTTGCTCGTTTCAAAAGCTTCACCGCACCGTCAAGCGTTGCGCCCGTGGTAACGAGATCGTCTATAACTACTATCTTTCTGCCTTTTATCTTTTCCTCGGCATTCCTTTTGAGCCTGAGTGAACGGCTGATATTTCGCGCTCTCATGTCGCTGTCAAGTCTTTTCTGCTCTCTGCCTCCAAGTCGGACAAACAGCGCCTCAAACTTGCCCTCGCAAATGCGGGCGACCTCACGCGAGAGCCTTTGTCCCTGGTCAAAGCCAAACTCACCCTTTGCGCGTCTGCTTCTGGGGACGAAGGTATAAACACACTCGTCGGGCAAAATAAAATTATCCTTGAAATATCTGCCCATGCTGACCGAAAGCTCGCTTGCAATAAACTCGGGTATTCGCTTGTCGTTGACCTTTTTAAGCGAAAATATCATTTTGTTCTGCGTGTTATTTACGTTTGGGTTATAGGTCAGAAGCTTTGGAATTTTCATGTTCTTAAGGCTTCCCTTGTCCTCCGTGCAAAGGCAGGTATGCGACGGACAAAGACAGGTAGGACAATTTTCCTCCTTGGCTCTGTTCCAAAGCCCGCGACATTCACGGCACAGACAAAGTCCTCCGCCGTACTTTTCCTCAACTACGGGAATTAGCGTGCGACAGCACGCACACTTTGGCGGGAAAAGCAGATTTCGTAGTATATCAAAAAATCTGTTCACGTCAATCCTCTAAGAGCCGCTGACGAAGGCAGGTATATCGCCTGCTCTGTCTTGCATTCTCTACCATTCTGCCCGCGACCTCCGCGCGGCCTACGAGTATGACCATTTTCTGCGCACGGGTTACTGCGGTATAGAAAAGATTTCGCGTCAGTAGCATAGGCGGGGCGTTATACAGCGGGATTATGACCGTTCCGTACTCACTTCCCTGGCTCTTATGCACCGTCACCGAATACGCGTGCTCAAGCTCCTCAAGCATAGTAAAATCATACGTTACGTGTCTGTTGTCAAACACTATCTCCATAAAGGAATGTTGAATATCTATGCGCAATATCCTTCCGACGTCTCCGTTGAAAATTCCCATGCCCGTCACGTCATCCTCGCGGCACCATTCTATCTCGTAATTGTTCTTTATCTGCATGACCTTGTCGCCCTCACGGAAGAGAGTGTCGCGGTATTTGTATTCGACCTTGTCGGGAGCCTTGGGATTAAGTGCCTCCTGGAGAAGTCTGTTGAGATTTT
>JAFTKY010000007.1 GCA_017453005.1 Clostridia bacterium | reverse complement strand
GGTCTCCTCATCAAGCTGACACGTGCAGTAATTTCTGAGAAGAACTGCGATATAGGGGAATTCCGACGCCTCGTAGGAATATGCGTTTCGGGGATTTACTATATACATACTGTTGGCAGAGCCGGGCTTTATCCAGAAGGAGCCATCGGTCTTGACACCGTACGTAAGTCCTGAGCTGTGAAGAATTCCGGTATTCTTATATATGCCGTCAGCATTAAGTGCATCGTAAAGAAGAACGGGCTGATCGTCAGGAACCTCGCTTTCGGGAATAATGTCACCAACCTCCTCAGCGTTGGGCTGGAAATCTGCCTTGTCTGTACCCGCGGGAACTGCGCCGTTGAATTCGGTAATCGTTACCGAAGTGTTGCAATCAGACAGCGAGCCGTGTGATGCAAAGCCTACGTACGCCATACCGTCGGGAAATCTTTCCTTGAGGTATGCGTCAATTGCCGCCTGAGTTACCTCAACGCCACAGAAGAAGAGGCGGTAGTTCTGTCCGTCCCACTCAAGCTTCATTGTGAGTGTGTAGCTGCCGTCTTCATTTACAACAGGAGACTTGTCGGCATCTGTAATTCCGTTGCCGGGGTTGTTTCCATAGTCGATAAGGTTGCCCGTCATAGGGTGAGTTGCATCACCGGGCTGGAGGGCTGTGCCCGTCTTATCGTAATACGTAGAGTCGGAGATATGATTTTGCAGCATAGTCCACTCGCCGTTGAATACATACTCGTATATGGGGTTTTCTCTCGTTCCGCCAACCTTTGTCTTGGTAGTATTACCTCTGAAAAGGTTGAAGAAGCCGTTACCGTACATACCGGACGTGTCGCCCTGCGTAAGGTTGGGACTGTCCCAGATGCAGAAGCTGTGCCACCAGTCGTCGCCCTCTCTGAACTCGTTAACGACAACCGTCATGGTAATGCCGCGCTTGAGGTTCTGGGGCTCCTTTGTCATGATATTGGATCTCTGTGCCGTACCAAGCTTGCTGCTCGCTTCACTTGATACCTTGAAGCCCTCTTCTGTGTATTCATACGCCGCAACGGGGGCATCGGGAGTTGCGGAATAATCGGGGTTACCCTCTCCGTCCATAGGATATTTATGCGCGTTGGCATAAACCATCCAATCACCCGTCTCTGTGCTTTCTGCTGCCGACGCGGGGATAATAGCCATCGTAGCGAGAGCCGAGAGGATCATTACGGCTGTGAGAACTGTTGCAATGATCTTTTTCATTTTGCTTTCTCCTGATTTAAAGATTCAAATAGAGCATATTGCTCTACCGTTATTTACATTCTATCATATAACGTAACAAAAGTAAATAAACAAAAAGACCAAACTTAACAAATTCTTTTTGTATATATCGTCTTGATTTGTTTTGGTATCCCATAAAAGACACTGTGTACGCAGGGCATGGATGCGTACTTCTCTTTGAGAATCAAAAAAACAGGGGATGCCGAAGCATCCCCTGCGGTTATATTGAATTTAAACTAATTTGAATTAGTCTTCCTTCTTCTTGAAGCTTACAACGCCTGCAACAGCAACGCTTGCGATAATTGCAAATGCACCAAGTCCGATAGCAGAGCCGCAGCCCTTCTTATCCTCTTCCTTGCCGGAATTGTTCTCTTCCTTGTCATTCTTGTTGTCATCTGTGGGCTGCTTGGAGGGAGCCTCTGTGGGGAGGGTTCTCTTTGCGCCACATACGTTACATTCGCCGTCCTTTTCATCATCGTAGGTGTGAGCTGCCATGGGAGTCTCTGTAATTGCTACGATAACCTTGCCTTCAACAGGACAGTTCTCTCTCTTACAGGTCTGTCCCTCGGTGTAACCTACGGACTTACATGTAGCATCAACGGCGGGTGTGATCTCGATATCGTGTCCGAGTGCGGGAACTACCTCCTGAGCAACTCCAACGTACGTACAGTCTTCTCTGCTGCATCTGAAGCCCTGAGTCAAACCGGTGTTTACACAGTCGGGAGCTACAGCGGGAATCTCAACCGTATTGTCGTGACCGAGCTTTGCGATTGCCTCAACGTTAACGACGGAGCCGCAATCGTTACACGTAACCTCCCTCTGACCGTCCTCGGTACAGGTGGGAGCCTTCTTCTCGGTTGCAGTTGTGTTCTCGTGTGAACAACCTGCACCGCAGAGAGTACATACGTTGTTTTCGTTAAGAATGTGAGGCTCAACTGTCTCACCCTCATAATCACATCTGTAGCAGATTGCAACGTGACCGCCATCCTTTTCAGCATAGGAGTTTGCCGTATGGCCGAGAGCCTTAATGGGAGATCCGTTGGATGCACCGCAGCGAGTACATGTCTCGCCTGCTTCTCTACCTGCTTCGGTACACGTGGGCTCAATAGCCTCAGAGGGCTGATAATCATGACCGAGAGCTGCGATGGGCTCCTGGATAACGAGGATCTCGTCACAAGCTGTGCACTTAAGACCTTCGGTCAAGCCCATTCTGTCGCAGGATTCCTCAACCGCCTCGAGTATCTGGAGGTCTTCCTCGTTATGAGGACACATTTCATATTCTGCTGCATAGTTCTCAGCATAGTTGTAAGCTGCGTCTGCGCTCTTGAAGAATGCAGCGTAAACCATGTCAAACTGCTTCTGAGTTGCGCTTTCCGTCTTAATATCGTTGAATATGAATTCAACCTTGTTGATTCTTCCGGACCAACCCTCTTCAACCTCACATTCTCCCTCGGGAGTCATGTCGAATACGAAGAGTGTGTAAGAGTTGCCGTAGTCATCCTCATACTGTGCGCCAACCCAATGAGCAGCGATCATGCGAGCATCTGTGGGGTTGAGGATCTCGCCTGCACAGTAGTACATGCCAAGTGTCTCGGAGCCGTAGCAGTCCGTGGTCTCCTCGTCAAGCTGACAGGTACAGAAGTTTCTGAGAAGGACAGCAATGAAGGGGAAATCTGCCGCTTCATAGGAATAGGGGTTTCTGGGAGCGATGATAAAGTTGGCTGCCGCAGCCGTTCTGGGCTTGAACCAGAAGGAACCATCCTTCTTTATACCGTAATCAATACCGGAGTTGGAAAGCTTACCTGTGTTCTTGTAGATACCATCAACGTTCGCTGCGTCAAAGAGAAGAACGGGCTCGTCATCGGGAACCTCGCTTCCGGAAACGATCTCACCAACCTCCTCGGAGTTAGCCTGGAAATCTGCCTTATCGGTACCTGTGGGCTTTACACCGTTGAACTCTGTGATAGTGACCTTTGAAGTGCAGTCGGACAAGGAACCGTTCAATGCGTAACCGATGTATGCCATACCGTCGGGGAATCTTTCCTTGAGGTATGCGTCGATAGCTGCCTGAGTTACCTCAACTCCGCAGAAGAAGAGACGGTAATTCTGGCCGTCCCACTCAAGCTTCATTGTGAGTGTGTAGCTGCCGTCCTCGTTCAATGCGGGAGCCTTGTCGGGATCTGTGATAGCATTGTTGGGGTTATTTCCAAAGTCGACAACGTTGAACTTCATGGGGTGAGTTGCGTCACCGGGCTGAAGAGCTGTGCCTGTCTTATCGTAGTATGTAGAGTCACAGATGAAGCTCTGGAGCTGGCTCCAGGAGCCTTCAAACTTGTACTCGTATATGGGGTCCTCTCTCGTACCGCCAACCTTGGTCTTGGTTGCGTTACCTCTGAGAAGGTTAAAATAACCGTTACCGTACTTACCGGACGTGTCACCCTGAGCAAGGTTGGGTTCATCCCAAATGCAGAAGCTGTGCCACCAGTCTTCACCCTCGAGCATTTCGTTAACGACAACTGTCATCGTAACGCCACGCTTAAGGTTCTGGGGCTCCTTGGACATGATGTTGAATCTCTGGGTTGTACCGAGCTTGCTGCTTGCTTCGCCGGTTACAACGAATCCGTCTTCGGTGTACTCATAACCTGCAACGGGTGCATCGGGAGTGGAGGTGTAGTCGGGGTTACCCTCTCCATCCGTAAGATAAGCGCTTGCGCCGGAATAAACAGCCCAATCGCCCGTATCGGTGCTTGCTGCGGATGCGGGAATAATTGCCATCGTTGCAAGAGCCGCGAGAATCATTACAGTTACGAGAACTGAAGCAATGATCTTTTTCATTTTGTTTTTCTCCTTTTAGAAAATATTTTTTGTAGAGTGTCGCACTCTACCCTCATTTAACATTATACCACAAGAGCAAATAAATGTAAATAAACAAAAAGACCAAAATTGACAGGGGTAAATTGTGGATATTGTCTCTATTTATCCCCATGAGTTTATAGTTCTGTCACAAAACCGTCACTTTTGGTCTTTTATTCTTTATGTTGTAAAGGATTTGGTGCTTTTTTTTCGCTACGCTTTTTTGTCAAAAAATTTGCCCTGCCAGAGGTCTTCTGCGTACATTTTCTTGTCGATATTATTTATCACGACTGTCTTTTTTCTGCTCCAATCGGGAGCCAGAAGCTGACTTTGCATACCGTCTCCCGTGAGCCTGCCGACAACCGTATTTTCGGGCAGATAGAGGAGGGCGCGCGCGACCGTATCAACATAGGATTCCATGTCCATCGGCTGATATTCTCCTGACAGATACATATCTCCGAGCCGCGTATCCTTCAGCACGTGCAGCAGGTGAAATTTGATCTGGTCGGGGCGCAGTTTCGCCACCTCCATAACCGATTCGAGCATATCCGACACGCTCTCCCCGGGAAGCCCGAAAATGAGGTGAATGCAGATATTTATCTTATCCGACGCGCGTCTCAATTTCTCATATCCTGCAAGAAAATCCGCGTACGTGTGCCCTCTGTTTATAAGCATCGCCGTCCCGTCGTGAACCGTCTGAAGTCCAAGCTCGACTGTCAGCACGGTTCTCTCCGCAAGCTCGCACAGATATCCGACGACGTCATCCTCAAGGCAATCTGCCCGGGTGGCGATATTAAGCCCCACAACGCCGTCCAGCGCCATGACGGGCTCTATCTTTTCCTTGATTATTTCAAGCGGCGCATAGGTATTTGTGTGCGCCTGGAAATACGGGATAAACTTATCCGTTTGCCATTTGGACGAGAGCTGTTTTTTAGTAATTTCAAACTGCTCGGTAACGGGTATTTCCGCCTCACACGCGAAGTCTCCGCTTCCCCTCTGCGAGCAGTAGATGCACCCACCGACAGAGCATTTTCCGTCAATATTGGGACAGGTAAAGCCCGCGTCTATCGGGATCTTGGCACACTTGCCGCCAAAGGTCTGCCTGAGCCAATAATCGTAGGTATAATAGCGCTTGTTTGAGTCGCTGTTTTTGTATGGGTTTGTGGATGATTGAGTAGGTTTCTTATTCATAAATTCCTCTGTCAAAATAGGGCGGATGACCGCCCTATTCTTTATTTCTCAAGAAGTTTTTCTACAGTTGCAAGACGGACGCAAAGCGTCAATACGTCCATAGCCGCTGAGAGATTTTCCATATTTGCATACGTGGGCGCGATACGGATATTGCTGTCCGCCTCGTCCTTGCCGTAGGGATAGGTCGCGCCGACGGTGGTGAGCGTAACGCCCGCCGCCTTTGCAAGCGCAAAGGTGCGCTTAGCACAGCCCTCGGGAACGAAAAGGCTTACGAAATAACCGCCTCGGGGATTAGTCCATCTACCGATACCGACCGATGCAAGCTCACTCTCAAGCTTATCTAAAACGAGCTTGAACTTGGGGGCAAGGAGTGCCGCGTGCTTTTTCATGTGCGCGCGCACGCCGTCTGCGTCCCCAAAAAACTTGACGTGGCGGAGCTGATTTATCTTATCAAAGCTGATGGTCTGCGCCGTCATGACGGACTTTATCTGCTTTAAGTTGTTTTCATTCGCCGCAAGGATCGCAACTCCCGCGCCCGAATAGGTGATCTTTGATGTGGAGGCAAAGTACATGACCCTTTCCTCGTTGCCCGCTTCCCTGCACGCCTCGAATATATCGAGCAGAATATCGCCCTCGTCGTACAAGTCGTGAACGGCGTAGGCGTTATCCCACATAATTCTGAAATCGGGAGCGGCGGTCTTCATAGCGGCGAGACGGCGCACCGTTTCGTCGGAATACGTGATACCGTCGGGATTTGAGTATTTGGGACAGCACCAGATTCCCTTTACCGAGGGGTCGGAGGCTACGATAGCCTCAACGGCGTCCATGTCGGGACCCGTGGGCGTCATGTCCACGTTTATCATTTCAATGCCAAGAGATTCACATATTTTGAAGTGTCTGTCATATCCCGGCACGGGGCAGACGAACTTCACCTTTTCCTCGCGGCACCAGGGCTTCGGGCTTCCGCACACGCCGTAAAGCATAGCGCGGGAGAGCGAGTCGTACATAAGGTTGAGCGACGAGCTTCCGCCTACGAAAATGTAATTCTGAGGTATTCCGAGAAGGTCGGAAAAGAGCTTTTTCGCCTCGGGGATTCCGTCGAAAAGTCCGTAATTCCGGCAGTCAAAGCCTGCCTCGGTCTTGCAGTCCTCCGCGCTCTGAATACAGGTGAGCATGCCGCTTGTAAGGTCAAGCTGATCTGCTGCGGGCTTGCCGCGGGAGAGGTCGAGCGAAAGCCCCATTTCGCATACTTTTGCGTACTGCTCTTCAAGTCTATTTTTCTCAGCTAAAAGCTGTTCTTTGGTCATTTCAAGGTAATTCATAGGTATTCTCCGCGTAAAATTTTTCATACCCACACATTATATCACAACATGATAAAAAAAGCAAGAGTAAATTTAAAATTTTGCAAAAATTTCAAATTTACTCCTGTTTTTCCCAAAAATTCCGTGCGATTTCTGCAAGAGTTGAAGAATTTCTTGCAAATTTCATGCTTTTCCAACCGTGTGGGAACAGTTCTTTGTACTTTGGCTCGGAATATCTGTCGTCAATGAGCACCACTATGCCTCTGTCCTCGTCACGGCGTATCACTCTGCCCGCCGCCTGAAGCACCGAGTTCATGCCCGGATACGTGTACGCGTAGTCATACCCCGCGCCGCATTTTTCCTCGTAGTAGTCGCGCATGATGTTTCGCTCGTTGGATATGCCGGGTAGTCCCACGCCCACGATAACGACGCCGATAAGTCTGTCTCCCGGCAGGTCAATTCCCTCGGAAAACGACCCTCCCATGACGCAAAATCCTATCCGAAGCTTTTTGTCGTCCTCAAAAAAGTCAAGAAACTCCTCGCGGTCACGGTAGCTCATACCCTTTTTCTGCAATATAGTTCTGACCTTCGGGTATTTCTCCGAAAACGCCTTTGCCACACTTTCCATGTATCCGTATGACGGCAAAAATACGATATAATTTCCCGCCCTTGCAGACGCAGTCGCCGCGATGCAGGAGGCGATTTTTTTGTATGACTTTTCTCTGTCCTCGTATCTCGTGCTTACCGAATCAACTGCCGCGACGCACAGGTGCGATGGGTCAAATGGTGACGGAAAGCTCACCGATACGCTTTTCTTGCCGCCGCCGAGAATGTCCGCAAAATAGTCGGTGGGGGTGAGCGTTGCCGAAAACAGCACGGACGCGCACGCGCGGTTTAGTGCGGAATCAAGCAGGCTTGACGGGTCAAGGCAATAGAGCAATATTTCCGTATCCTGATTTTTCATGTTGATAAACACGAGGTAGTTGTCTCCAAATGCCTCCTCCGCGACCTTATATTCGCGTATTTTTGAGTGCAGACCGTCCACCGCCTCGTACGCGGGGCTGTCCTCGTTATAGCGAAGCCACCTCTCGCACGCCTTGCTGCACTCCGATAGCTTTTCGGAAAGCTTTTGCGGAAGCTGTCTTCCTATATAATATCCTATTTTATTCTGCTCGTGGTCGTAGCGTGAGTTGTCCTCACACAAACGGGAGAGCGAGTTAAAGCACCCAAGCACTCCGTCAAGTGACGAATAGAGGTTCGAGCTCTCGCCGAGGCTGTCACAAACGCTTTCAATGTCAAGAGTAGAAAGCTTTGCGGAGAACAGGTCTCTCGCTCTGTCGGGGAGATTGTGCGCCTCGTCGATGAGGAAGATATATTTCTCGCCTCTGCTGTTGTCCGCAAAATATCTCTTGAGGTAGACCGTGGGCGAGAAAACGTAGTTATAGTCACAAATTATTATATCGCAAAGCTCGGACAGATCAAGAGAAAGCTCGTGCGGACACACGCGGTGCTTTAACGCTGCGCGGCGAATGTCCTCTCTGTCGAACTCAAAGCCTCGTGACAAAAGCTCAAATATCGCGCCCTCAACTCTGTCGTAATATCCCAATGCGAACGGACACGCACCGCTTCTGCAATAAGAGGAGAGCCTGCCCGCGCCGCTCTTTGCCGCGTCGCACACGCACGCCTGCTCCTTTGCCGACAAAACGCAGGTATAGAGCTTTGAGCCGTGCTCGCGCATATTTCTCACGGCAGACAGCGCCTCTCGGCGTATGCTTGCCTTTGACGTCAGATAAAATATTTTGTCCGCCACTCGCTCTCCGATACATTTGACCGACGGGTAGAGCGTTGAGATAGTCTTTCCGATGCCCGTGGGGGCTTGACAGAAAAGACGATTGCCATGCTTTATATCACGGTAACATTCCTTTATCATTTCCGTCTGGCTTTCGCGCAGCTCTCTGTACGGGAATATCGCGCCCGAGAGCGCGGGTATCCTTTCCCTTTTTGAGTAGGCAATAAATTTTGCTCTCTTGTGTATACGGGAGAGCATATTCATGTAAAAGTCGCGTAGCACCGAAAGATCTGCCGTGCTGTACGAGGGCTTTATCTCCCCCGTCTCGGAGTTATAGGTCGCCATGCAAAGCTCAACGCTCTCAACACCCTTTTGTCTGCAAAGAAAATACGCGTTCGTATAAAGACGCGCGTGATAAAATTCCTCGCTGAGCATGGGTGCGCCGTATTTATTTGTCGCACGAAGCTCGACTACGGTATAGCCACCCTGCCCCTTTATCACCCCGTCACATTCACCGCTCACGTAATAATATACGTCGTCAAGGCGGGCGGTGTTGGTTATGGATACGTTCATGTAATACTCGCCGCCGAGAGCAGATGCAAGTCTCGGGGAGAGAGTGCGCTTGAGCTTTACGAGCGCGGCAAAATCACGAAGCGTGCGGCTCTCAAGGTCATGCCGTCCAAAAAGATCATAGCAGAGCGCGTCTGCGGAAATTTCAATATGGTCGTATTCAAGACTGTATTTCACAACAGCACCCTGCCTTTCATAGAATGGTATAAATTTATTATATCAAACGCACCTCCTTCTGTCAACAAAATTACCAATATTTTAGGGCTTACATTTACAGAAAAAGTGTATTATAATAGTATCGTGGACAGTTGTCTATAGCCGAGGTGCTCGGCAAGAAAGGATTTTTATGGAACTTATTTTGATCAGCGACGATAAGCTGAAGATCATGCTCTCCGAGGAGGACATGGAGCGCTATCACATCTCAGGCGACGAGCTTGATTATTCAAAGCTTTCTACAAGGACGGTCCTCAAAAGCATACTAAGTGACGCAAAGTCCCTCACGGGCTTTGACACCGAGGGCGAGAGATTTTTCGTTCAGCTGTTTACCTCCGCGCACGGCGGCTGTGAGCTGTTTATCACGAAGGGTGAGCAGGATGATTTTCAAACGGACGCGTCGGGCGAGAAAAAAAGTACGCACGCAAGACGTACATATAAAAGTCTGTATTCGTTTGAAAGCTTTTATAACCTTATTGCGGTTTGCCGCAGGCTTTTGTCTCTTTGCACGGACGTTGGCAGTATTGCCTACTCGGACGTATCGGGAAAATACTATCTGCTTTTATCTCACGCCAATCTCTCACCGTACACGCGTCTTGATAAATTCACCTTCGTGCTTGAATACGGCAAGCGCGAAAACACCGAAAGCTTTGAGAGATATATAGCTGAATACGGAAATTGGATGTGCAAAAATGCGATATCTACGCTCGGCGAGCTGTAAAATTTACATTATCTATTGAAATCCGAGGAGGTTTTTGATATAATGTTATCATAAAATCCCCTTGGAGGTTTCATTATGACTTGGGACGAACTTAAAAGTGCTTGTGAGAGCTGTGAAAGATGCGAGCTTTGCAAAACGAGGACGAACTGCGTCTTCGGAGTTGGAAATATAAACGCCGACATTCTGTTCGTGGGAGAAGCCCCCGGACAGCAGGAGGATCTGTCGGGCACGCCCTTCGTCGGACGTGCGGGACAGCTTCTCGATAAATTTCTTTACGCGATAGATATTAAGCGCGAGGACGTATATATTGCCAACATTCTCAAATGCCGTCCGCCGCAAAACCGCGATCCCCTGCCCGCAGAGGAGGAGGCTTGCATTGATTATCTGCGCGAGCAGGTAAAGCTTATAAACCCCAAGGTCATCGTCTGTCTTGGCAGAATTGCGGCTATGAAGCTCATAAAGCCCGATTTCAAGATAACTCAGGAGCACGGCACGTGGTTTAAGAAGGGTAACTATCTTATGACCGCCGTCTATCACCCCGCCGCACTTCTGCGCGACCCGAGAAAAAAGGAAGATATGCTCCGCGATATGCAAAAGATAAAGGAAAAGATACAGGAAATCTGAAATGAATTTCGATAGACTATATATTGTTATCGCCGCGCTGTTTTTGCTTTTGGTCTGCGGATTTGTTCTGCGGCGGGTAAAGATAATTGACGATGCGGCGTCAAAAAGACTGTCCTCCCTTGTGTTGAAGGTAGGACTTCCCTGCATGCTTATACACTCCATCTCGGGCGCGGAGTTCTCTTTTCCGAGGCTCAAGAGTGCGGGGCTTATGATAGGCATAGGCGTTATTTTTCACGTCGTGATGGCTGGAGTATCGTATCTTATATGCAAGCCGTATAAGGATATCACCGAGCAGAAGGTCACAGAGTTTTCGCTTGTGTTTACCAACTGCGCCTTTATCGGCTTCCCGATATTTGAGGCTCTTTTCGGCAGTGAGGGACTGTTCCTCGGCGCGTTCTTCCTTATCAGCTTCAATACGCTTGTATGGATAATAGGCATCGCTATTCTGTCTCGCGGACGCAGTGACATAAAGCTCACGCTCAAAAACGCTCTGCTGAACTTCGGAACCGTGCCCTGCGCTATCGGATTTGTGCTTTATCTTCTGAAGATGCCCGCCGTTGGCTTTGAGCTTCCCGCGTTTGTTTACGAATGCCTCGGATATCTCAAAAATCTCTGCACCCCGCTCTCCGTGCTTATTCTCGGAGCTTTGATCGCAAAGCAAAGTCCGAGACAGATATTCCTGAATTGGAAGGTATATTTGTTCTGCGGTGTAAAGCTCGTGGCATTTCCCCTGCTTACGTGTCTTGTAACAAAGCTTTTGCATATTCCCGAGGTCTACGCCATGTTTCTGACCGCCGCCTCGGCGCTTCCCGCCGCGTCAAACGTCACCATGTTTTGCGAGCTGTATGACATTGATCCAAGTCACGCGTCCCTCAACGTCGGCGCGTCGTCGCTTTTGTGCGTCGCAACCATCCCCATTACGTTGAAATTGGCGCAGATGATATTTGCTTTATAAAATGAATGAAGGAAGCCTGTCAAGGCTTCCTTTTTTAATCATTCAAATCACTATAATAAACTATCTCGTCGGGCAAGAAAAGTCCAAGCTTTTCCTTTGCGATGCGGATTATGTAATCTCTGTCCGTGATCGGCACGTCAAGGAGATATTCGCTCTCCTCAATGCTCTCCTGTTTTTCCGCTATCTGCTCCTGAAGTGCTCTTTTGTCATTCTGAAGCTCCGAGTATCTTATAAATCCCGCTATAAAGACTATCACCGAGAAAATGAGAAGTCCTACGAGGAGAAATTTCAGCGAGGTAGCCACGAGCGGTCTTTTTACCGCCGCTGTTACAGTCTCCGCCACAAGAGGCTCGTCATTTAACGCGTCGTATTCTTCAAAGACCGCGTCCGTGTCCGCTTCCGCGTCAGAATTTAATTCTTCCGTTTCGTTTATATCCTGCGCTCTTTCCGACATACACAAAATCCTCCTTCTCCTGCGGCATTTCGGGTAACATATCCGTCTGTGCCGCCGCAAGCCTTTCCGCTCTGCGTGCCCTTGCAGACCTTACCCGTAATACTATTTTACCAAGAATTTTGCCTATTGTCAAGTGATATAGCAAAATCAGTTTGTTTTTCACAAAGCGCAAAGGAATAGTCGCTATCTTTAATATTTTCCATATAAGTCCGTAAAGCGCAGACAAAACTCTGCGAAAAAGTATTCCGAGCGAGCACCGAAAGCATGTAAAGCCAAAAAACATAAGCACAAATACGAGCGCTCTGAAAAAGCCTCGGTTTGAGTAGTACATAAGAAGCAGGGATACCGCGGCGCATAAAAGACAGAATAAAAAGTCAAACAGAAAAAGCAGAACGGAAAATAATACCTTCACGGGTGCGCGACTGTCACTCGCAGGCTTTTTCAGGGCGACTGTGAATACGTCGTACACAACGCCGAGAATAATTCCCGACAAAAACGAGCGCAATATTAAAAGCAGAGTTTCGATCTGAGCGTTACTTATCATTTATTTTCACGTTGCGTCCGCTCACCATTTACCGAAAAGCTTTTTCTTTTGCGCTTGGGTCTTGTCAAAATAATAAAGACCGTCTATTTTTCCGTCTACCTCGACGCGCCCCTCCTCAACGTTCAAAACGCCGATATGTAATCCCTCGCCCTCTATCGTCATGCCGCCGCACGCCGTCCTGAGGACCACCTCGCGCTCGTCAAAGCTGATAACCTCCTCAACACCGCGCAGCTTTATATTCTCTCTCGATTCCGACACGAATGAGTGTCTCCCTTCAGCCATAAAAAAACCTCCGCATAATAATGTTTTTATACATTATATGCGGAGTTTTTTTCAATTATTCAGTACCTCGTAAAGCGAGGAGGCATCTGCCTTTGCAGTATAATCCTTAACGTCAAGCACCTTGACCTTAAGGGTTCTCTGACCAAAGCTTATCTCTATAATATCGCCCGTTTTGACGTCGTAAGACGCCTTGGCGGGTCTGCCGTTCACACTTACGTGTTCAGCGTCACACGCCTCGTTGGCAACAGTTCTGCGCTTTATGATTCTTGAAACCTTGAGGTATTTGTCAAGTCTCATCCATTAACCTTATCCTTAAGGGTGCTGCCTGCACTGAAGGATACGTACTTGGAAGCGGGAATCTGAACAGGCTCGCCTGTCTTGGGGTTTCTACCCTCTCTTGCTGCGCGATCCTTAACCTCGAAGGAACCGAAGCCTGTGATCTTAATGTCGTCGCCTGCTGCGAGAGCGTCTGCGATAACGTCGAGAACTGCGGAAACTGCCTCTGCTGCTGCCTTCTTGGAGATGCCAGCCTTAGCTGCAACTGCTTCTGTGAGCTGTAACTTGTTCATGGTAAAATACCTTCCTTTTTTTAATTTTTTGTAATTAAATTATACCATACTTTTTATTATATTTCAATAGTTTTTTGCTATTTTTTTGAAGAAAAAGTACGTTTTTTACAAAAAATATTCTAAATTCAGGTGTTTTTTATCACTTTATACTGTCCCAGACCTTATCAAGCTCGGTCATGCTCATGTTCTCGACGCTTTTTCCTTGTTCTACAACAGCTTTTTCAACCTTTGAAAATCTGTTGATAAACTTATTCGTTGCGTCAAACAGTGCCTTCTCGGAGTCAACTCCCAGCTTGCGCGCAAGGCTCGTAACGGTCAGGAGCAGGTCGCCAAGCTCCTCCTCAATATCGGCACGGTTGCCCGTCTGTGCCGCCTCCTTGACCTCGTCGATCTCCTCGTAGAGCTTTGCGTAGACGTCCTCGATATTTTCAAAGTCAAAAAAGCTTGCCTTCTTACCTACCTTCTGCGCTCTCATAAGTGCGGGAAGCATGGGAGGGATCGCGGTGAGCTTATCGGTCAGGGTAACTCTGCTCTTCTCCACGCCCTTTATCTGCTCCCAGTTTTTGAGCACCTCTGTGCTGTCCTCGACCTTGACCTCTCCAAACACGTGGGGGTGGCGGTGTATGAGCTTTGCGCATATATCGTTTGCCACGTCGTCGATATCAAATCTCTTTTCCTCGGTCTCTATCTGCGTGTGAAATACCACCTGCAAAAGCACGTCTCCAAGCTCCTCGCGCAAAAGCACGGGATTATCGGTATCTATTGCCTCAATGACCTCATACGTCTCCTCTATAAAATCCTTGCGAATGCTCTTGTGCGTCTGCTCAATGTCCCAGGGACATCCTCCCTCGCTGCGCAAAAGCTCAACGATAAGCACGAGGTCGTCAAAGCAGTATCTTTCCTTTTGTAAAAGCTCTTTCTTCTTTGAGATTATTTGCTGTGTGTCCATTTTTTTATTCCTTTTATTTATATTTATGTATTCTGCTTTTGGGGCAGTAAAATTCCTATTTCTTTTTTGTTGAGTGCGCCCGTGATAAGCAACAGCGCACAGTATATAATTGCGGAAAGTCCGACAGCGCAAAGCGTCACCGCCGCGGCGCTGTCAAGACGTCCTCTTATAATATCCGAGACCATATAAGACGCAACACACGCGCCGACTGCACAAAAATACGGCTTTATAAGAATATCCAAAAGCTTGAAGCTCAGCGGCGTATGCCTTGATAAAAAGCAAAAATTCAGCGCACTTATGCAATAGTCACACACAAACGTGCCTATCGGTATTCCGTACATATTGATATTTGGATTTCCGACGAGAAAATAGCAAAGCACTATTTTCGCCGCCGAACCGCAGAGCATGGATATAAGCGGCAGGCTCGGTTTTTCATAGACCTGGAGAATGGCGTTTTGCACTGTAATAAGGCATGAAAGCACCACCGAGAGCCCGAGTATTGAGAGCAGGGGCGAGGCGTAGGCTATCGCCTCCGTCTCCCCCGAAAAAATAAGTTCTAAAACAGGACCCGAGAATATTGCAAGCCCAGCGCCAACGGGGGCTGAAAGCAGTGCCGTCAGCTTGAAGGCACGCCTTGCCGTCTCGTTCTGCGAATTTATATCTCCTTGTGCTCGTGCCGACGAGAGCGCAGGTACGAGTGGAAGACTTATAGCACCAACGAGCGCGGGCGCAAGACTAAAGAGCGGTATTGCAAGCGTGGTATAGCTTCCGTATATTGAATTTATGAGGTCGCTTCCGTATCCGAGGCTTCCGAGCCTGCGGAATATCATGGTCATGTCTATTAGCTTTGCAATACTGAGAACAGACGAGGAAAGCGTTATCGGAAGTGTCGTCTTCATAAGCGATTTGAATATCTGCCCGTCTCCCGACGTATCAACTCCCCCCGTCTCTCTGCCCTTTGAGAGAAACAGGTATGCCGCGGATATTGCCTCCGCTAAAGTAAGCCCCAGCACGGCAAGTCCGGCAATTTTTTTGACCTCAAGCCCCAGCATTATGCCGATATACGCAAAGCAAAGACCGAATATCAGCTTGCCCGCCGCCTCGATTACCTGCGAGATAGCGGTCTGCTTCATCTGTCCAAGCCCTTGAAAATAGCCCCTGCCCGCACCCGACAGACATATAAAAAATATCGCGGGGGATATGCAGAGCAGCGAAAAATATGTCTCGGGACTGCCAAGAAACCTTGAGAACGGATATGCAAGACCGAGTATCAGCGCCATACAGACCACGCCGACGAGAAAAAACGTCAAAAGCGCGACCCTGAATATTTTCCGCCGTCTCGCTATATCCTCGGTCGAGGATATCATAAGCGACATCGCCACGGGAAGCCCCGAGGTTGAGATTACGCAAAACGCGGCGTATATCTCGTATGCGGAATTAAAGTATCCCATGCCGATATTGCCGAGTAGCTTCAGCATGGGAATTTTGTAGATAAGACCTATTATTTTAACGATTACCGTTGAGAGAGTTAATACGTAAACTCCGGATATGAACTTCCTGCTTTTTTGATTTTCCGTAATTTCTCTCTGCAAGCGTTACACCTCTCAATCGAAATAGTGCTCAAAGACAGACTTTGCTTCTGCCGTAAGCCTTTCTATATCAATTGAAGTATATTCGCCGTTTTCATAAAGTATGCGTCCGTCGCACATCGTCATAAGCACGTCCGCCTCGCACGCGCTGTACGTCAGTGCGGAATCGTAGCTGAATACGGGGATATTATTTACCGAATTCATGTTGACGAGTATCAGGTCCGCGCGGTAGCCGACCGCAAGTCTACCGCAGTCTGCTCTTCCCTGCGCCTTTGCTCCGTTCAGGGTCGCGCATCTTATCATGTCCGCAGCATTCGTCTCTGCCGCGTTGCGCGTATTTCCCTTGTGGATAAGCGCGGCGTACTGCATATCACGGAGGACGCTGAGCTTATTGTTTGACGCAACTCCGTCCGTACCGAGCGCGATATTTACGCCCGCCGCCTTCATTTTGCCGTAGGGCATAATGCCGCTTCCGAGCTTTAAGTTACTTACGGGGTTGTGCGCCACGCTGACACCCTTTTCTGCAAGTATCTGTATATCACTGTCAGTGACGTAAACGCAGTGCGCCGCAGTGACGGGGACGTCAAGCACGCCCGCGTTTGCGAAAAACTCCGTGGGGGTTACGCCGCGCGTCTCTACGCACTTGTCATGCTCGCTCTGTGTCTCGGACAGGTGAAGCTGAATACCCGTGCCAAGGTCACGCGCAAGCTCACCGACGTATCTGCAGCACTTTTCTACGTTTGAATATTCCGCGTGCACGGACATATCAACTAAAAGTCTGCCGTCATAAGCCTTGTGCCATTTTTTGAACGCGTCAACACCCTCGGCAATTCTCGTGTCGGTCAAAACGTCAAGCTCGGGGTCAAAGGACACCACCGAGCGCGAGATATTAGCCTTTATTCCGCTCTCACCGACGGCGCGCGCCGTGGCGTCGAGGAAAAAGTACATATCCGAGAAGGATACGACGCCGTTCTTTATCATTTCCGCAATAGCCATCATTGAGCCGTAGTAAACTCTCTGCTCATTGAGAAGCTCCTCTGCCGGAAGGATTTTCGTATCAAGCCACTCACGGAGAGGAAGGTCGTCTCCGTAGCCGCGGAACAAGGTCATTGCGCTGTGACAGTGCGCGTTATAAAATGCGGTAGACAGGAGATTTCCCTTGCCGTCAATTATTCTGTCCGCACGCTCCGCAGGCTCGTCCTTGCCTATATATGCTATAAAATTGCCGTCCACGAGCACGTTTACGCTCTGAAGTCCGTAGCCGCACTCCTCGGGCAGGTGCACGTTTTTTAAAAGTATTTTCATGTTCTGTTCCTTTAAGTTTATACAAATTCGTTATAAAGCGACGTCTCGCTCAGCACGTCTCTCGATATACTGCTGATGCCCCCTATGACGTCAAGCGTTTCTCTGCAAAAGCCATAATGCTCGGAGCTGTCGTCTATCTGCGATATGATCCTCTCAAGATAAGGCTTGAGGATATTCAGCTCGTAGCTCTGCGTCGTGTCTATATGCACGTCGCAGGTATGGGCGTACGGGAAAATATTTGCGTCCTCGTTTCTGCGGACGCTTGCCCACAAGTCAAGTGTAAACAGCGGGTCTGCGGCGCGGAAATTGTTATCGCGGACAAGTCTGCGCATAAGTCTCAAATTTTCTTTTGATACGTATTTGTCGCCAATTCTTATACCACTCTCGGCACAGAGATAAATGCTCCTTCCGTGCATTTTGTGGAATATTTTTTCTACCTGCGGATAAAGGAGCTGTATGCCCTCAAACAGCACTACGTCCCCCTCGCCCATGACTACTCTCTCGCGGCGGCTTCTGTCCCCCGTTTGAAAATCAAATATGGGCTTTTCTCCCTCGCCGCGCTCAAAGAGTGAGGTCACGAAGGAATAAAACTCGTCCGTATCAAAGGTGTCGGGCGAATCAAAATCCACGTTTTTGGGGTCAATGAAATCGTCCTTTGAAAACTGATCCTTGAAAAAATCGTCAAGAGATATGACGTGCAGCTTTATTCCGTGAGACTTATAATAGCCTATGACCTTTTTTGCGGTAGTCGTCTTTCCCGAACAGGTCGGGCCCGTGATGCCTATTATCCTTACACTGTTATCGTGGCAGACACGCTCCACCGTGTCGTTGAGCAAGACGTCAAATTCCGCGTCACATCTGCGGACGAGCGCAGCGTCTATCTCTGCATACCCCGTTTTGTATTTTTTATCCATTCTTGAATTAAATCCTCCTCTGCGAAATACTATAATTATATTATTCCGCAGACGTGTATTACTACAATCAAATAAGTCCGCGTCTTATATAAAATTCCTCTGCGGCGGCAAGCTTCTCTTCCATTTTGTCATTTGATAGATATTCATACGGATATTTTGCGTTGAAAAATCTCTCGATAACTCGCTTTTCGCCGTTTGCGGGCGCATAGTCCACAAACTTCGATACCGCACCCGCACCTGCGGCAAATATGGAATGGACCTCCTCCATCATGTAGATGTTATAAAGTCCCTCCGTTCCCTCAAGCGCAAAGCCTACGTTTTCATAGTTGCCGACGGTGTTCTTTTGCCTGTACATATAGTACGGCACGTATCCCGCAAATTTAGTCTTTATCTGTGAGTAATCCACGCATTTTCCGACGTCACCGCCACGCATGGAGTAAATATTACTATCGTGCTTTAAGGCGTCGCACGCCTTCTTTACGCTGAAGGTATGTACGGTTATATTCTCGGGGCGAAGCGGCAGAAGTCTGTCAAACGACGCCGAGAAGGTGGAAAATCTGTCTCCGGGAAGTCCTGCGATAATATCCGTGTTGATTATCGGGATACCCGAATTACGTGCCATTTCGTAGCCGCGAAGAAAATCCTCGGTGTTGTGCGCTCTGCCTATCTTTTTGAGAACGTCATCGTTGAGTATCTGCGGATTTACGCTGACACGGTTAACTCCGTACGCGCGCGCAATTCTGAATTTTTCCTCGGTAAGCGTGTCGGGTCTGCCCGCCTCAAGCGTATATTCCTCAAGCCTTGACACGTCGGTATTCTCTGATACTGTTTTGAGCAATCTTTCAAGCTGTACCTCGTCGAGAATAGTGGGTGTGCCGCCGCCGATATAGACGGTCTTGACATGAAGTCCGAGCCTTTTGATAAGCTCAAAGGTCTTTACAACCTCAATATTCAGTCTGTCAAGATAGTCGGGTATGGTTGCCAGCAGCTTTGGTGACGTATAAGACACAAACGAGCAATACGCGCATCTCGTGGGACAAAAAGGCACGGAGATATAAACGCTGCAGTCCTTTTTGTCGGGCGTGCCGATAATCTTTGCCTCGTTGAGAGCTACGTCGGTAGCAAGCGCCGCCTTCTTGGGAATTACAAAATAGTCGCTTGACAGAGTTTTCTTAACTCTGGTCTTGGGCATTCCGCTCTGGAGTAGCTCGGTTGCGACCTTTGACGGGCGCACGCCGATAAGCATACCCCAAGAGGGACGGTAGCCGAGCAGCTCGCCGCCTGCCTTGATCATCGCCTCACCGATAGTTACCTTCTTGAGGCGGTCAAGGGTCATTCCCTCCTTGTATTCACCAAATCTTTCACATTCGGCAGTCTTTCCCTCGTGCGAGAGCCTGACGGTAACTCTGACACCCGTCTCCTCCTCGGTGAGGGACAAGTCGAGCACGGGCACGTCATCGCGCGCCTCCTCACTCTCGGAGAAATGCTCCCCCGGGAAAAATATCATGCACAGCATCTGCACGTAATATTGATTTACGTTTCCACTGATATGGACCTTCATGATAAAGTTAAATTCCTTTCTTTTGGACTGCTCAGTTTGCCTTCTTTTTGAGGACTTCGCTGTCCATGACTATTGTAACGGGTCCGTTGTTTGTGAGCGACACGTCCATGTGCGCTCCGAATACTCCGCATCCTACGTGCTTCAGCTCCCCTTGGAGCAGGGACTTGAAATATTCGTAAAGTCTGTTTGCCTCGGCGGGAGGTGCCGACTCAAAAAAGTCGGGGCGGTTGCCGTGCCTGTAATTTGCCATAAGCGTGAACTGTGAAATTACAAGCGCCTCGCCGTTAATATCCTTGACGGACAGGTTCATTTTATCGTTCTCATCGGTAAAAATACGCAGATTGCATATCTTTTTTGCAAGCAGGTCTGCGTCCGCTTCCGTGTCACCCTTGGCAACTCCGAGAAGGATCATAAGCCCCTCTCCGCACTCGCCCGTGACTGTGCCGTCGACCTCGACCTTGGCGTGCTTTACTCTTTGAAGTACCGCTTTCATATTGCTGTTTTCCTTATACAGTTTATTTTTTACGAGTATCCGCGTGAGACGTTATCAATTCCGTCAAGCGAGCGAAGTCTCGATACGATGGAATTGTAATGGTCAATATTTTTGCAGCTTATCTTGAGGTTAATGATACATCTGCCACCGTTTCTCTTCTGAGAATTAACGTGGAGAATCGCCACCTTCATGTCTGCAAGCGCGACCGCGATGTCCGCCAGCATTCCCACTCTGTCCTCCGTAAAGAGCTGGAGGTGCGCCTCGTAGACGTTTCTGCCGACGCCCGTATGCTCGGGCTCCTCCCAGTACGCTTCCTTCCATCTGTCACGGTTGCTCTCATTCTTCTGTCCCTCAACGACGTTGGGACAGTCCTTTTTGTGTATGGATATTCCGTATCCCTTGGTTACAAATCCTACTACCTCGTCACCGGGGAGAGGGTTGCAGCACTTTGCAAATTTGACCTGACATCCGTATTCACCGTCAACCACTATGCCGCTGTTGGACTTGAGATGACGGGGCTTTGCCACCGTCTTGACGATGTCCTGCTCGGAGACTGCCGCGGGCTCCGTCTCGGGCTCAATATATTTGCTGACCTCTTCCTTGAGCTTTGCGGCAAATTTCTGAAGAGAAACGCCGCTGTATCCAAGCGCGTTGTAAAGGTCGTCCGCGTTCGTAAAGCCGAGCCTCGGTGCAACTGCCGCCATACATTCCGCTCTCTTTTGCTCGGAAAGGCGCACGGGGAATTTTTTGAATTCCGCGTCCGCGATACTGCGTCCTACGACGATGTTCTCTGCTCTGGTCTCTTTTTTAAACCACTGTCTTATCTTACCTCGCGCCTCGCTGGTCTTGACGATACTGAGCCAGTCGCGTCCCGGTCCCTTCATGCTCGAGGAAGTAATTATCTCGATTATCTCACCGTTCTGTACAACTCGGTCGATAGGCACTATCATTCCGTTTATCTTCGCGCCCATCATTCTGTTGCCGACGGCGGAGTGTATCGCATACGCAAAGTCAATGACGGTTGCGCCCTGCGGGAGCGAGATAACGTCTCCCTTGGGAGTAAAGACGAACACCTCATCGTGGAACATATCCGTTTTGAGTGCGCTCATAAACTCGTCGGGGTCCTTGGCGTTGTCCTCCGTCTCAATAAGTCTTGCTATCCACTCGAGCTTTTTGTCCATATCCTCCTTTGAGGACGCGCCCGACTTGTATTTCCAATGCGCCGCGATACCGTATTCGGCGATGTGGTGCATCTCGTGAGTTCTTATCTGCACCTCAAAGGGTATTCCGTCGCGTCCGATAACCGTGGTATGGAGCGAACGGTACATATTGGGCTTCGGTGTTGAGATATAGTCCTTAAATCTGCCCGGGATAGAGTTGAACATCTCGTGTATTATACCGAGGGACGCATAGCACTCAAGCTCGGTATCAACGATTATTCGAAGCGCGTAGAAGTCGTATATCTCGTCAAAGCTCTTGTTCTGATTGAACATCTTTTTGTAGATGCTGTATACCGTCTTTATTCTGCCCTCAAGGGTAAAATGTATGGAGTTTTCGGTGAGCTTTTCGGATATTGCCGAGCGTATGCTCTCAATAAAGTTGAGGCTCTCACCGTACTTGTTCTCCATGTGTCCCTTGACCTCCGCATATCCTATGGGGTCAAGATAGCGAAGTCCGAGATTTTCAAGCTCCTGCTTTATTTTCTGCATACCGAGACGGTGCGCCAGAGGTGCGTAGACCTGCATGGTCTCAAGTGCGGTCATTCTGCGCTTGTTCTCTGCCTTTGCGTCAAGAGTACGCATATTGTGAAGTCTGTCGCAGAGCTTGATAAATATTACTCTTACGTCCTTTGACATGGCAAGAAGCATCTTACGAAGGTTCTCGATATGCTCCTCCTCCTTGTCGTCAAGCTGAAGAGCGACGAGCTTTGTCAGACCGTCAACGAGAAGCGCGACGTCCTTGCCGAAAAGCTTTTCTATTTCCTTGAGGTCGGTTTTTTCGGAGCAGTCCTCCACCGTATCGTGAAGCAGAGCCGCGCAGATGGAGTCCGTGTCAAGCTCAAGGCTTGCAACTATCTCAGCAACTGCGACGGGGTGAGAAATATACGCCTCACCGCTGGCGCGGAACTGTCCGTCGTGAAGCGCGTACGCGTAATCGTACGCCTTTTGTATTTTTTCCGTATCGTATTTTTTGCCCGTTTTGCTCAGCATTGAAAGCAACGGCACAATATTTGTATGAGGCGTCATGTCCATTCGCTTGCCCCTCCTGTGTCTGTAATGCGTAAACAGGAGGCGCTGTGCCTCACTGCCTACAATTCGCTGTAAGCATTCTGAAAATCTGAGAATTTTCTATGCTTGTCTTTTGAGCGTTTTCGTAAATATGGAATTCAAATAATTCGCCCGACAGCTCGGTCACGCTCATGACCTTCATGTCGTCAAGTATGTTAAGTATTAGTCTCAGCTTTATATAGCTTATGCCCGAGTGGACACAGTTGTCGATTTGAGATTTGAGCGCTCTGTCGGAGAATACGCTATGTCCGTGACCTATCTCGTAGCGTAGAAATTTATATACTCCCGCTACCTCGTCTCTTGTGGGAACAATATCCTCTGTGGCGGAAAAGTCCGCTCCGCCGAGAATTTCGCTATACCGTTTTTTGTCAACAATTCGCTGACTTGTATAATTTTCGGACATTCTTATATCCTGCGTGATAAACTGAAGCGACTTGACGCCGCGGAACTCGTTTATCGCAAGCTGACAAAGAATATCTACTCTCTCGCCGCGGGAGTAGTCGAGCTTCGACGCCGCAACGCCAAAGCAAACGGCGCTTATACCCTGTGCCTCGCCGCCAAAGAAAATTTTACTGTGATTACCCGCGCCAAGCGAGATTATTCTGTCTATCTCAAGGTCTCGGACAAGGAAAGTAGGCGTCGAATTTGCAACGCCGAAGGGCTCAAGCATCTCTATCTCTTGCGCCAGAGACATAGTTGCCTCGCCTATCTCAAGCTCGCAGTCTGCCTCGTAACGGATCTTGGTATCCTCGTCGGTGAGGTGCTGCGCGGCGTACTCGTTTATTTTTTCTCTGAAAAGGTCAACGCTTCCGCGTCTTACCGAAAGTCCCGCCGCAAGCTCGTGACCGCCGTATCTCTCAAGCAGCTCCTCGCATGCAGTCAGTGCATTTACAAGGTTAAGTCCCTTAATGCTTCTGCCCGAGCCCTTGCCCACGTCATCCTGACTTGCAAAGCCGCGTGTCGCGCCCTCGTAGGATATAAGTATTGACGGAAGACCGTACTTCTCAGTAATTCGCGAGGACACTATACCTATAATTCCCTGCTGCCACGAGTCATTATCAAGCACGATGACCTTGTGTCTGTCAAAATCATGCGTCTGCTCTATCATTTTATACGCCTGCTCGGCTATTCTGTTTTCCTCTATCTGTCTGCAAAGGTTTATCTCGCAAAGCTCCTGCGCCTTGACGAGCGCCTCGTTGTAGTCCTCGCACAGAAGCAGCTCAACAGCCTTCTCAGCGGAGCTTATGCGTCCCGCCGCGTTTATTCTCGGCGCAAGCGTAAATCCGATAAAGCCCGTGTTTACGCGTCTCTTTTTAGGCTTATGCGCGTGACTTAACGCGGGCTGTGAGTTTGAGCTTGTTGCCGAAGCCATCTCAATGAGTGCCGCAAGTCCGCAACGGTCTGTCTCGGATATTTTTTTGATACCCGCGCTTACTATATATCTGTTTTCGTCGCGTATGGGCATTACGTCCGCCACCGTGCCAATTGCCACGAGGTCTACGTAATTTTCACAAACACGGCTCGCGCACTCCTCACCCGAAAGCTCGGGGTGCATATACTCCTCAAAGGCACAAACGAGCTTGAATACCACGCCAACGCCCGCAAGCTCCGAGAACGGATAATTGCAGTCGGGACGGTGGGGATTGACTACCGCTACCGCCAAGGGCAGAGACGCGTGGCACTCGTGGTGGTCGGTAACTACCGTATCGATACCGAGGCTCTTGGCGTATTCCACCTCGTCGTTTGCGGTGATACCCGTATCTACCGTTATCATAAGCGTCGTTCCGCGTGCGTGAAGCTTGTCTATTCCCGCAACGGACACGCCGTAGCCCTCCTTGTTTCTTGAGGGAATGTAATAATCAATTTTCGCGCCCTGTGACTTGAAATACAAGTACGCAAGACTGACGGAGGTCACGCCGTCAACATCGTAATCTCCGTATACGGTTATGCTCTCACCCGCCGCGATAGCCTTCGCTATTCTCTCTACTGCGGGGCGCATATCCTTCAAAATATACGGGTCGTGGAGACTGTCGATCTGCGTGTTCAAAAAAGCTCTTGCGGCTTTTGCGTCCCCATACCCTCTGTTATATATAAGCTTTGCGCATACGTGAGAAATATTCAACTCGTCAGCCAAGCGCAATACCGTCTCTCTTGACTGCACATCCTCCACGTATCGCAAGGACCATATCTTTTCCTTTTCCGTAAAATTCATTTTTTCTCCAAATCTCCTATTTATCCAAAGAGAGTATCCGTCGGCATACCCACTCGGCAGGAGCCCTGTATTTTCTTATATTTTCTTATATTTTCTTATATTTTCTTGTATTTTTTTATTATCGCTAGAGCTGTTTTTATGCCGTCAACTGCGGCACTCGTAATTCCTCCCGCATAGCCCGCTCCCTCTCCGCAGGGGTAAATATTCTCATGTCCTATGGCGCTCATGTCCTCGCCTCTGAGTATCCGTACGGGGGCTGAGGTTCTAGTCTCCGCGCCCGTCAAAATCGCGCAATCATCTGCAAAGCCGCGATATTTTTTGTCAAAGGACAAAATGCCGTATCTGAGATGGTCGGTCACAAAATCGGGTAGCACGCCGTCCAGATCTGCCACGACGCACCTGCCGCCCATATACGTGGGTGTGACCTTTGTGGGTGTGCTGCCTCGCGTACCCGACAGAAAATCTCCCACCGTCTGCATGGGAGCGCTATAGTCTCTGCCGCCCGCGACAAAAGCCGCCCTCTCTATCTTTCTCTGGAATTCTATTGCGCCGAGCGCAAGATTTCCGTCCACCGCACAAAAATCGTCGGGGCGAACGGATACCGCTAACGCGGAATTGGAATTTCTGCCGTCACGGGCATATTTGCTCATGCCGTTTACAACAACGCCACCCTCCTCGGATGCCGCGCCGACCACCTCGCCGCCGGGACACATACAGAAGGTATAAACGCCGCGCTCGCGCTTGGTGTCGGACAGAGCGTACTCCGCCGCGCCAAGTGCCTTGTGGCCTGCAAAATTCCCGTAGAGCATATATTCTATGTCCTCACGCAGATGCTCTATTCTCACTCCCACCGAAATCGGCTTTGGCGAGACTGAATATCCGCTTTCTATGAGCATTTTGTAGGTGTCTCTCGCACTGTGACCGAGGGCAAGGACTACGTCTCCGCACACAAAGTCACCCTTTGTGGTCGCGACCCTTACGCCGTCAGCGAGCCTCTCAAGTCCCGTCATTTTGCATCGGTATATAACCTCGCCGCCAAGCTCCTTTATTCTTTTGAGAATATTGTCAACTACCTCTCGCAGAATGTCCGTGCCTATATGCGGCTTTGCCTTTAGGGTTATATCCTCGGGCGCGCCGAAGTCAACGAGGGCTTTGAGCACGTACGAGCATTTGGCGTCGTTTATTCGCGTGAGCAGCTTTCCGTCCGAAAACGTACCCGCGCCTCCCGCGCCGAACTGAATATTGGAATCCGTATCAAGCACTGCCTGTGCGTAAAATCTGTCTACCGCGCGAACTCTGTCAGCGACACAGTCACCGCGGTCGATTATTATCGGGCGATAGCCCTGCTCTGCTAAAATCAGCGCGCAGAACATTCCCGCAGGGCCCATTCCGACGACCATCGGGCGATGTAACATCTGACCGTCGCCGTACTCAAATTCAATAGAAGTCTCCTCAATTTTCCTTGCGCCGAGCTTTGATAAAAGTCTTTCATGCGTGCGATCATCCGCGCTTATTGACACCGCAACCGAATACACGAGCCGCACGTCATCTCTTTTCCTCGCGTCGACAGACCTTTTGAATATCGACAGCCCGATATCGCGTGTCTTTATACCGAGCTTTTCAAGCCGTCTTGCCGCTACATTCAACGCTTCAGTCTCGCCACCGTCGGGCGAGACTGATATAGCGTCTATTATGTATCTTACCTCTGCACCCGTCATTACTGCGCAGGAGAGCTTGCAGAGGAATCAGCCTCTGTGACCGTCAACGTGATAACAACGTTTTCACTCTCAAGAGAAACGCCCTCGGGCAACGTGATCATTTCGTTGATATTCAGCTTATAAATTCCCGCAACGCTGTAATCCGTCATATCTATACTGTATCCCGACAGAGCTTTGAGTACCTCGGGGTCTCCGATGATATTGGTGCTTGAGACGTCAAGCGAGTAATAGAAATTATGATCGGTGTTCACAAGGTTAAAGAACATGGGAGCCGTGGTGGTAATGTCAATGTTAAAGTTTATGGGATCGTACTTTATCCAGCTTGACTTTTCTCTGGGGTCCTCGTCAGTACCGAAATTCTTTTTATAGAATTCCAGCGTTATACCCGAAATGGTCTGACTGGAATTATAATCGCCCGTCAGGACGTACTCCGCTCTCTCAATATTTTCAACTATAATCTTGGGGCCCGTAATAGTGATGCTCTCTATATCCTCCGCAAATCCGTAGCTGTAATTATACGCGGGCTTCTTTGTAAAGTCCTTTTCCGTGAAGGTTATCGGGATAACCACGGACGTGCTTCTGTCAGCGTACACGTTCATTACGTCCTTGTCCTGACTGAGTATGGAAAGGCTTGAGCCCTCGGGTGCCTTTGCATTTATCTTTACGGTATTCCAGCCCGTAGAGTCCACGGTGCTGACGTCAATATATACCGTATAGTCCGACGCGCTGTACTTATTTATGTCTCTGTTCGTGCCCTGCACGGTTATGACGACGTCGGGAATATCGGTGTTGTTATATATCGAAAGTCCGTCTGCCATGTTTTCAACTCCGACGATCACGGGCTTTACGGTGAAGGTCGTAACGACGTCATCCTCGTTGATGTTTACGCAATACATCCAGATGATGACCGCGATAAGCAGACAGATAAGTCTCGGGAAAAGGTCCAACCGTCTTTTTGATTGATTTGCGATGACTACCTTTTCCTGTCCGTGTTCGTCGCGTTCCTTTTTAAAATCAAATTGCTTCATACAGAATCGGTGTCCTCCTTTTCCATAGAATCATCAATGTCGATGCCTTCGGCGTTCACGATGTCAATTTTATCATCACCCGCAACGGCCTTGTCGACATTTACGGACAGATAAACGTCCTCGTTTACGGAGTTACCCGTCATAAGCTTATAGAGATCGTCACGGAGATCGTTTGACTTGTGCTTTCCGTTCTTGCCTATATCCTGGTAGCCTCTGTTCAGTATCTTGTTGTTGACAATAGAAATATTTCCCGTCTCCTCGGATACGACCACCACGATAGCATCGCTTATCTCGGTGATACGGAGTGCGGCTCTGTGTCTCGTTCCGAGACGGCGCATCTGTGCGTCGTCGCTCTCGGAAATGCTCTTTGACTTACTTGACGCCGCAACTATCTTCATGTCGCGGATTATCACCGCGCCGTCGTGCAAAGGAGACTTATTGAAGAATATGTTGCTGAGAAGCTGTCTTGACACCTTCGCATCAAGAGCTACGCCCTCGGTCATCTGCGAGCGCAATCTGCTGGAGCGCTCAATTACGATAAGCGCGCCGTCTCCTCTTGCGGAAAGCTCAAACGCCGCCGCACTGATCTCCTCGACCATGCCCAGCATTTCGCTGTTTGCACCGTCTTTTCTGTTCTTTATTTTTCTCAGGTTCAAGGATGTGGAGCCCACCTCCTCAAGCACCGCACGAAGCTCGGGCTGAAAGATGACACACACTACCATAATACCTACGACGTAGAAGTTCTTGAGTATCGAGCCTATCGCTATCATGTTGAAAACGTCACTTAAAATGTAAATAAGAACAATAGCGCCAAGACCCAGCATTATTCTTCCGACGTGTCTGTCTCTGATGAACTTAAATATCATATACAGAAGGCACGCCAAAAGGGCTATATCTATAACGTCGACTATGCCGATGCTTTTTATGGGGAAGATCACGTAATCGTTGAAGCTTTCAACTAACGTATTCCAGAATTCTGTTATGCCCTGCATAATTTCCTCCTCTGCTTTACTTAAATCATTTTGCGCTCTTGCCGTTTCTGCTCTTGGTCAAAAGATCATTCTTTATATCCCAGAGCTTCTGCGACAGGTCAACGTAGTAGTTGTGAGGATTGGTAAATCTCTTTACCTCCTCCCACATTCCGTCGATCTCGCGCTTGTGATGCGCTCTTATCTCTTCAAGGGTGGGTAGCTCGTAAACAAGCTCTCCGTTTTTGAATATGGGAACGAGCAGCTCCTCTGCGGTGTAATTTTCAAGCGTCTTGCGCTTCCACGTATATTCGGGGTCGAATATCTCTATGGGCTGCGTATCGTCCACGGTCTCGTCGTGCAGACATATAAGGTCTGCCTCCGCCTTGCCCGTGTCACGTCCGCGCAGTCTGTATATCTTCTTGAAGTGAGGCGTGGTTATCTTACCTACGTTCTCGCTTATTTTTATCTTGGGAATGATATTTCCCATCTCGTCCTCGACTGCGCAAAGCTTATATACTGCGCCGAACACGGGATGGCTCTTTGCCGTGATAAGTCTCTCGCCAACGCCAAAGCCGTCCACCTCCGCGCCCTGACGGATAAGCTCGCGGATTATATACTCGTCAAGCGAGTTTGAAACTATTATTTTGCACTCCGTCCAGCCCGCGTCGTCAAGCATCTTTCTCATTTTCTTGGTGAGATACGTAATATCTCCCGAGTCCAGACGAACTCCGCATTTGGTAATACCAAGGGGCTTCAGTACCTCGTTGAACGCGCGGATAGCGTTCGGGATACCCGATTTGAGCACGTTATAGGTGTCAATAAGAAGCGTTGCGTTATTGGGGTATATCTCGCAGTAGGTCTTGAACGCCGTGTATTCATCGTCAAACATCTGCACCCACGAGTGCGCCATCGTGCCCGTTGCGGGAACGCCGTAGACCTGGTCGGATATAGCGCAGGCGGTGGAATTACAGCCGCCGATATACGCCGCACGTGCACCGAGTATTGCCGCGTCCGCGCCCTGCGCGCGTCTCGAGCCGAACTCGCTGACTACTCTGCCCTTTGCGGCGCGAGTTATTCTTGCCGCCTTTGTTGCTATAAGTGACTGGTGGTTTACCATGAGCAGCAGGTATGTTTCTATAAACTGCGCCTCAATGGCTCTTGCTCTTACCGTAATAAGAGGCTCACCCGGGAACACTACCGTTCCCTCGGGCACTGCCCAGATGTCACCCGTAAATCTGAAGGTGGAAAGATACGAGAGAAACTCCTCGTCAAAATATCCCTTTGTGCGTAGATATGCTATATCGTCCGCATCAAATTTCAAATCCTTGACGTATTCTATTATCTGCTCAAGTCCCGCCGCTACGGCAAAGCCGCCGTTGTCGGGATTGTCTCTGTAATATAAATCAAAATAAACTATCTTATCCGCATATCCGCACTTGAAATATCCGTTGCCCATAGTGAGCTCGTAAAAATCAAAAAGCATCGTGAGATTTCTGCTAATATCCTTCATGACCGTATCCTCCGATAACGCGATTTTTGATAATGGACATTCTGCCTCATTATAAGATAGAATGCCACTTTATATTATAACAGATAATCCGTGTAAAAGTCAAGTAATTATTCAAATATATATTTAATAATAATATATTTTTCGGGATTTTTTTGCAAAAAATATCCGCACGTCCGGGCGATTTCCCAAAAGTGAGAGACACGCCGCAGATATGCGGATAATTTTTATTCAGTTATTCTCGTAAAGCTCACGTCTGAGCCTCTTCTCAAAGAAAAGAATGAGAAGGAACACGACCGCAAAATATACCGCTATGCCCACGATGATATCGGACAGATAGTAAACTGTCATTACGGGTATTTCGGAGGTGTCGGGCAGACCGTACATGAGTGTGTAAAAAATATCGTACACAATTCTCTGCGCGACCTTGCTCACAGCAACCACTATGCCCGAATATAGCGCGCATCTGACTGCGGGGTTTTTAAAGTCGATAAGATTTTTGAAGGGGTAAAGGCTCTCTGCCGCAGGCTCCTCGCCGCGGGCTCTTGCCGCCTTTTCCCTTTTTTTGAGATGCTCGCGGTATTTTGACAGTATCCTGTACGCTATTAAAAGAACAATAAAATATTGCAGCAGCTCAAGAAGCATAGGCAAAGCAACGCTTGAAATATCACTTAAAAGGCTGTCGGCGTCAAAGCCGATATCAAGCCAGGTCGCGCAAAGGTTGACCGCGTATTTAAAGAGCGTACCCACTCCGAAAATCAAAGCGGATATCCATGTGCCGCCAAGCCCGTACGAATACACGGAGTAGACAGACACCGCGTACGCCAGGGCTATGACCGCAAGCTCCACAAGGTCGTATGCGTATTCCACTATTTCGGGAAGCACCGTATCCATATACAAAACGTCGTTTGCGTACATTTTCCACAGTGGGATAAGGGCAAAGCAGTAAATGCAGTAGAGCACGGCAACGCAGACCGCAAAAAAGATATTCAGTTTTTTTCTTGATACTGAACCGTTTTTTATCAAAGTAATACCTCGATTTATTTTATTTCCTTGAGGAATTTGCCTATTCGGTCTATTGCCTCTTTGATGTGGTCGGTGGAATAGCAGTAGGACGCGCGGATAAATCCCTCCCCCGACGCGCCGAAGGCGTTTCCGGGAACTACGGCAACCTTTTGCGAATAAAGAAGCTGCTCGCAAAAATCGTCGCTGGAAAGTCCCGACACCTTTATCGACGGGAAGGTATAAAACGCTCCTCGCGGCTCAAAGCAATCCATACCGAGCTTGCGAAAGCCGTTGACCATGATGCGACGGCGCACGTCGTACTCCGCCTTCATTCTCTCAATATCAGAATCGCCGTTCTTGAGCGCCTCGATAGCCGCGTATTGCGCCGTTGTGGGTGCGCTCATTATCGCGAACTGATGTATTTTGGTTATCTGCTCGATTATGGGCGCGGGCGCACAGACGTATCCAAGTCTCCATCCCGTCATGGAATAAGTCTTGGAAAAGCCGTTTATGACTATGGTTCTCTCCCACATTCCGTCAATAGATGCAATGGATACGTGGGTGCTTTCTCCGTATGTAAGCTCGGAATAAATCTCGTCGGAAAGGACTACGATATTCGTCTCTCTTAGCACCTCTGCGATAGCTTCAAGGTCTTCCCTCTCCATAATAGCACCCGTAGGATTGCACGGGAAAGGAAAGATAAGCATTTTCGTCTTATCCGTTATTTTTTCACGAAGCTCGGCTGCCGTCAGACGGAACTCATTCTCCGCCTTGAGGTCAATAATTACGGGTACTCCCCCCGCAAGTCTTACAAGCGGCTCATAGCACACGAAGCTCGGCTGAGGAATGATTACCTCGTCACCGCGCGACACTATGGCGCGGATAGCGTTGTCTATTCCCTCACTGCCTCCGACGGTCACAAGCACCTCGCCCTTGGGCTGATATTCCAGACCGTATTTTCTGCTTAAAAATTTGCTTATCTCACCGCGCAAGGCCAGAAGCCCCGCGTTTGCAGTATACTTGGTCTTGCTTTGCTCAAGCGACTGTATGCCTGCACTTTTTATATGCCACGGCGTAGGAAAATCAGGCTCGCCGACGCCAAGGGATATTACCCCCTCCATGCTCTCCGCAATATCAAAATACTTACGTATTCCCGACGGCTTTATGTCCTGACTTACCATGCGGCTTAAAACCTTGGTATAATCTATCATAAGGAGTATGCTCCTCTTTCATCTTTCTCGGTATTTACAAGCTCAACGTCAAGCTCCTTGTATCTGCGGAGCACGAAGTGAGTAGCAGTTGAGGTTATCTCGTGCTTGGTAGCCAGCTCCTTGGCAACAAACATGGCTACCTCATGGAAGGTCTTTCCCTTTACTATAACGCAAAGGTCATACGTGCCCGACATAAGATAGACAGACTCGACCTCGTTATATTTCATGATATTCTCGGCAACCTTCTCAAAGCCGTACTCGTCCTGAGGCACGACCTTAAGCTCTATGACCGCGGAAACGTACGCGTTGTCAAGTCTTTCCCAGTCGATTACCGCCTTGTAGCCACGGATAAGTCCCGCGACCTCAAGCTCCTTTATGTTAGCCTCTACCTCTGCCTCGTCAAGTCCCGTCATAACGGCGAGGTCACTCACGGTATAGCGCGCGTTCTTTGCGAGCAGGTTAAGTATCTGAATATTCATAATTTTTTCTGCCTTTCAGTTTTTTGATTTTCCCATGTAAAACAAAGGCTCGGAGACCTTCCCCGAGCTTTGTGAAAATATGAAAAACGCCCTCCGCTCTGCACCGTGGCGCAGAGCGGAAAGAATCATTTTAAGTATCAGATATATTTCTTGACGATATCGCTTGCTTCTTCAGCGGGGATAGAAGAGGTCATAACGATATTTACGTTGAGCTTCTGAGAGAGCTCGTCAACTTCCTTAACTAACGTATCGAACGCTACGATATCGTTATTGGCGATCTTGAGCGCGGAATCAACGAACACGTCGGTAATATCGTGGTTGCTCGCAAGAATACCTGCGATAAAGCCGTAGAGTGCGTCTGCGTCAAATACGCAATATTCGTTTGTATTTATAAGTCTTACCTGAGGCTTGACATCAAAGCGGAGACCTATTCCCTTTTCTATACATACAACAACGCCTGCAGAACTGTTGGATGCGTCGTTTACTCTTGCGATAAGATCCTTGGTCTTACCCGTTCCCTTAACTCCAATGATGAGCTTTAACATAATTAACCTCCTCGCCGCACGGATGCGGCTTTATATAAGTATTTAATATTTCCATTACCTTGACCAAAATACATCGGCTTTCGGTTTTGTTTTTTATATTATAACACAATTTTTCTTGTTTTTCAAGTGGTATAATACAATTTCTTGAATTTTTTTGGATTATTTCAAGCGAGCCTCAAGCTCTGCCTTCATGTCCTCGTAGCCGGGCTTACCGAGAAGCGCGAACATATTTTTCTTATACGCCTCAACGCCGGGCTGATTGAAGGGGTTTACGCCGAGCATATAGCCCGAGATAGCGCACGCTATCTCAAAGAAATAAATGAGATATCCCATGGAGTACGCGCTTCTGTCCGCTACCTCAATGAGAATATTGGGCACGCCGCCGTCAACGTGTGCAAGAAGCGTTCCCTGCATAGCAAGCTTTTTGACCGTATTGAGGTCGGTATTCGCCACGAAATTAAGACCGTCGATATTCTCCTCGTCATAGGGGATATTGAAGGATACGCCCGTATCCTCAATAGAGATGACAGTCTCAAAGATGTTTCTCATTCCGTCCTGAATATACTGACCAAGCGAGTGAAGGTCGGTCGAGAAAATGACCGACGCGGGGAAAATTCCCTTTTGGTCCTTGCCCTCGCTCTCGCCGTAAAGCTGCTTGAACCACTCGTTGAACATTCTGGCGTAGGACTCGTATCCCGCAAGTATTTCGGTGGTCTTGCCCTTGTTGTAGAGTATGTTTCTTATAGCCGCGTATCTGTACGCGTCGTTCTTATCAATATCGTTTACGGAATAAGCAATTCTCGCATCAGCCGCACCCTGCATGAGCGCGTCGATATCAATTCCCGCAACGGCTATGGGAAGAAGTCCTACCGCAGTGAGCACGGAAAATCTTCCGCCTACGTCGTCGGGCACTACGTACGTATCGTATCCCATCTTATCGGAGAAGCCCTTGAGCGTTCCGCGCGCCTTGTCGGTGGTAACGAAAATTCTCTCCCTTGCACCCTCGACGCCGTACTTCTTCTCAAGCATTCCGCGGAATACTCTGAAGGCAACTGCGGGCTCGGTGGTCGTTCCCGACTTTGAGATGACGTTGATGCAAACGTCTCTTCCCTCGCATATCTCAACCAGCTCCGCAATAGACGCCGCGCTTATATCACAGCCCGCAAAATATATGTCGGGAGTGTCCTTTTTTACGTTGTTATAATTGGGGGATTTGAGAAACTCAATGACCGCTCTCGCGCCGAGGTACGAGCCGCCGATACCGATGACTATGAACACGTCACAGCTCTTCTTTATCTTTTCAGCCGCGACCTTTATGCGGGCAAACTCCTCCTTATCGTAATTTTCGGGGAGGTCTAC
The DNA here is from genome assembly GCA_017453005.1 of Clostridia bacterium. Lineage (GTDB taxonomy): Bacteria > Bacillota > Clostridia > Oscillospirales > CAG-272 > SVTX01. The sequence goes on along the minus strand of JAFTKY010000007.1, from coordinate 1,596 downwards.
CCAGCCGAGGAAATCATTTCCCGCTCCGCTTCTGCTCACTACCTGCTCGTGTGCGGCGGTAACGAGAGGGCGGATGCAATCGTATTCCTGGGGCTGAATAAAGCCGCTCAGATATTTATCGTTTAACTTTACAGACATTTTGAAAATTCCTTTCGTTTTATTGAGATTATTATATCACAACACGCCCTGTTTTGCAATAGCTTATTTTGGTTTTATTTAAGGAAAATTCGTTTTTTATTTCATAAAAAACCGTGAAATTCCGCGCAAAAGGAGCGTAAAATAATCAATTCTCTGCACGTCCGCCGCCGCGGTTATATCAACGTGTCCCACTTCCTTGCCGTCAAGAGTGTAGCTGACGCGTCCGATAACGTCGCCTTTGGATATGGGAGCAGATATATTTTCGTTCAGCGTGACCTTTTGCTGAATTTTCGAGGACGTTCCCTTATCGGCAAGATACGTAAATGCGCTATATTCACCCGTCATATATCTGTCGGGCGAGCCGAGCACGGGAATGTCCGAAAGCGTCTTGCCCTCTGCGGAATAGACCTCAAAATTTGCAAAGCCTCTGTCAAGAAGCGAGGTCGCGATATTGTTTCTTATATCTCTCGTCGCCGCGCCCATAACGACGCAGATAAGTGAGACCCCGCCCCTTTCTGCCGTTGCGCTGATGCAAAAGCCCGCCTTATCGGTAGAGCCCGTTTTCAGTCCCGTACAGCCCTGATAATAGCGCACGAGACGGTTTGTGTTCGTAAGTCCGAACGCACCGTTACGCACGGTATCCATCCATATCGAGCTGTATTCAAGTATCTTTTTGTGCTTTATAAGCTCGCGAGACATGATAGCGATATCGCGCGCGGAGGTAACGTGGCCTTGCGCGGTATCGTCAAGACCGTTCGTATTCTCAAAATGAGTGTTATTCATGCCGAGCGACTTTGCCTTCAAATTCATCTGCTCAACGAATGCCGCCTCGCTTCCGCAGACAAACTCCGCCAAAGCGCAAGCCGCGTCGTTTGCCGAAGCGATAATTACGCTTTTGAGCATATCCTCAACGCTCATCTGCTCACCAACCTCAAGGAATATCTGTGAGCCGCCCATTGACGCCGCGCGCTCGCTGACGGATACAGTATCGTCAAGCTTTATCTTGCCTGCGTCTATTGCCTCCATAACAAGCAAAAGCGTCATTACCTTCGTCACGGACGCGGGCGGCAGAGCCTCGTCGGCGTTTTGGGTATAAAGTATTCTGCCCGTGTTTGCCTCCATGAGTATCGCGCTTTTGCAGTCGAAGTCATTGCCCTCAACGGATGCGTCTGCGGAGGTGTAAAGCGCGCCGTCGTCCGTGGGCATCGTATAATCTGTAGCGGAGGCGGTCAGAGGGTACAGAAGAATAACGATTGTAAGAAAAATACATAAAAATCCGGTAAATTTCATAAAAAAGCTCCTCTCTATTATCTACATAATAGTATGAGGAGCTTTTTCCATTTATGATTTTCTTCTGTTTTCTCTGTTCAGCTTTTTTATGTGAGCAAAGGTCTCTTTCTCTCCTTTATCGGCAAGCATACGCAGCCAGCTTTCCAATAGGTCTGCGGTCTTTGGATG
>JAFTKY010000101.1 GCA_017453005.1 Clostridia bacterium | reverse complement strand
TTTGCGGGCGATTCGTGAATCGCCCCTACGGTCAAGATCCATCATATCAAGAACCGTTGGATATATAAAAATGAATTCATCAAAAATCATTCACAAAAAGATAAATCAAGATAAAATTTGGCAACGTTCATTTCACGACCACGTGATACGCGGCAGAACGGATTATGACAGGATCGCAAAATATATTTACGAAAATCCTATGCTTTGGCAATTTGATTGCTTTTACACCTAATAACACACCCCCACCGATTACTCGGTGGGGGTATTATTATTCGTTATCTCTTATCCATTTAAGAAGGTCATTTGCTGAATTTTATCATTTCGCAAGCTCCTCAAAGGCGCGTCGATATTTCTTGAATATACGCGCGGCAATAAGGTCAAGCTTTTCCTCATCGGTCATTTCGACAGACGTATCACTCTCAATATCAATAATCTTGTATTTAGGCTTGTTGTTTTTGAAAATGTATATTTCCCCGTTCTCATCCACCATTCTGGCTACCCTCGAAAAATTCTGATTTGCCTCGGATATTGACACTATCTTGCTTGTATTGATATTCATTATCTTCACCTCCGTAAAAGCTTCTATAAATATTATACACTAATTTTAGGATATTGTCAACCTAAAATTTTATTTTTCGCGCATTAGCCTTCCCCCACTTGGGGAAGGCTAAAAATCCCCCACCGATTACTCGGTGGGGGTAATTTATTGTTATTTTATATTTTCAATATATTATATCAATAAATTTTGATTATTCAACAACTGTAGGAAGAACGTATGTTGTTGCATCGTTTACGTATGCAACCCATGCGGAGAGGTCGTTGAATGCTGCAATGTAAGCAATCTCTGTTTCAAGGTCAGAAGCGGAGATGTTAAATCTGATATCAGTTCTGCCTGCAACGTGCTCCTGAACCTGAGCTGCCTTAACAGTCCAGCCGCTTGCTGCGCTCATATCCAAAGCGTTGTGTGCGGGGTTGTACGTGCACCACCAGATCTGGTGAGCAGCCGTGGACTTATAAACGATTGCAATATACTGACCGCCTGTAAGAAGAAGCGAAATGGTATGGTTTTCACCGGCATTTGTAGCTGCACCCGTGATAAGTGCGGAGCCGTCTTCCTGGATCGTGGGTGTGCAGTTTGTGTATGCTGCGAAAGCTTCGTTTACAAGGTCTTCGCCTGTCCAGAAGTAGTCGGGAGCTGCGTACTTAACTGCACCGCATCCGCCGATACATCTTACGGAACCGTCTTCTGCATCAACAATGTAGTTGTGATTGCAAGCATAGAGTGCGCCGCAGGTGTCACAGTGAGAACCGTCAGCGCCGTAGCACTCGCCCTCTTCATATCTGTAGCCGCACTCTCTTACGCAAGCCTTGAAGTGCTTGCCGTCAAGGAACGTCCACTCGTCAACGGACTCGTGACCGAGAGCTTCAACAGCGTTGATGTTCGTTGTAGCTGTACAGCCGTGAGCGTCTACGAGACAGTTAACTACTGTGTAGCCTTCCTTTGTACACGTAGGAGCAACAACTGTTCCTACATCCTGTGTGCCGTCCTCGGGGAACGTGCACTCGTGGTCAACGACCTCGATCTCATAGCCCTTAATTACGATGAGCTGACCGTCAGCCATTCTTGCTACCACGTAGAGAGTATGCATACCTACCTCTGCCTTCATCTCGTTCCAGAGATTTGTAAGCATGAAGGTTGTGATTGTAAATCTTCTTGCGTTAGGACCAAAATTAGGGAGACTCATAATGTCCTCAGAACCCGCACCTGCGCCGTTGGAGAGAACGCCCTTATCTGCGCCTGTACCGTTCCAGATATCAAGGTATCCTGCTGCCTGAGCGCTGGAGTTCCAGATGATCTCGTCTGTAGACTCGATACCGTCAACGAATATACCGAACGTATCAAGAGCTACGTCCTCAAACTTTATCCAACCCATGAACTTGAAGTCAAGTCTCTCGGAGTTAGTTGTGATCTTTACGCCTGCGCCCTGGTTCTGGTAGTGACCTGCCGCGCCGGGGGAAAGTGTCCAGCCGTTTCTGTCGCCGAAGGAGTAACCGTCGAAGGAGCATGTGCCTGCGATGTTACCGTCCTCGTACTGAATGTAGCAACGCCCAACGCCGCCTTCATCAGTCCATTCGTGGTCGTATGCTTCCTGATAGGACATGATGCCGAGACCTGCGTATGCAGGGTCAGTCTCGTGACACGTTGTGCACTGACCATATTCAAGAATGTGAGAGCCTGTGGTGTAACCGCAGTCTGCACATACCTTGATACAATCGTCGGAGAGGTTGTGCTCAACAACTGTTTCTCTTGTTTCGCCACATACGTCACAATCTGTGTCGCAGTCTGCTGTGTACTTGTGACCTGCGGGGATTTCTGTCTGTGCTGTGAGAATGTCACCGCAAACGGAGCACTTAACGCCTGCTGTCCAACCGTTGGTCGTGCAGGTTGCGCCGATAGCGGGGATCTCTTCCTCGGTGTGACCGAGAGCGGGAATTTCTTCCTGTGCTGTGAGAATGTCACCGCAAACGGTGCACTTTACGCCGTCTGTGAGACCTGCCTCAGTACAAGTTGCCTTTGTGCCGGGGATTGTTTCTTCTGTGTGACCAAGAGCCTCAACAGCCTCGGGAGCCTCGAGAACTTCATGGCAAACGGAGCAGTATACTCCGCCTGTCTGACCAGCCTCAGTACAAGTAGCCTCTACGTCTTCCATAGCTGCTTCCTTGTGACCTGCGGGATCAGTCTCTACTGTCTCTCTGGACATTTCTGCGCCGCAAACGGAGCAGTATACAACGGACTCATAGGAGCCGCCATCTGTACACGTTGCGTCAACTGTGTTCTCAACTACTGCGTCAGCAGCGGTGTGCTCGCCTGTAGCGGGAACTTCTGTGGTAGCTACGAGTGTAGCACCGCAATCGGAGCACTTTGTGCCCTCTGTGGAGCCTACCTTACCGCAAGTAGGAGCTACTGCGGGGATAGTCTCTGTGTTTGCATGCTCGCAGTCAACCTTATCGGTTACTACGAAGGATACGGGAGTTGTTTCAGTCCAAGAAGGATTCTGAACTGCAACTGTGAGAACGTCGCCTGCTGCGAGGGTAACTGTGTAGCCGTCAGCATACATACCGTTAACCATAACAGAGATGTACTCAAGAGCGTCTACCTTGAGAGTGATCTCTTCGGTAGCTGTCATTTCATAGAAATATACGGACACGCCGGGATCTGCAAGGCTTGTGCCTATAACGTACTCGGGTGTTGTGAACTCACCGATAGCGAGCTCGAAGGGGTTCTTCTCAGAGCCTTCTGCTGCAAACTCTGTGAGGAAGTATACGGGATCTGTGATAAGAGCATAGTTTTCGTCCATAAGACCGTAAACTGTGATCTCAACTACGTCGCCTGCTACAACTGCAACGGAGCCGCCAACGTACCATTCGCCGTTAACTACAACGGAGATGTTCTCAGCATCTGTGTAGAGGAAGAGACCGTCAGCTGTTGCTGTGTATGTATAGTGGTATTCCTGAACACCGGGATCAGCGAAGCTTGTGCCTGCTACGAATTCAGGAGTAGCAGTCTGTCCGAGCGTAAGCTCGAAGGGGTTCTTCTCAGAACCTGCAATTGCAAGCTCGATGGAGAACCATACGGGATCTGTGATAAGATTCCATTCCTCATCCATAAGACCGTAGATGGTGATGTCAACAACGTCGCCTTCTACTACGTCTGCCTTACCGTCGCTGAACCAGTCGCCGTTAACGGTAAGAGCTATATTTTCAAGTGCGGGAACAACTACCTTGCCTTCACCGGTAGCGATCCACTGATAGTGGTATTCCTGAACACCGGGGTCAGCAAAGCTTGTGCCTGCTACGAATTCGGGAGTGCCGATCCAACCAAGCTCTTCAATAATGAAGGGATTGTTTACGGAGCCTGCAGGAGCGAGCTCTGTGTTGAACCATACGGGATCTGTGGAAACAACTACGTTACCTGTCTCCTCGTCTGTTGTGGATGTTGCGTATACAACGAGCTCAACAACGTCACCCTCAACAACCTGTGCTGCGCCACCCTCTGCTGCAACACCGTTTACGAATACAACGATGTTTTCGGGAGCGAATGCAACAACGAACTTACCTTCACCATCAGCAACCCACTTGTAGTAGTACTGCTGGATGCCGGGGTCTGCAAGGCTTGTGCCTGCTACGAATTCGGGAGTAGATGTACCCCAACCGCCTACTGTGAGGTCAAGGGGCCATTCCTGAGTTGCACCCTGAACTGCGGAACAAATGTCACAAACGCCATTTGCGTCCTCGTCAACGTGCTGGGGAACCTCTCTCATCCATCCACAGTCGTTACAAGACGTATCGCATGCGTTGTCGAACGTGTGTCTTTCAACTGCATATACGTATATGGTCTTGCCGTCAACCTTATTGGATGCGAACTCGATAGTGCCCTTATAATTTTTAATGTAACCGTTTACAACGATAACGTCGCCAACTGCGAACTTCTCAACACCCTCACCCATGTTGATGGTGTAGATGAGAATTTCGTTCTCGCCGTCGGTAATGTAAACGTTCTGGAGATAGTTGCCCTTATCAGCACCGATAGATGTTACGGTACCGATAGCGGTGTATTTCTCAAGGGATACCTTACCATCTGTAAGGATGGAAGCATACTTGAGAGCGTCGGATACAGAGATGGGAGCATCTGCTGTACCGTAGTTGATTTCAAGATATACAACACCACACTCTTCGCAGATACCGTCAAAGTTCTTATCGAATGTGGAGTGAGCGGGAACCTCTCTTACTGCATCACAAACGTCACAAGTAGTGTCGCAATCGTTCGTGTAGGAGTGACCCGTTGCGGGGATCATGGAGCCTGCCTGGATAGCTACGCCACACTTGGAGCAGCTCTTGGAGGGAGTTCTACCGTTCTCGGTACATGTGGGCTCAATTGCTGCGTTCTCAACGATCTCATGATCACAGAGAGTTGCATCGAGAAGTGCTTTATAAGCAAGTGCCTCTGCCTCATTAGCAAACGTAATGAAGTGAGAGATATCTGTCTTTGCGTTATCAGAGCCGTTTACGTTGAAACGGATATCAATTCTTCCGTGAATAGCCTCAGATGCGTCGATCATGCTGAGCGGCACACAGAATGTCATCCACTGATTATTGGTATTGATAACGTATGTATCCATCTGGATAGGAGTGATGAAGTGTGCAAGGTAGAGACCTACTTCCTCGTTGGTTCTTACTCTGATAACGAGGTACTTCTGGTGGAGGTATTCGTATCCAAATGCAGGACCGGAAACGATGGTAGAAACACCAACTGTGTTACCGTCACCCTTACCCGTCATGTAGATGTAGCCGCCCTCTTCTTCGCTGTACTGAAGTCTTGTAGCACCGTCAAAGCCAAGCGCGCCAGACCAGAGAATGGAGTTATCATACATGTGTCTACCTGCGAAGTAGGTGTTAGGCATGTGGGCCTCGCCACAAGGACCTGCACAGTAGATCTCGCCGTTGTCACCAACGGTCCATTCGTGCTCGCAGTTGTATGCAGCACCACAGGTATCACATACCTGGTAGTCCTCACCGTAGCACTCGGTGTAATCGAGCTTTTCAACACATCCGTTAAGGCACTCATGGTAGTGGTGGCCTGCGGAGTATGTCCACTCGTCAGCTGCCTTGTGTCCAAGAGCGTCAACGTAGTTGATGCGTGTTGTGGAAGGACAAAGGATAGCGTCTGTGAGACAGTTAACGGTTGTGAAACCTTCTGTTGTACACGTGGGAGCTGTAACTACGCCAACACCCTCTGTGCCGTCCTCGGGGAACGTGCACTCGTGCTCAACAACCTCAAACTTGTAGTCTGTGATAACGATGAGCTGACCGTCAGTCATCTTAGCTACAACGTAGAGAGTATGTACGCCGGGCTGGTTCTTGATCTCGTTCCAGATGGGAAGAGTACCAAGTCTGAGAGCCTGGTGATATCTTCTTGCGTTAGGCATACCAAAGATACCGATAATATCGTTATGGAGACCTGCTGCCGCAAGAGGACCTGTGCCGTTGGACATATCGAAGTGGTGTGCATTATCAGCATTGTTCCACATGATCTGGTCAACGGACGTGATCTTGTTAGCGAATATACCAATGGTGTCGAGAGTCATATCGTACCACTTAACCCAACCGAAGAGGTTAACGTCGATAGACTCTGCGTTAGACGCGATTCTTATGGGATGCTCGGGATCATATCTGTATCCGTTTGCTGCAGGGTTATCATTCTTGTAACCCGTCATTAACCAGTTGTTCCAACCGGGATATACGTAACCGTCAACGGACTGAGAATCAGCTACACTCGTACCGCCGAGGTAGTAGAGGTCGTTGCCGTTATCGTCCTGACCGAAGGGAACGTTGTAAGCCTCGTTGAAGGTGATGATCTCTTCAACCTCAGCATAGTTTTCGTCAACACCCTCACAGTATACGCAGTTACCAAACTCATATACGTGAGCGGGGAGAGCGAATCTCTTGTAACCACAGATGTTACACTCGTTGTCACAGTCAGCATCGTACTCGTGGGTGATCGGAACGACGGTCTGAGCAACTGTGATAGCACCACAGTCTGCACACTTCTTACCGCCTACGTAACCGATTGTTGTACATGTGGGAGCAACGTCCTCCATGTCAACCTCTTCACCGTGAGCTGCGGGGATGGATTCCTGAGCTACGAGAACTGCGCCACAGTCTTCACAAACGGAACCGTCTGTAAGACCTGCTGCTGTACAGCTTGCTGCGTAACCCTTAACTACCTTTTCGTTGTGGGGAGCCTTTTCTGTAGCCTCGGGAGCTGTGATAACAACGCCGCAAACCTCACAACCAACACCTGCGGTTGCGCCTGCCTTTGTACAGGTAGCTTCAACTGCGGGGATCTCGACCTCAACGTGACCGAGAGCAGGGATCTCTTCGCCCTCTACAGTAACCTCTCCACATACAACGCAAACGGTTGCGCCGTAGTAACCGGGCTCTGTACAGGTGGGCTCTATGTAGCCGGCAAACATTTCTGTGTGGCCTGTAGCCTCGATCTCTGCCTGGGGCTGTACCCATACTTCACAAACGGTACACTGCTTACCGCTTGTAAGACCTGCTTCCGTACATGTGGGAGCCGTGCCCTCAACTGTCTCTACTGTGTGACCAAGTGCGAGAACAGTTGTCTGAGCTACAGTAACCTCACCGCAAACAGTACACTTCTTACCTTCGGTAAGACCTGTTGTGGTACAGGTTGCTGCTACTGCAGGAATTGCTTCCTCAGTATGTCCCTTTGCAGGAACTACTTCCTGAGCCTTTGTAACTACACCGCAAACAGTACACTTCTTACCCTCGGTAAGACCTGTCTCTGTGCAGGTAGCTTCTACTGCTGCCAAGGTTTCCTCGACGTGAGCAGCGGGCTCTCTTTCAGCTCCGCAAAGGTTACAGTCCGCGTCGCATTCGTTATCGTACTCATGCGTACAGGGAGCCTGTGTAGGAGCCTCTGTGGGAGCGTCTGTAGGCGCTTCCGTGACAACTTCATCGTCACATGCTACGAAAAGCACCATGAAACAAAGAAGGATTGCCATAAGAGCTAAAAACTTTTTCATTTTTCTCTCTTTCCTTTCTAAAAAAAATATTTTTTTATTTCGTTAAAGCATTTACAGAAATATGCCTTCACTTGTGCCCATTTTACCACAATTTTGTCAAGTTTGCAATAGGTTGGCGCAAGTTTCTACTTAAATGACAAAAATTCCTTCATTAAAATGTAAGAAATGCACAAAGCCAACAAACGGCACTTTCGGACATGCCCTTTTCCCTTGTGCGCAAAAGGAAACTCGCACTTTGTATTTTTTGCCGAAAAGCCGTTTTTCGAGAGCAATTTTCACCCCCGTTTTTGAGCTTTTCGGAGGGTGTTTTTTGCCGTTTTTTCGTTCGTTTTGGGGTAATTTTTAAATTGTTTGTTTTATTTACAACCGTTTGTTTATAAAAAGGGCAAAAAAAAGAGAGCGCGTTACGCGTCTCTCTTCAAAAATCAGTTGAAATAACCGAGCTTGTAAAGCAATTCTGCGATAAGCACAGCACCGCCTGCGGCGCCTCTGAGGGTATTGTGCGAAAGTCCCACGAATTTATAGTCGTAAATTATGTCCTCGCGAAGTCTGCCCGCCGAAACGCCCATACCGCCGTAAATATCGCGGTCAATATGCGCCTGGGGACGGTTGTCCTCTTCAAAGTAGGTGATGAACTGCGCGGGAGCGTGAGGAAGGTCAAGCTCCTGGGGCTGTCCCTTGAAATTCTTCCAATCCTCAAGGATCTGCTCCTTGGTGGGCTTGTTTTCAAACTTTACGAATACAGCCGCGGTGTGTCCGTCCGTTACGGGAACGCGGATGCACTGCGTGGTGATAACGGTGTCCGTCGCCTTGACTATCTCGCCGTTTTCCACCTTACCCCAAACGCGGAGGGGCTCCTGCTCGGACTTCTCCTCCTCGCCGCCTATGTAAGGAATAATGTTATCAACCATTTCGGGCCACTCGTTGAAGGTCTTACCCGCACCGGATATTGCCTGATACGTCGTTGCTACGACCTCTTTAATTCCGTACTTGCGGAGGGGGGTGAGCATGGGAACGTAGGACTGAATGGAGCAGTTGGGCTTTACTGCGATAAATCCGCGCGTAGTGCCAAGTCTCTTTCTCTGCGCCGCGATGACCTCAAGATGCTCGGGGTTTATTTCCGGAATTACCATGGGAACGTCGGGCGTCCAGCGGTGAGCCGAGTTATTGGATACAACGGGTATCTCCGCCTTTGCGTATCTTTCCTCAAGCGCTTTTATCTCATCCTTTTTCATGTTCACCGCGCAGAAAACGAAGGCGCACTGCTTCATCTCGTCGATGTTCTCCGCGTCAATAACTACCATGTTTTTATACTGCTCGGGCATGGGGGTCTTGAGCTTCCATCTGCCCGCAAGTGCCTCCTCGTAGGTCTTTCCCGCGCTGTTCTTGGACGCGGCGAGAGCAACTACCTCAAAATAGGGGTGTCCGTCAAGAAGCGAGAGAAATCGCTGACCGACCATACCCGTGGCGCCTACGACGCCGACCTTCATCTTTTTCATTATAATTACCTCTTTATTCAAGAATTATTTGCAGATTTGTTTTAGCAAGCTAAAACGTTAAAGACATTATATCACACATTTTTCCCGTTTTCAATAGAAAAATCATATTTTTTCAGCCGCACTATATATAAAATATTCTGCACGGCGTGAAAATGTTTGTATATTTTTTTCGCATCAAAGTCCGTATATCTCGGAATATTTCTTTTCAAGGTATTCCGTGTAATACGCAGGGTCAAATTCCTCGCCCAGAGCCTCGCACAAAAGCACGTCGGGCTCCTTTGCGCAGCCGAATTTCCAGATGTGTTCTCTGTTCCATTCGTTGATGGGTGCGAAGTTGCCCTCGGACAAGCATTTCTCAACGTCAACCGTCTCCTTCATTTTGTGGAGCAGGTGCGCGCCGTACGCACTGCCAAGCGCGTAGGACGGGAAATATCCGATGCCGCCGCCCGACCAATGGCTGTCCTGAAGCACTCCGTGCTTATCATCAGGCACGTCAACGCCGAGATACTCCTTGTAAAGACGGTTCCACTCCGCAGGCAAGTCCTTGACCGCAAGCTCGCCGCCGACAACTCTCTTTTCAAGCTCGTAGCGTATCATGACGTGGAGGCAGTACGTGACCTCGTCCGCCTCCGTACGGATAAGCGACGGGGTTACGAGATTTACCGCGCGGTACATATCCTCTGCGGTGTAGCCCTCAAGCTGCGGGAAGCACTCCTGCACCTTCGGGAAAATGTAATTTATAAACTCGCGGCTTCTGCCGAGGAGATTTTCGTAAAAACGGCTCTGGCTCTCGTGTATGCCCATGGAGACGCCGCCGTCAAGGAAGGTATATGCCAGCTCGTCGGCAGAATTCATATCGTACAGCGCATGCCCTCCCTCGTGAATGACGCTGAACATGGAATACGAGAGATTTGAACGCTCGTAATTAGTGGTGATACGCACGTCGTGATGCGACCCGATGCTCGTGGTGAAGGGATGCTCGGTCGTGCCAAGACCGCAATGGTCGAGGTCTATCCCCATCGCCTTCATAAGCTCGTAGGAGAATTTTTCCTGCGAGGGCTCGTCAAAGTCGCCCTTGATACATTCGTCGCTGACCTGCTCGCGCTGAGATATTTTCTTTATAAGAGGAATAATTTTGGATTTGAGCGCGGCGAAAAATTCGTCGCACTTTTCCATCGTCAGTCCGCCCTCGTATTTGTCAAGGCAGTAGTTATAGGGGTGCTTGTCGGGAGCGCAATAGCCTGCGTGACGGATGGTGGTCTCAAAAATTCTTTCAAGCACGGGGCAGAAAAGCTCAAAGTTGCTCTCCTCCTTTGCCTTGTGCCAGACGTCGTCCGCCTCGACCAAAAGCTCCTCGTACGCGATGTATTCGTCCATCGGTATCTTTTTCATTTCCTTTATATCCTTGAGCGCAAGGTAGACGGCGCGTGCATCGTTTGGTGTCAGCTCATCCTTGTGTGCGTCAAGAAATTCAAGCATGGAGACGGTCTCCTGTGAGGTAGACATTTTGTACGTCTCCTCGCTGAGGATCGCGAGCGCGTGCGCTCTGTTGGGCGCCGTGCCCTTGGGGGCTGTGGTAGCACCGTCGTAATATATAAGCGACATCGCGTGATGGTATGCGCTCAGCTTTGATTGAAGAGCGTGGAAGCTCTGTATTGCCTCTTGTACGTTCATGGTAATTTCCCTTTCAGATAAATAAATCTTACGCCCATTATACCACAAAGTCAAAATTTTGTAAATAGCCTTATTTCAAGCGTGAAAGTCAATAATTTAAGCGTTTTAATCTCAAAAATGTTAATTTCCGAAATCGGAATTTTAAGTTATCAAGGCAATTTTTGAAATTTTAGAGAAAAATAAATTTTCCAATTTAAGAAAAATATTTTCAAAAACCTATTGACAAAATCTCAAGTCGGGTGTATAATGATACCACAATGAGAAAAGCGCAATTCTATTTAAGCGCAAAATTTTAAGGAGATTTATTATGGCACAGTCAAAAAAGACGGTCGCAAAGGTGACCGAGGTACAGAATAAGGAAGACAAGAGAAAGGCTCTCAATACAATGATTTCCCAGATAGAGCGCGAATACGGCGCAGGCTCTATCATGCGTCTCGGCGAAAACTCAAGAATGGAGGTTCAGGCAGTCTCCACGGGCTCTCTTTCGCTTGACATGGCGCTTGGAATCGGCGGCGTTCCCAAGGGAAGGATCGTCGAGATCTTTGGCCCCGAGTCCTCGGGTAAGACTACCGTTGCGCTTCATATTATAGCCGAGGTGCAGAAGGCAGGCGGCGAGGCGGCGTTTATCGACGCGGAGCACGCGCTTGACCCCGTTTACGCGAAGGCGCTCGGCGTTGATATAAACAATCTGCTCGTCTCCCAGCCCGACTGCGGCGAGGACGCGCTCTCCATCACCGAGTCCCTCGTGCGCTCGGGTGCTATTGACGTTATCGTAGTTGACTCTGTTGCAGCCCTCGTTCCCCGTACGGAAATTGACGGCGACATGGGCGCGCCCACGGTAGGCGTTCAGGCAAGACTTATGTCTCAGGCTATGCGTAAGCTCGCGGCAGTAATTTCCAAGAGCAACTGCGTAGTGGTATTTATTAACCAGCTTCGTGAAAAGGTAGGCGTTATCTACGGAAATCCCGAGACCACCACGGGTGGCCGCGCGCTCAAGTTCTATGCGTCCGTCCGTATTGATATCCGCAAGACCGAGCAGCTCAAGAACGGCGCGGACATTTACGGAAACCGCGTTAAGTGCAAGATAGTTAAGAACAAGGTCGCTCCTCCCTTCAAGGTCGCGGAGTTTGACATTCTTTACGGCAAGGGTATCTCCCGTATGAGTGAGGTGCTTGACTTTGCTATAATGCTTGATATTATTAAGAAGAGCGGCTCGTGGTTCTCCTACAACGGTGAGAGGATCGGTCAGGGCAAGGAGAACGTCAAGAGACTTCTTGAGGAAAATCCCGAGATGGCTGCTGAGATCGAGGCAAAGATCCGCGCAATGAAGGACAGCGCAGACGTCGTTGAGGAAGAATTTGAGGTAGACTCCGACGATGACGACGATTTCGATATAAGAGTGCTTGAGGACGATGAGTAATATTATTTCTCACCTCGCCGAAATCGACCTTCTCTCCTCGGAAAACTGCATATATGTAATAGTCAGATGCCCTGACGAAAACGGGAAGATACGCAAAACGCAGTATCCTATGCTGTGCAAATACGTCAGCGAGCTTCAGCTCTCGCGCGGCTTTGCGGACGAATATCTGCTTGAAAGGATACGTCAGTGCTCGGAGATATCCTGCGCGTATTTCAAGGCCTGCAGGCTTCTCGGATATTCCGCCTGCTCGATCATGGGACTAAAGCGAAAGCTTCGCGAAAAGGGATTTTCCGCGGAGGCGTCGCATATAGCGGTCAACATGGTCTGCGAGATGGGACTTATTGACGAGGAAGCGTTTGCAACGCGCGAGGCGGAGCTTTGTCTTAATAAATATTGGGGAGAACGCCGCATAATCTCAAAGCTTCGTGAAAAGGGCTTCGGTGCTCCCGCCATTGAGTCGGTGCGTGATTTTCTGCTCTTTTACGATTTTGAAAAGCGCTGTCTGCAAATAGCGAAAAAGAAGTTTGGCAAGAAGCCTGTCGCAAAGGAAGACTTTTCAAAGATCTACGGCTCGCTTGCACGCCTCGGCTACAGCGGCTCGCAGATAAATTACGCCCTCAAGATACTTTCGGGCGGCGATTACGACGAATTTTCGGACGATGAATAAGCTTTTGCGACGTTTATCGCAAAAGCAGTTATATTCACCTGCGGCGAGTTATATTGCTTCGCAGTTATATTCGGCTACGCCGAGTGATATTCGCTTCGCGAGTTTTGAGAGTGAATATAATACCACTGAAGCCGCAGGCTTCAATATCACCTTTGCAGAGCAAAAATAACACGCCAACACAGTCGGCATATCACAGAAAAACAAGGCAGTCGCCGTGCGACTGCCTTGTTCTCTATTAGTATTCTGCGTTTCCTACCGTTCTGGGGTAAGGAAGCACGTCTCTGATGTTGGACACACCCGTGAGGTACATAATAATTCTCTCAAAGCCGAGACCGTAGCCCGCGTGCTTGGTTCCGCCGTATCTGCGGAGGTTTACGTACCACCAATAGTCCTCCTCCTTGAGGTCGCACTCTGCCATACGCGAGAGAAGCACGTCAAGTCTTTCCTCTCTCTGCGAGCCGCCGATTATCTCACCGACACCGGGAACGAGAAGGTCCATAGCTGCGACGGTCTTTTGGTCGTCGTTAAGTCTCATATAGAACGCCTTTATTTGCTTCGGATAGTCGATTACGAACACGGGACACTTGAACACCTGCTCGGTGAGGTATCTTTCGTGCTCTGTCTGAAGGTCAATTCCCCATTCAACGGGATACTTGAAGTCAGCACCGCTGCTCTTGAGTATCTCAACTGCCTCGGTGTAGGTCACCTTCTTATAATCGCTCTGCGAGAGAGTTGTAAGTCTGTTCATAAGCTCCTTATCAACGAACTTGTTGAGGAATTCAAGCTCCTGAGGACAAGCCTTCATTACGTGCTTGATGATAGCCTGGATCATGTCCCACGCAAGCTGCATGTTATCGTTAAGGTCTGCAAAAGCTATTTCGGGCTCGATCATCCAGAACTCCGCTGCGTGACGCGCGGTGTTGGAGTTTTCTGCTCTGAAGGTAGGTCCAAAGGTGTAGATGTTACCGAACGCCA
>JAFTKY010000100.1 GCA_017453005.1 Clostridia bacterium | reverse complement strand
TCTCGGGGTCGATACCGTCAAGCATCTGAGCCTCGGAGAGCGTGCCGAGGGTTGCAACCGTGAGAACCTGTGTCTGACCTCTTGTAAAGAGACCCGAGCCGTGTGCTCTGGGAAGAATGTCAACCTCTGCGCCAAGAGGACGTATCTGGTTCATTGCACGTCCGTCAACACGCTTCTTGTCTACGAGAAGCCAACGGCGGACTATCTTCTTCTGGATCTTGTATACGAGCTCGTCCATCATTGTGGGAAGCTCGGGATATTCCTCGGAGAACTTTTCAAGGATCGCTTCCTTTACGGGGAACATTCTTGCGTCACGAACTGTCTTGTCGTCCGTGTCAAGCGCGAACATAACGTCCTTTTCGCAGAAATCGAAGATCTTGTCGAACATATCGTGGTCAAGCTCGCAGGAGGGGTACTCAAACTTGGGCTTGCCGATCTCGTCAACGATTGCGTTTACAAAGCAGAGAAGGTCCTTGATCTCTCTGTGCGCGAGCATAATTGCCTCGTACATAACGTCGTCCTCGACCTCGTTAGCACCTGCCTCGATCATTACTACCTTTTCCATGGAAGCGGCAACCGTGAGCTGAAGGTCGCTCTTCTTCTGCTGCTCGTGGGTGGGGTTGACTACGTACTTGCCGTCAACAAGACCGATGTGAAGACCGCCGATAGGGCCGTTCCACGGAATGTCGGAGATGGAGAGGGCGATGGAGGCACCTATCATTGCGGTGACCTCGGGTGCGCAGTCGGGATCAACGGACATGACCGTGAGCGTGAGTGCTACGTCGTTACGGAGATCCTTGGGGAAAAGGGGACGAATGGGTCTGTCGATTACACGGCTTGTGAGAACTGCCTTCTCGGAGGGCTTACCCTCGCGCTTGAGGTAGCCGCCGGGGATCTTACCTGCAGCGTACATTCTCTCGTCAAAGTCAACCGAGAGGGGAAGGAAGTCGATACCGTCACGGGGCTTCTCGGATGCGGTAGCGCAGCAGAGAATAGCCGTATCGCCGTAGCGGACGAGCGCGGAGCCGTTTGCAAGGCCTGCCATCTTACCCGTTTCAATTACGAGGGGGCGGCCTGCGAGGGTGTAGTTAAACACCTTGTAGTTTTTAAACTCCATAGCGGAGCTTACGATTTGTGTGGACATTTTAATTTTCCTCCATGTTTTTATTCCTTCTCACACGGAGCTTTAGGACTTAAACACGCCGACAAATCCCTTATCGGAATGTTTAAGCACTAAATTCCCCGCGTGGAGTATACATTGTGTTGATAGGTGAGGGATACAGGAAGGGAGCGGAGCGAAATTTCACTCCACTCCCATCAATTATTACTTTCTGATGCCGAGCTTTTCGATGATAGCTCTGTATCTGTTGATGTCTACCTTCATGAGATAGTTGAGAAGATTTCTTCTGTGACCAACCATCTTGAAGAGGCCGCGACGGCTGTGGTTATCCTTGTGGTTGTCCTTGAGGTGCTCTGTGAGATTGTTGATTCTGTAAGTGAGAATCGCAATCTGTACCTCGGGAGAACCTGTGTCGCCCTCGTGTGTAGCGTACTGTTCAATAATTGCCTGCTTTTCTTGTGCTGTCATTTTTCTTTTCACCTTTCGAAAAATAATATTTTTTTTGGCAAATACGTTCCACACAGCAAGCGGCGGGTGAATCCGAGACCTCTCCGAAAAGCCGAGAGATCCTGTTGGCTTTGTGTCCGAAAGCCGTGTAGACGTTATGCCTCATGGTATTATAGCATATTTATATACTTTTGTAAAGAGGAATTTCAAATTATTTTGTAAATTTTTTTCAAATATTATATATACTACTTGTGCAGCGTGCCCGAATTTGGCTTTTTTCTCGGTATTCCCGACAAAAGCACGTAGCCTCCCGACAAAATAAGCATACCTCCGAATATTTTGCGGACGGCGTCGGCTGTGACGTAGCCTGAAGCGTACGTGCCGAAAAGACAGCCCGCGATACCGCACGCGCTCATGATGAATATGAGGGTCGCGTCAAGCCGCCGCGCGCGGATGTTCAAAAGGGAAGCGGCTGCGGCGGAGATAATGAAAAAGAAGAGGTTTGTGCCGCGCACCTCGCCGCCTGCCTGTCCCGTTACAGTGAGATAGGCGACGAGAAGTCCTCCCGAGCCTACGCCAAGCCCCGAGAGTATGGCGATTATAAACGCGGCTATTGAGTTGAAGAGTGTGGGTGTGTTGCCTGACATATCCTCACCCCGCAATCATTCTCAGCCCCGACCATATCACAAGGACCGCAAATATTTTTCCGACGGCTGACGAGCTTATGCGCCGAAGAATGTGACTGCCCACGGCACCGCCGAGTATTGCGGGGATTATAAGCCACGTAGCCGACGGATAGTCTACGTCTCCACGGGAGGCGTAGATGCTCAGGCTGACGAGGGAGACGCATATCATGGCGATTTGGATATTTGCGTAAATATCCCGTCTGTCGCACAAAAGCTCGCCGTCACTCTTGAACAGTCGCGTCAGCACGAGCCCTATGAGTATCCCTCCCGCCGCGCCTAAAAATCCGTTGAGAAAGCCGCCGAAAAATGACGTTACCGAAATCAGGGCGTACTTTTTTGCGGTGAATTTATCCGTGATGCTTGTCATAAATCCTCCTTTTGTGTCAATATTTGTCAATAAAATGTTGAAATATAAATAAACAGTTAATAAAAAAGTCTGATACGAGCAGTAAAAAGTTGGTCAGGGGTATTGAAAAACGCAATTATTTATGATATAATATAAGTTGGTATAATATTATGGCTTGCGAGCGATATATTTATTTTCTCGCAAACAGACGCTGAAATACGCCGTTTTTAAAAAACGGTGCAAGACTTAAGAAAAAGGAAGTTTTATCATGGCCGAAACAAAAAAGAGTGGCAGCTCGGCTGCAAAAAAAATTCAAGGCAAGGCAAAAAGCAAGGTCAAGAGCAAGGCAAAGAGCCAGGCGAAGCGCGCGGGAAAATCTATTTTGCCGCAGATATTGCCCGTAATATTTTTGCTCGTTGCAATATTTTTGCTGGTTTGCTTTGTTGCAAATCTGATATGTAATCCCGGAAACGAGCTTAAGGGCGGCTGGGAAGGAGAGCACGCGATGGGCCTGCTTGGCTTCTACGTGTGTGAGTTCTTCTTCGGCTTGTTTGGATTTATTGCGTTCCTTATCCCCTTCGTGCTCGCGTTCCTCGCGATGTTCTGGAAGAGGCTCTCCGAGAATGGCAACGCAGTCTCAAGAACCGTGCTTGCAACACTCACAGTGCTTTTTTCGTCTGCATTCATTCATATCATTCTCACGCTGATTGCGGGCGAGGACCTGTCCTATAATTTCATGGAGCTTTACGTGGCAGGTGCGGAGCTGTCGGGAGGCGGCGTTATCGGAGGATATCTCGGATTTTTGTTCTATCTGCTGCTTAACGTAGGCTCGGTGTTCGTGCTCGGCGTGCTCGTCGGAGTGCTCGGATGCTACCTGTTCGGACTTAAGCTTCACGTTTACATAGGCATGCTCGGTGATTATATCAAGTATAGAATTGACCACAGACAGCCCAAAAAGAAGAAGGCAAAGAAGGTCAAGGCGGTCGAGGAAGACGAGGAAGATGAAGACGGGGACGGTGAGGATACTCCCACAACGCCTCAGAAGTCCAAAAAGGACAAGCCCTCAAAGGCCAAGAGAACTGACGGCGACGACGAGATAGACATAGTTCTTCCCGAGGACGAGGAGGACAAGTCCGCGGACACGGATGAGGCGGCTGAGACTGCCGACACCGACGCGGATGAGGGCGAGGATAACGACGAGGATTACCGCGGCGACGCGCCCGTGAACGCCTTTGACAAAAAGACAAACGTAAAGCGCGACGGCCCTATTGAGGAGCGCGAGGCAGAGGCTGACGAGGAAGAAATAAACACAAATTCCTTTGACGAGGAGTTTGAGGACGACGAGATGTTTGACAAGAGAACTCCCGTGATAGACAAGGAAACGGGTGAGATAATATCCGACGGCTCGGACGACGGGACACCTGCCGAGGACGGCGAGGCTATCGTGGTAGACGATGAGCTGAAGGACGAGCTTGACGGAGACGAGCCCGACGAGGACGAGGAAAAATACGAGGTGGAATATCAGTTCCCGCCCATTGACCTTCTCAAAAAGGGCGGCCTTAAGGCAGGCACGAGCGAGGAGGAGATAGAGGAGAACAAGCAGATAATCCGCGAGGTGCTTGAGAGCTTCAAGATAAAGATAAAGGATATAACCTGCTCCTGCGGTCCTACCATCACAAGATACGAGGTAAGGCCCGACGCGGGCGTGCGTGTGCGCGCTATTGCGGGACTTGTTGACGACTTGGCGCTTGCGCTTGCAAAGTCGGGCGTGCGAATTGAAGCACCTATCCCCGGCAAGGCGGCGGTAG
>JAFTKY010000099.1 GCA_017453005.1 Clostridia bacterium | reverse complement strand
CCATGTCCTTGAGCTCCTCGGTGATGTATCTCTCGCAGTTTGCAAGCGTCTGCTTTCTTATGTATCTGTCGGGGACAAGTCCTATCTGGGACTTTGTCACCTCAATGTAATATCCGAATACCTTGTTGTAGCTTATTTTGAGGTTCTTTATTCCCGTGGCTTCTCTTTCTGCCTCGGCAATGGCCTCCTTCCATTCTCCGCCGCCCTGAATTATGGAGCGGAATTCGTCGACCTGCGCGTTATAACCGTCGGCTATCATGCCTCCCTCGCGGACGGAGATGGGAGCCTCCTCCTTTATTGAGCGCATAATGAGGTCGCAGATGTCAGCCAAGGTGTCCATCTCACGCCAGATGCGGCCAAGCTCGTCCGACTTACACTCCTCAAGCATATCGTGAAGCTCGGGGAGAATTTCAAGCGTGCTCGAGACGGCGCGAAGGTCACGCGCGTTTGCAGTGCCGTAAACGATTTTCGTGACAAGTCGCTCAAGGTCAAGCACTCTGTCAAGAAGCTCGGAGATACCCTCGCGAAGCATGAAGTTATTGTAAAGCTCTTCAACTGCATTCTGTCTGCGGACTATCGCGGACGAGGTAAGCAGCGGATGCTCTATCCACTTGCGGAGCATTCTCGCACCCATTGAGCTGCGGGTCTTGTCAAGTACCCAGAGCAGAGTTCCCCTCTTTTCCTTGGTTCGCATTGACTCGGTAAGCTCAAGATTTCGGCGTGTGTTTATGTCCATGTCAAGATACTGACCGTCGGAATAAATATTCAGCTTCTTGATATACGAAATGTCCTTCTTCTGCGTCTCCTCAATGTAGCCGAGAAGTGCACCGACAGCGCAAATTATCACCTTGTTTTCAAGGTCGCTGTCGCGGAGCGTGTCCGCAAACTGTCTCTTTACCCGCTCAAGCGACTCCGAGAACTCAAAGCGGTGAGGCTGATTATCAAGGAGCATAGCGTGAGCTCTGCCGACTATAAAATCCGCAGTCTCGCGGAACTTGTTCTTTGAAAGGTTTGAGATGACCTCCGCGGGCGCATACGTGCCTATCTCGTTGATAAGCGCCGCGTCCATATTTGCTCCGCTCACCGACGTCGCATAGACCTCAGCGGTAGAAACGTCGCAAAAGCAAACGCCGTACTCAAACTCGTCCATATAAAGCGCGCAGAGATAGTTATTCTTGGTCTCATTGAGCAGCTCGGTCTCAATAAGAGTTCCGGGCGTGACGACACGGATAACGTCTCTCTTGACTATTCCCTTTGCTGTCGCAGGGTCTTCTATCTGCTCGCAGATAGCGATTTTGTAGCCCTTGTTTATGAGCTTGCCGATGTACTCGTCAGCCGCGTGAAAGGGCACGCCGCACATGGGCGCTCTCTCCGCCTCGCCGCAGTCTCTGCCCGTGAGGGTAAGCCCTATCTCGCGCGAGGCAACTATGGCATCGTCGAAAAACATCTCATAGAAATCTCCAAGCCTGTAAAACAAAAGGAAATCCTTATAATTCTTTTTTATTTCAAAGTATTGCTCCATCATCGGAGTCATAGCTTTGTCCTCTCTTTCCTTAACGTCCGCGAACGCGGACATATCACGTTCACGAAGTGAACATATCACTTTCGCAAAGCGAAAATATCACGTCCGCGCAAGCGGACATATCACGTTCACAAAGTGACCATATCACTGCAAATCAATCCTCGATTGATTTGCCCTTAGTGGCAGCCGCCGCAGGTTGAGCAATCATGCGTACAATTACTTGCTCCCGTAGCGTTATACATGATAGTGTTATTAACCGTAGCCATAAGCTCGTTTACAGCCGCCTGCGCCTCATCAAGCTCAATAAAGAGCGGATTTGCGGTAATCTCTGCGTATATCTCGTCAATTCTGTCCTGAATACGCGCGAGCGCGTCGGTGTCTATCTCTGCGCTGTCACCCATCTGCGTGAGTGCCTCCTGCTGAACGCCGTACTCGGTTATAAGCTTGAAAATGGTATCGTCCGCCTCGTAGGCCTCCTTTGCCTTTTCCATTCTTATCATTCTTTCATCTTCCTTTATTGCTTTGCCAAGCTCTGCGGCAAGTGAATATATGCTCATTTTTATATCTCCTTATAATATTTCGTTACTTTAATTTTTCACCGTAAAGCGCGAAGGTATCCGCGCGGGTTATTTTTAAATCCAAAAATTTTCCCGTGTCAAAATCGTTTCCCTCAAACAGAACTATCTTGTTGCCCTCGCTTCTGCCCGAAAAGACGCCGTCGTTATTTTTGCTTCTGCCGTCGCAAAGAACCTTTATGACTTTGTCCTTCAGCGGCTGATTTTTCTCGTAGGATATTTCATTCTGAAGCGCAAGCAGACGGTCAAATCTCTCGCTCTTTATCTTATCGTCTATCTGCTCCTCCATCTCTGCGGCGGGAGTTCCCTTTCGCGGAGAGTAAATAAAGGAATAGACCATGTCAAACCTTACGCGGGAGAGCATATCAAGCGTCCCATGAAAATCCTCCTCGGTCTCCCCGGGAAAGCCCACGATTATATCCGAGGATATTGTAATATCGGGAATTTTTTCTCTCATGTATTCCACGGTTTCCATGTACTTTTTCGTGTCGTAACGGCGGTTCATTCTCTTGAGTATTTCGTCGCTTCCCGACTGCATGGGCAAATGGAACTGATGCGCGATGTGGCGCGACGAGGCTATCACGTCAATAAGCTTTTTCGACGCGTCCTTTGGGTGGCTCGTCATAAAGCGGATATAGTAGTCGCCCTCTATTTTGTCAATATCGGCGAGCAGGTCGGCAAAATCGTAGACCTCACCGCCGTCTCCCTTGGCGTCCTTGCCGTAGGAGTTTACGTTCTGTCCGAGAAGGGTTATGTCCTTATATCCCGCCTTTACAAGCTCGCGCACCTCTGAAATTATATCCTCGGGGCGGCGGCTTCTCTCCCGTCCGCGGACGTACGGCACGATACAGTACGTGCAGAAGTTGTTGCAGCCGTACATTACGGACACCCACGCCTTGAAGGTGGATTCGCGCTCGGCGGGTATTCCCTCGGCTACGAGGTATTCGTTCTCCTCGGGGCAGTAAAGTCGCTTCTTCTTTTCAATTCTCTCAACTATAAGCTGGGGCAGACGGAAAAGCGACGACGCGCCGAAAATAAAATCAACGTAGGGGTATCTGAATTTTATGTCGTTGCGACGGTGCTCCTGCGCGACCATGCAGCCGCAAACGGCTATCATAAGCGATGGCTTTTTAGCCTTCAGGTGCTTATACTGACCGATTATGGACAGTGCTCTTTTCTCCGCATGCTCACGAATGGCGCAGGTGTTTACCACGATAAGGTCTGCGTCTGCGGGCTCGTTGCAAAGCTTGTAGCCCATAGACACGCACATACCCGCGATTTTTTCGCTGTCCGCGACGTTTTGCTGACAGCCGAAGGTCTGAATATAGGCGTATTTTTGCTCGCCGCTCGCCGTATTCATGGCTCTGACCTTTTTTATATATTCCGAGTGCTTTATCATTTCGCTCTCGGAGACAAGTTTGTATTGCTTCATTTCTCTATCCTTTTTTAGACATAAATAGTCAACTTATATTATACAACAAAATAGTAGGGTTTGTCAAGATTTTCGCAAGTTTTATTTTCTCTGTCGCTTTTTGCCAATAGCGGCAAAAAGTATCATAAAAAACAAAAGCTCCGCAGCCTGATGCTGCGGAGCTTTACTTAATCTTTTTTATGTGACAAAAGCCACTCGTACGTCTCAGGATTTGTGAAAGTCGGCGTCCACGCGTCGTGGTCTGCGTGCTCGTATAGTATAAGCTCCGCTCTGCCTCCTGCGGCGTTGATCTTCTCCACCATTATCTCGCTCTCACGGGGCAAAACTGCCGTATCCAGCATTCCGTGATACGCACGCACGGGAAAGGTTACTCTGTGCCCTGCCCAATACATTCCGCCGCCGCAGCAAATTGCCGCCGCCGCGAAAAGCTCGGGGTGCATGACGGACAGCATCCACGAGGTATATCCGCCCATGCTTGAGCCCGACAGATAAACCCTTTTTTCGTCAACGTACTCACGCGAGATCACGTCCTTTATAAAGGCAACGACGTTCGAAAAATTTTCAAACCACGTGTAGTCCATACAGGCGGGCGCGACGATAATAAACGGCATATCCTCGGTCATTCTCTCGCGGCGCACGGGACACCCCGCGGCTATGTAGTCAACTCCCTGATACACACCGCCGATCCCGTGAAAATAGAATATCACGGGGTATTTCCCTTTTTCGCTGAATTCCTTGGGATAGTCTATTGCGAAGTCGAGGGAGTAATCATTTATCTTAAAATTTTCTGTTACAAACATGGAAATTCTCCTTAATTCAAATCTGAATTTATTATAACACCTGCGCGTGTTATTGTCAATAAAAACTGCGTTTTGTGTGACTGATTACCAAGTTGTCCGTTTCTCGCACCAACACAAAAGGAGGCACATGCCTCCTTTTTGTGTTGTGAGTAATCTGAAATTTTGATACCGTTTTTAGGTGGGTGCAAATTTTAGCAGTATAGGTGCATTTACCTATAAGGATTTGCACCTATTTTAATTTGATAAATCGGAATTTTTTTATCAAGACTTTTATAATGAATACATCAGCATTCCAAGCCCCGCCGATATGATGATCATCAGTATCGGAGTTGGTTTTTTCTTGAATGTAAGCTTCGCTACGATGCTGATCAATATCAATATGGCAAATATGATAATGCCCTTAAAATCTATGGCAAGTGTATCTCCTATGCCACCGAACCCGATTGCCGTACTCATAAACATCGTGATTGCCGTTGCGAGTATCAATCCAACAACACACGGACGGATACCGCAGAGAAAAGCTTTTACCCCCGCATATTTCAGAAAGTTGCGTATCAAAGCCGCAATCACGAGAATGATAATAAATGACGGCAATACCACGCCAAGTGTAGCGAGGAGTGCGCCGAGGAAACCGCCTTGTGACGAACCAACGAATGTTGCCATATTAACTGCTATCGGTCCCGGGGTAGATTCTGCTACGGCAATCATATTGAGCATTTCTTCCTCGGTAAGCCAACCGTACATCAAAACTTTTTCTCGTATCAGCGAAATCATTCCGTATCCGCCGCCAAAGGAGAACGCACCGATCTGAAGGAAGGTTAAGAACAATTCAAGATAGATCATGTTTTTTCTCCTTCCTGATCTTGCCGAGGAGATATACCACTACGCCGCAGATTCCACTGATCAGTATGTAAAATATCGTTGAAAACTTCACCGCGAACAACGAAAACACGACCATACAGATCAGTGTTATTGAGATAATGATCATGTTAAAAACGGTTTTCTTCATCTGCTTCAGCATCTTCAGTCCTGCTGTAAGGATCAGATACACCACACATATCTG
>JAFTKY010000098.1 GCA_017453005.1 Clostridia bacterium | reverse complement strand
TTCTTTGTTCAAGAGAAAAATAAGATGTAAAGGAAAAACAGATGCAGTACGTAATGGACCTTTTTACAAATTACATGATGATTAGCGTTATAGCCTCGTGGTTTATAGAGAAGATACTCAAGGTAATAAAGTGGGTATTCAAGCTCAAAAAGTTCACCGTCGTTGAATTTCTCTTTGGTACGGGAGGTATGCCCTCGTCACATACCGCGGCGGTGCTGGCACTTGCAACGAGTGCCGCTATGTCCTTCGGACTTAACTCCGCGGCGTTTGCGATAAGTGCACTGCTTGCCATGATAGTGGTAAGAGACGCTACGGGAATGAGACACGAGGTCGGCAAGCACGCAAAAACTCTCAACATGATACTTGAGGAGCACAAGAGGGACGATACGCCCTACGAGGCACTCAAGGAGCTTGTCGGACACACACCGCTTCAGGTGTTCTTCGGCGCGCTTCTCGGAATAGCAGTTCCCATTGGAATGTATTTTATCCCCGTATTTACCGTGGTCTGATGAGAATTGATATTTATCTTACGCAAAACGGATACGCCGAGAGCCGAAATAAGGCGTCAAAGCTCATAGACGGGGGGCTCGTCGGGGTGGACGGCAGGACTGTCACAAAGCCGTCCGAGGAGATAGACGAGGACATTCCTCACAGCGTCACTATAAAGGAGCACGACGGGTTTGTCGGCAGAGGCGGAAAAAAGCTTGAGGGCGCGATGGATACCTTTGGGCTTGACGTGACGGGCAAGCGGTGTATTGACGTCGGCGCGTCCACGGGAGGCTTTACTCAATGTTTGCTTATGAGAGGCGCGGCAAGTGTTGTCGCAGTTGACTCGGGCAGAGGACAGCTTCACAAAAGCCTGCTCTGTGACGCGAGAGTAACCAATATTGAGGGATATAACGCGAGAAATCTCAACGCAAAGGAGTTCGGAATATTCGATTGCGCCGTTATGGACGTTTCGTTCATATCCCAAACGCTTATTATTCCCGCGCTGTCAGGCATTATCTGTGAGAACGGCTTTTTTGTAAGTCTTATTAAGCCGCAGTTTGAGGCGGGCAGACAGGCAATAGGAAAAAACGGAATAGTAAAGCGCGCAAGGGACAGAGAGTACGCAATCTTACGCGTCGTTGAATGTGCGCAGGCGTGCGGACTTTCACTTGCGGGTATTACAGTCTCTCCCATAAAGGGCGGCGACGGAAATATCGAATACCTCGCGTATTTTATAAAGACAAATTCGGCAGAGCAAATTTCACAAGAAATAACGGACACAATAAATTCACTCTGCCGTGAAAATTAAAGCTTTTGCTTTGGAAAAGGAATTTACCATGTATAAGAAAATCGAAAAAGCGGCGCTTATAACCAACTTCAATATATTTGATAAGGCAAAGCAGGCGCTTGAGGTGGCAAAAAAGCTGAACAGCCTCGGCTGTGAGGTGGTCACGTCAATTTATAACAAGGACAAAATCGAAAGACACGATAAGGAAACAAAGATAACCTACGTGCAAAACGATAAAATATACCGCTCGTGTGACGCGGTTGTTGTGCTCGGCGGCGACGGAACGATACTTGAATCCGCGCGAAGAGCGGCACCGCTTGAGCTTCCCATCATAGGAATAAACCTCGGCAGACTTGGCTATATGGCAGAGCTTGAGGTAGGGGAGATGGACCAGCTTGAGCGAGTTGTAAGCGGTGACTACGAGATAGAGGAGCGCTCCATGCTCTCGGTTGAGATAATCACGGGTGACGGACGCGTCCGCTCCAGCAACTACGCCTTAAACGACGCGGTGCTCTCCAACGGCTCAATATCGCGTATAGTTGACCTTGAGCTTTCCGAGGGCGGAGTTCTTATCTCCTCGTACCGCTCGGACGGAATAATCATAGCAACGCCTACGGGCTCTACGGCTTATTCAATGTCGGCAGGCGGCGCCGTTGTAGACCCGCGGCTTTCCTGCATTTGCGTAACGCCTATATGTCCCCATTCGCTGTCCGCGCGCCCGCTTATTTTCCCCGATAGCGCAACTATTGCGATAAAGAACGTATGCCAGCGCGAAAAAATGCTTTACCTTACGGTTGACGGCAGAGCAAACTTTGAGCTCTTCCGCGGCGAATCGGTGCAGATAACCCGCTCGCCCTTGACAACTCGCTTTATAAGACTTAACAAGAGCGGATTTTATATAAAGCTCCGCCAGAAAATGAATGAAAAATAAGAGGAATTGCAGTGAAAAAGAACAGACACGTAAAAATATACGAGCTTATCTCAAAGCACGAAATAGAGACGCAGGACGAGCTTCTGGATTATCTGCGCGCGGAGGGCTTTGACGTTACTCAGGCAACGGTCTCAAGAGATATCCGTGAGCTTGACATAGTAAAAATAACGACGGACAGAGGTACTTATAAGTACACCTCGTCCCACTCTCCTCAGGTGCAGGGCAAAAAGTCCGTTTCTCTTGCAAACACGCTGACCGACGCCGTGCAGTCCGTAAATTTTGCGCAGAATATAATCGTAGTAAAGACTACGCCGGGTATGTCAAGCCCCGTGGCTGTCGCGATAGACAACCTCGCAGAGCCGAGGATACTTGGCTGTGTTGCGGGTGACGATACGATAATCGTGGTGGTTACCGACAACGAGGCGGCGTACGACATAACGAGCAAAATGAAGCTTATGCTTTCGGGTAAGTAATGATGCTCAGACACCTACACATTGAAAATATTGCCGTTGTCAAGAGCGCGGATATTGACTTTTCCTCGGGCCTTTCGGTGCTTACGGGGGAGACGGGTGCGGGAAAATCCGTTATTATCGACAGCGTCAAGCTGCTCACGGGCAAAAAGGTCAGCCGTGACCTTATCCGCACGGGTGAGGACTTTGCGTATTGCGAGGCGGTTTTTGACGGCGTTGACGGTGAGCTTGAGACCTTCTTTTCCGAGCTTGGCGTTGAGTGTGACGAGGGCGAAATGCTTATTTCAGTCAAGCTTGGCGCGGACGGTAAAACGCTCCCCAAAATAAACGGAAGAACGGTTACGAAGACCACTCTGCGCGACGTCAGCGCAAGGCTTATATCCATTCACGGACAAAAGGATTCGGATATCCTCGTGGACGAAAAAAGCTATATAGACCTGCTTGATTCATACGCTCTGTGCCATGCAGAGAGGCAGGAATATTCTGAGCTTTACGGCGAGATGCGAAGATACAAAAAAATGCTTGACCTGCTCATGAGCGACGACGCGGCACTCTCTCGCGAAAGAGATATGCTTGTCTTTCAGATAAAGGATATTGATTCGGCAAGGCTCAGGATTGGGGAAGAGCAGATGCTCACCGACGAGCTGAAAAAGCTTGAAAATGCCGAAAAAATAAACAAACAGGTCAAGCTTTCGTACAAGATACTCAAGGGCGCGGAGAATGGCGGCGTTGTGTCGTTGCTTGGCAGAGCGGCGGCGTCACTCTCGCAGATATCCTCTGTAGTAGATGGCGCGGGAGAGCTGTCCGAGAAGCTTCTGGATATGTCCTATGAGGTTGACGATATGGCAGAGCAGGTATATTCCTATGCCGACGACCTTGACGGCGACCCCACCGAGCGTCTTGACAAAATTCAAGCCCGACTTGAAGAGATAAATAAGCTCAAAAAGCGTTACGGAGAAAGTGTTGAGAAAATACTTGAATTCCGCGCGGAGGCGCAAGCCCGTCTTGACGAGATAGAGACGTCGGACGAAAAATGCGACGAGTACAGAGCAAAAATCAATCAGATAAGCGAGAGGGCAAGGGCTGTTGCGCGCAGACTTACACAAATGCGAGCTACCGCCGCATCTGATGCCTCCGAGAAGGTCGAGGAGGTGCTCGAGTATCTTGATATGCCCAGCGTGAAGTTTGAAATTCGCGTTATGGAGGCTCCCGACTTTACCCCTTCGGGCTGTGATACCGTAGCGTTTACGGTCGCAACCAATCCGGGTGAGCCCAAAAAGCCCATGGCGGAGATAGCGTCGGGCGGTGAGCTTTCCCGTATAATGCTTGCGCTCCGCAGCGTTCTCAATCAAAAGGACAACGTGGGCTGCTCAATATACGATGAGGTCGATACGGGTATCTCGGGCAAGACCTCGCGCAAAATCGGGTTGAAGCTCAGTCAGATAGCGGCTGACGGTCAGGTCATTTGCGTGACCCATTCGGCGCAGATAGCAACGCTTGCGGACACGCACCTGCTTATCTCCAAGACGGAAAAAGAGGGAAGAGCGTTTACCACGGTGCGCAGACTTGACGCGGATGAGCGAGTTGAGGAGGCTGCAAGAATACTCGGCGGTATAAACGTCACCGAGGCACAAAAGCAGGCGGCGAGGGATATGCTCTCCGAGAAAAAATAATTGTATAAATTATATTCTCTCTCTTGAATTCCAAAAATATATGTGATATAATAATAAAGTTGTTTAGTTTACAGAAAGGCAGTATAAAAAATGCTTAATATTAAAGCGCAGATAGCAGCAAAAATACATGAAAATGTGCTTTTGATAAATCCCTCGGCGGAAATCTCGGCGTCTGACATTGTCGGCATGCTTGAATATCCTCCCGACAGCAGCATGGGTGACCTTGCGTTTCCTTGCTTCAAGCTTTCAAAGGCACTTCGCCGCGCGCCCGTGCAGATAGCGTCGCAGCTCTCCGAGACGCTGACACTTGACTGTATCAAGAGCGCGGAGGCGGTAAACGGATACCTCAATATAAAGATATCCGACAAGTATCTGGCAGAGAATATTCTCCCCGAGATACTCGACAAAAAGGAAAATTACGGCAGACCCACCTACGGTGAGGGTAAGACGGTAGTCCTTGACTACTCCTCTCCCAACGTAGCAAAGCCCTTCCATATAGGACATCTCGGCACGACGGTTATCGGTCACGCCCTCAAAAAGCTCCATGAGTTTGCGGGATATAAGTGTGTTGGTATCAACTACCTCGGTGACTGGGGAACGCAGTTTGGCAAG
>JAFTKY010000097.1 GCA_017453005.1 Clostridia bacterium | reverse complement strand
TGCTCCAAGTGTCACCCCTTCTTCACCGGTAAGCAGAAGTTTGTTGATGCCGGCGGACGTGTTGACAAGTTCAAGAAGAGACTTGAAAGCTCCAAGAAGTAATATCCTGAGGGATTTTACGGTTGCGATAAAGGGATTGCGTACGCTGAACGCAATCCCTTTTTCACTTTAAACCTTTGAAAAAATTTCCAATACATCGTCTCTATACGCAAGCGAAGCTTGCTGTCCTCGCAATCGTTTGGATCTTTAATTCGGGTTTATTGTATCACATATAGGGCAAAATATTTTCAAAGGTGGTGAATTTATGTTAAATCATGACGAAAATATAAGATCAAAAGCAATACTTGTAGGTATCATTACGGATAAAAATTCAGCCGACGAGGTTGAAAAGTCCCTGTCCGAGCTTGAAAGACTTCTGGACACCGCGGGCGGTGAGGTCTTTGCGTACGTAACGCAGAGCAAGTCCACGCTTGAGGCGAGAACTCTTATCGGCAGCGGAAAGGTGCAGGAAATTGCCGAGCTTTGTAAAAATAACGGTGTCAAGCTCGTCATTTTTGACGAGGAATTGTCCCCCTCGCAGATAAGAAATCTTGAGGAGGACATAGGTGATGACGTTCAGGTCATCGACCGTTCCATGCTCATTCTCGACATTTTCGCGCTTCACGCGGTGAGCGGCGAGGGTAAGCTTCAGGTTGAGCTCGCGCAGCTCAAATATACCGCGCCTCGCCTTATGGGACAAGGAAAAGACCTATCCCGTCTCGGTGGCGGAATAGGCACGCGAGGACCCGGTGAATCAAAGCTTGAGTCCGACCGCAGACACATCAAAAGAAGAATTACCGCGCTTGAAGAAGAGCTTGAGGTGCTGGACAAAAACCGCCGCACCATGCGAGTTTCCCGTGACAGAAGCGGACTTCCCAAAATAGCCATCGTGGGCTACACAAACGCGGGCAAGTCCACGCTGCTCAACAAGCTGACCGACGCGGGAATACTTGCCGAGGACAAGCTTTTCGCAACGCTTGACCCTACGACGCGTAAGTTTGAGCTTCCCGGCGGCGAGCAGGTGCTCCTGACCGATACGGTAGGATTTATCCGCAAGCTCCCTCACCATCTTGTGAACGCGTTCAAGTCCACGCTCGACGAGGCGGTGTATTCGGACATAGTTATGATACTTTGCGACGCGTCTGACGAGGAGTGTATGTCACAGCTTGAATGTACCGAAAAAACACTTGAGGAGCTCGGCGCGGGCGGAAAGCCCACGATATACGTATTCAACAAGTGCGACAAGGGAATAATTGACGCTCCCGTACTGAACAAAAGCCCCGAGAAAGCAAACGCGGTCTATATTTCCGCATTGACGGGACAGGGCTGTGATCAGCTTGCGGAGGTCATACAGAGAGTTATACACGAGGGCAAGAAGAAGGTCACCTTCAAGATACCGAATTCCGAGCTGGGCGCGATGAATATACTTTACAAAAATGCGACCGTTGAGGATATTGATTACGGTGCGGAGTACGTCACCGTTGTGGCTACGGTGGACGCGAAGACTCACGGTATGCTCAAAAAATACGATGAAAATTATCCCGTAGCGGAAGAATATTAAAAACTATCAAAAGGAAGAAAGATAATGTCAGAACAAATAAAGCCCGAGCTTTATACCACGCTTGAGGGTGAGGGGCACGACGAATTTGAGGAGAGACGCTCTCTCTTTATCGGTCACGCCAAGCACGTTACGAGCGAGGAGGAGGCTATGGAGTTTGTAAAGGCACTCAAAAAGGAATATTCCGACGCCACGCACAACGTCTGGGCATATATTCTCAAGGGCGGGATAATCGCAAGATATTCCGACGACGGCGAGCCGCAGGGAACTGCGGGCGTGCCCACGCTTGAGACTATACGCAAGAGCGGAGTTGAGGACGCGGTGGTGGTCGTTACGCGTTATTTCGGCGGTATTTTGCTTGGAGCCGGCGGACTTGTCAGGGCATACTCGCACGGCGCAAAAATTGCGCTGGAGGCGGCGAAGATAATTACATACGAGAAATACTCGGCCTATTCGCTTGAATGCTCGTATTCGGATTATCAGAAGTATATTGTCCTTTTGCCGCAGTTCAATGCAATTATAGACGATACTGAGTTCTCGGACAAGGTAAAGGTAACGTTTGCGCTCAAAAGCACGACCGTATCTCCCTTGCTTGAAAAGATAAAGGAGATGTCGGCGGGCAGAGACTGTCCCGAGCTTTTGGGAGAGAGGTTTGATTACAGATGATAGACAGAAACAAGCTTTTTGACACCCACGCCCATTATTACAGTCAGAAATTCAACGAGCTTGAGGGCGGCGCTGACGGACTTCTCACATGCGCCGAATTTCAAAATTCCGTCGGCTGCGTGGTCAATATCGGCGCGGATATAGAAACCTCGCATTGCGTTATTTCACAAGCTAAAAAGTACGATTTTATGTATAGCGCGGTGGGAATTCACCCTACCGACGCGCAGAACGTGTGCGGCGAGGATATTGAGGGCAACATCTCAAAAATTGAGGCGCTGCTTGACACTCCCGAAAAAAGACGGGAAAACAAGATAGTCGCCGTCGGCGAGATAGGCTTTGATTACTATTGGCAGCCCGTAAATAAGGAGCTGCAATATGAGTATTTTTACAGACAGATGCAGCTTGCACAAAAGTACAGCTTGCCCGTGATAATCCACGATCGCGACGCGCATGGGGATACGTTTGATATGATATGCCGTTTCCCGAATGTGTGCGGCGTGCTTCATTCCTGCTCCATGAGTGACGAGATGGTGCGTCAGCTTTGTGAGCGCGGTTGGTATATTTCGTTCTCGGGCACGGTCACGTTCAAAAACGCGCACAAGGTAAAGGCGGCGTGTGCCGCGGTGCAGACGGACAGACTTCTCTCGGAGACGGACGCGCCCTATCTTGCTCCTCACCCGTACAGGGGACAGATGAATAACTCTGTTTTGATGTCCAATACGGTAAGGGAAATGGCAGAGATACACGGAGTGAGCTACGACGAGATGTTGCGCATAACTAACGAGAACGCGAGAAGATTTTTTGGAATAGATTAAGACATGAAAATTCAGTTATCCGATCATTTCAGCTATAAAAAGCTTATAAGGTTTACTATGCCGAGTATTATTATGATGGTGTTTTCCTCGATATACGGCGTGGTGGACGGCTTCTTCGTCTCGAATTTTGCAGGCGAGACGGAATTTGCCGCACTTAATTTCATATATCCGTTTATAATGATGCTGGGAGCGTTCGGCTTTATGTTCGGCGCGGGAGGCTCGGCGCTTATATCAAAGACTATGGGCGAGGGTAACATGAAAAAGGCGCAAAGCCTTTTCTCGCTTATAGTTTACGTATCCGTAGGCACGGGAGTGGTGCTTGCTCTGATAGGCATAATTTTTATCCGTCCCATAGCGTCTTTGCTTGGCGCGGAGGGGAAGATGCTTGACGATTGCGTCATATACGGGCGCATAATTTTAGCGGCTCTTCCCGCGTTTATGCTCCAAATGGAGTTCCAGACGTTTTTCGTTATGGCGGAAAAGCCAAAGCTCGGGCTCTACGCTACGCTTGCATCAGGTATTGCGAACATGGTGCTTGACGCACTGCTCGTAGGTGTTCTCCCACTTGGCCTTGTGGGCGCGGCGAGTGCCACGGTAATAAGTCAGCTTATCGGCGGAATTATACCGCTTATCTATTTTTTCAGACCAAACACAAGCATTTTGCGTCTCGGAAAAGCGGAGCTTGACGGCAAAGCTTTAATCAAGACTGTTACCAACGGCTCGTCTGAGCTTATGAGTAACATTTCAATGTCGCTCGTCGGTATGCTTTATAACGTCCAGCTCATGCGATATGCAGGGCAGGCGGGCGTCGCGGCGTACGGTGTTTTGATGTACGTCAACTTCGTCTTCATATCGATATTTATCGGCTACGTCGTGGGTATCGCGCCCGTTATCAGCTATCACTACGGAGCGGGGAACACGGACGAGCTCAAAAGCCTTTTGCGAAAAAGTCTTATAATAATTTCAATATGCTCGGTCGTAATGCTCGGCGCGGGTGAGGGACTTGCATATCCGTTCTCAAAGCTGTTTGTCTCGGGAAATCCTGCGCTGTTTGATATGACATTGCGAGGCTTCCGCATATATTCGTTCTCGTTTTTGTTTGCAGGATTTGCAATATTCGGTGCGTCATTTTTTACCGCGCTCAACGATGGGTTGACGTCCGCGATAATATCCTTTTTGCGAACGCTCCTGTTCCAGACCGCCGCAGTAATTATCCTGCCGCTTATCTGGGAGCTTGACGGAATTTGGATATCCATTATCGTCGCGGAGCTTATGGCTGTCGTTGTGACGGTCATATTCATGGCGGCGAAAAAGAAAAGGTATAGATATTAAAAGCAAAGGAACTGCACGGCAGTTCCTTTGCTTTTTTTGAGCTTATTCCTTATCAGCGTTTATCTTTGCGTCGTGCATGCGCTTGTGCTTGTATCTGTCGGCATAGTCGTGGAGCGCGGTTTCGTCAATGTTAAGGCTTGACGCGTGAGCTTGGGCGTGTGTTACCCCCTCGGCGCGGTTGCGCGCCGACATCTCGGTATGCGCGCGGTTGGGGACGGGGGGATCGGGAACGCCCGTGCGTCTTTCAAGGTCTGCCTTTTTCTTTTTCTCATCATGGCCGAGCTTTTCGGTTTTGTAGTTGTTGGTATCGTTCATTTTTGCACCTCACAATTTTAGTTTGCGCTGTTATTTTTCCGCTATAATACGTCCGTTATGCGGCAAAACCGCCAAAACCCTTGTAATTGTTAGAAATATACAAATTTTTGTTTTTAAGTTCTACAAATTGAATATAAAAAAGTCAACAAAAAACATTGATTTTTAATTCAAAATACTGTATAATTTATATATACCGTTTTTTTATTTGGTATTCAATATATTTATTATAGAAAGGTAATCACGGCAACGCGTGATAAAGGAAAACTCCTATGGCAACCTACAACACAAAACAGATCAGAAACATAATTCTTGCGGGTCACGGCGACTCGGGAAAGACGTCTCTTGCTGAGGCTATGCTTTTCGTTTCGGGCGGCACGGACAGACTTGGAAATGTTCCCGCAGGTAATACCGTTTGCGACTATGACGCAGAGGAGCAGGCAAGAAAGTTCTCGCTTTCCGCGTCCCTTGCGCACGCATTCTGGAAGGACGTAAAGATAAATATCGTTGACACTCCCGGCTACCTCGACTTTGAGGGTGAGGTAAAGCAGGCGGCTCGTGTTGCTGACAGCGTAGTTATCTGCGTTGACGGTAAGGCAGGCATGGAAGTTGGCACTGAGCTTGCATGGGACAGAGCAACTGAGGCAGGTGTTCCCAAGGCGTTCTTTATCAACAAGTGCGACCTTCTCGACGCTCACTTCAACGCAACCTTTGACCAGCTTCGCGAGAAATTCGGCAAGTCCCTTTGCCCCGTATTTATCCCCGTTGGTAAGAACGGTAAGGATATCACCATGATAGACCTTCTCGATATGCAGTCCTACGTATACGATGATTCCGGAAAGAGAATTCCCACCGAGACCACACCCGAGCTTGAGGCAGCGGCTGAAAGATATAAGGAGGTTCTTTGGGAGGCAGTTGCAGGTACCAGCGAGGACCTTATGATGAAGTTCTTTGACGGCGAGCCCTTCTCAAAGGAAGAGTGCGTTGAGGGTCTCCACCAGGGTATTATCGACGGCTCTATTACTCCCGTTTATTGCGGCGCGGCTACGAGACTTTGGGGCGTTGTTGCAATGATGGATTCCATCGCGGCTTCCTTCCCCAGACATACCGCAAAGAAGGTTGAAAAGACGGTTGACGGCGACGTTGAAATAAACGTTGACGGCGAGCCCGCAATGTTCGTATTCAAGACGGTTGCAGACCCGTTCGTAGGTAAGATGTCCTTCTTCAAGGTAATGAGCGGAAGCGTAAAGAAGGATGCAGTTCTTAAGAACTCCAGAAGCGGAGCAGAG
>JAFTKY010000096.1 GCA_017453005.1 Clostridia bacterium | reverse complement strand
CTAACGATAGAGGTATTTCGCCCTCTGCGGAGGGCGACCAACGCTACGCGCCTTGGATGGGCGGTCGCTTTTTTAAAAAAGCGACGCAAAAACTCTCACAACGGCATGTCATAAACTTACAAACAATTTCAAAAAATACAGGAGACAAAAAATGAATTCTTACAACGAGCTTCCAAAAACGTATTCTCCCTCCGAGTTTGAGGACAGAATTTATCAGAATTGGTGCGACAAGGGTTACTTTACCCCCGACACAAAGAATGAAAACCCCGCGTTTTCCGTAGTTATCCCTCCCCCGAACGTAACGGGACAGCTTCACATGGGACACGCGCTTGACGAGACACTCCAGGACATTCTCGTCCGCTACAAGAGAATGCAGGGCTACAACACCCTCTGGGTACCCGGCACAGACCACGCAGGAATTGCGACACAGATAAAGGTTGAGGAGAGACTTCGCGTTGACGAGGGACTTACTCGCTACGACCTCGGACGCGAAAAATTCCTTGAGCGAGTTTGGGGCTGGAAGGACACGTATGAGGCGCGCATTACAAGTCAGCTCAAAAAGCTCGGCGCATCGTGTGACTGGTCGCGTCAGAGATTTACCATGGACGAGGGCTGCTCAAAGGCAGTTCGCGAGGTATTCGTAAACCTTTACGACAAGGGACTTATCTATCGCGGCTACAGAATAATCAACTGGTGTCCCCGTTGTCTTACCGCTCTGTCCGACGCAGAGGTCGAGTACAAGGATCAGCCCGGCAATTTCTGGCACATCAAGTATCCCATTATCGGTGAGGACGGCTACGTTGAGGTAGCAACCACCCGTCCCGAGACAATGTTCGGTGATACCGCCGTTGCGGTCAACCCCGAGGACGAGGGCACAAAGCACCTTATCGGCAAGAAGGTACTCCTTCCCATAGTAAACAGAGAGATCCCCGTTATCGCCGACGATTACGTTGAGATCGGCTTTGGTACGGGCTGTGTTAAGATCACCCCCGCGCACGACCCCAACGACTTTTTGGTAGGTCAGAGACACAACCTTGAGCAGATCAAAGTCATGAATGACGACGCGACCATGAATTCCTATGCAGGCAAGTACGAGGGCATGGACAGATATGAGTGCCGCAAGGCGCTCGTCGCTGACCTTGAAGCAGAGGGATATCTTGTAAAGGTCGAGCCTCACGATCACAACGTTGGCGTTTGCTACCGTTGCGGCACGACGGTCGAGCCTCTGACGAGCGACCAGTGGTTCGTTAAGATGAAGCCCTTGGCTGAGCCTGCCATCGAGGCTGTTGAGAACGGAAGCATAAATTTCGTTCCCGAGCGTTTCTCCAAGAATTACTTTAACTGGATGAACAATATCCTTGACTGGTGTATCTCCCGTCAGCTTTGGTGGGGACACAGAATTCCCGCGTTCTACTGTGACTGCTGCGGCGAGATGACCGTCTCCAAGACCGACATCACCACCTGCCCCAAGTGCGGCGGCGCAGTCCGTCAGGACCCCGACGTGCTTGACACGTGGTTCTCCTCCGCTCTCTGGCCCTTCTCCACGATGGGCTGGCCCGAGGTCACGGAAGACCTTAAAAAATACTACCCCACGAGCGTGCTCGTAACGGGCTACGATATTATCACCTTCTGGGTATCCCGTATGATATTCTCCGGACTTGAGCACATGGGAGAAAAGCCCTTCTCAACCGTATTTATTCACGGTCTCGTTCGTGACGCGCAGGGACGCAAGATGTCAAAGTCCCTCGGCAACGGCATAGATCCCCTTGAGGTCATCAAGACCTACGGTGCGGACGCGCTCCGCTTTGCGCTCGCTACGGGTAACTCCCCCGGAAACGATATGAGATTCTCGGACGAAAAGATAGAGGCGGCAAGAAACTTTGCCAACAAGCTCTGGAACGCGTCGAGATTCGTCAGAATGAACCTCACAATCGACGAGATAACCCTTCCCTCCGCGGACAAGCTCGCGCCCCCGGACAAGTGGATACTCAACGAGTACAACAAGCTCGTAGAAAACGTAGTCGGTGCGCTTGACAAGTTTGAGGTAGGCGTTGCTCTCTCGGCAATTTACGATTTTGCATGGGACATCTTCTGCGACTGGTACATTGAGCTTGCAAAGGCAAGACTTAACGATAAGGAGACTGAGGCAAATCTTATCTGCCAGAACGTTATAGCTTACGTTCTTACGGGTATTCTCAAGCTCCTCCATCCCTTTATGCCCTTCATTACCGAGGAGATCTACCAGAGCCTCCCCCACGAGTGCGAGAGCATCATGATCTCCGACTATCCCACATATTCCGACGGCCTCTGCTTTACACAGCAGGCTGATGAGATGGGCAAGATAATCGACGCGATAAAGGCTATAAGAACACGCCGCAGCGAGATGAACGTGCCTCCCTCACGCAAAACAAAGGTTTATATTGAGACGAGATACGAAAACATCTTCGGTGAGCAGAGCGCGGTATTCTTTACCCGTCTTGCGTCTGCGTCCGAGGTAGTGGTTGCCGACAAGCTTGACGGCGCAGAGGTATCTGCCGACAACGCGGTACAGATAATTACCGACGCTTGCACAATCTACCTTCCCCTCTCGGATATTATCGACTTTGAAAAGGAAAAGGCAAGACTGTTCGGCGAGCAGAAAAAGCTTATCGGCGAGATAGAGAGAATTGAGAAGAAGCTTTCAAATGAGGGCTTCGTTTCCAAGGCTCCCGCGGCTGTCATTGACGGTGAGCGTGCAAAGCTTGCAAAGTATCGCGAAAACCTTGAGGGCGTGCTTTTGGCTCTTTCAAAGCTCGGATAAAAATTTTTTTCAAAAAAGTGTAACCTAACCTAAAATTTGGCGACCTTATAAGTAGAGGAGCAAAATTGCTCACTTGATCTTATAAGGTCGCTTTTTTGCGGCGGAAAGGAACTTTTATGAAAAAGATAAGAATTTTAGCTCTTTGCCTTATGCTGGCAGTGGTAGTCACGTTTTCCTTTGTGTCATGCGCGAAAAATAACAGAGCCGATTACGATAACTCCTACGCAGGCGGCGCGGAAATGGCGCCCGAGGTCTCCGACAAGAACGAGTCGGGCTCGGTCAACGTCGATATAGGCTCTGCTCTTGAGGGCTCGGAGGAATACGAAAGAAAAATAATCAAGACCGCGAATATTTCAGCACAGACGCTTGAGTTTGACAAGTCCGTGGAGCTTGTTGAGCAGCTTTGCGAAGGGCTCGGCGGTTATATTGAAAGCTCGTCGGTCTCGGGTAACGGCATAAACAGCCGCGGCGGCTCGCGTCATGCAAGCTACACTATCCGCATCCCCGCAGAAAATCTTGACGGCTTCGGTGACGGACTTGGCGAAATTCTCAAAATCACCTCCTCGTCAAGCAATTCGGACGAGGTGACATCAACCTACTACGATATAAAATCCCGCATTGAAGTCTTGGAGATGCAAAAGGCGGCACTGACCGAGCTTTACGAGCAGTACGTGGATTATGCAAACGTAGATTATCTTATTGAGCTTCAGGATAAGCTGTACGACGTTATTGCGGAGATAGAGGCGTACGAGACGCAGATACGCCTTTACGATAACAAAATCGCGTACTCAACGGTGTATCTCAACATTCAGGAGGTCGAGGAATATATTGAGGTAAACGAGACGTTTGGCGAAGAGATATCCGCCGCGTTCTCGGGCGGCTGGGAAGCGTTTGTTGACTTCTGCTCGGCGCTTGCTATTGCTTTTGTCTCCTGCCTGCCCTTTATCGTCACGGGCGGTGTGATAGCAGTCGGAATCGTGTTCCTCGTCAAGGCCAACAAAAAGCGCCGTCGCGACAAAAAGCAGAACGAGAATAAGGAATAAGGCGCGTAATTTCTTTTGTCCCGTCTTGACATTGGTATTATTTTTTGATATAATTTTACAGAAGCAATAACAAGATAAGCCCTCGACGCATACGAGGGTACAGGACGGGACATGAACACAAAATATATTTTTCTTGACGTTGACGGAACGCTTGTAAATTTCAAAAGCAAAATTCCCGAGTCAACGGTAGCTGCGCTCAAAGCGGCGCAAAAAAACGGTCACAAGGTCATTATCGCGACGGGAAGACAGAAGTCGCAAATATATCCCTGGCTGCTCCAAAGAGTGAATTTTGACGGCATACTCGCCTGCTGCGGTGCGTATCTTGAATACCGCGGCAAGGAGATATACGAATCGGTATGCTCTCCCGAAAAGCTTGCCTTTATAATAGACTTTTTCCACGAGCATGACATATTCTATTTTTTGCAGACAAAGGGACATCTTTATACCGAACCGCAGGATCTTGAAAAAATACGTCAGTTTATGATAGAGCGAGGAAATCCGCCCGAGCTTATTGAGAGTGTTATCGGAGACACGGTCACGACGGACACGCCAAAAGCCCTTGATTGCGTTGAAAAGCTCGCGTACTATAATTCCCCGTTTGGAATTGAGGAAATAAAGTCGCTTCTCGGAGACTACTTTGAGGTGGTTACGTACAGTCTCGGCAAAGCTCCCGAGGGCAAGAAGGAGACCTTCCACGGCGAGATAAATTTTGACGGCGTATCAAAGGCTACGGGAATTGAGAAATTCATGGAGATAGTCGGTGCGCCGCTCTCGGACACTATCGCCGTAGGCGACAGCGGAAACGACCTTGAAATGATAAAATTTGCAAATATCGGCGTTGCTATGGGTAACGCCTCGGATGACGTGAAGGCACTCGCTGACCTCGTCACCACCGACATTGACGACGACGGGATTTATAACGCGTTTGTTAAGCTCGGGCTGATATAACAAAAAAGTCGTTGCTCACGCAACGACTTTTTTTATTATTCAACCGAAATAATATAATCGTAAATAGGCTGACCGCCGGAGAGGACTGCAACCTCACAGCCGCCGCCGACCTTCTCGGAAATAAGATTTCCTATCGCAGACGCGTCTGCCTCGGACACGTTCTCGCCGTAGAATACGGTTACGAAGGATGCGCCCGTCATACCGCGGATAAGCTGCTTCATACAAGACTTGCTGGTATCCGTCACGCACGCGATCTTGTTCTCAACAAGACCGAGGAACTGTCCCTTGGATATCTTGAAGCGGTCTATCTCGGTGTCTCTTACCGCATACGTTACCGACATGGAGGTCACCATGCTCATAGCGTGGCTCATCTCCGCTACAACGTCATCAAGCTCGCCGTCGGGGTTGTACGCTATCATTGCGGACATTCCCTGCGCTACCGTCTCGGTGGGGATTACGACGACGCGTCTTTCCTTGACTATCTCTGCCGCCTGACGCGCTACCATGCAGATGTTCTTATTGTTGGGAAGCACGAATACGTACTCCGAGGGGGTTTTCATGACCGCGTCGATGATATCCTGCGTTGAGGGGTTCATGGTCTGACCGCCCTCGATTACGGTATCAACGCCAATATCGCTGAACATATTTTTTATTCCCTCACCCATACATACGCTGACAAATCCGTACTTTTTCTCAATCCTGAGCTTGGGTGCGGTAGGTGTATCCGACGTTTTTTCAGCGCCCGCCTTGAGTGCCGTGTGCTGATTTCTCATGTTCTCTATCTTGACCGTGGCAAGACTTCCGAACTGAATTGCCTTCGTGAGCACCGCACCGGGATCGTTGGTATGTATGTGGAGCTTGATTATCTGCTCGTCATCCACAAATACCGCGCTGTCGCCGATGCTCTTTATAAAGTCGTAGAGCTCGCCCGAGGTATCCTCGCCGAGATACTGCTCGTTTTTATCAACGATACATTCCGTGCAATATCCGAATTCAATGTCGCCCGTCTCAAAGTCAGCAAAGTTTGCCGCCTCGCCCGAAAGCGTTTCCTCGCTTATCTCCTCGGCTGCCTCGACTGCTCTGCCCTCAAGCGCGTCCTGCATTCCCTTTACGACGCATACAAATCCAAAGCCGCCCGCGTCTACGACGCCCGCCTGCTTGAGTACGGGGAGCATTTCGGGGGTCTGCGCGAGCGTATGCTCGGCGGACTTTACGAACATTTCAAAAAGTATATGGATATCAAGGCTGCTGTCTTCCTCGTAAGCCTCGGATACGTTCTCCGACGCAACTCTCATAACCGTGAGGATAGTTCCCTCCGCGGGCTTCATAACTGCGCGGTAAGCCTCTGCCGTTCCTCTATTGAACGCGGCTACAAGCCCCTCGCTGTCACATTCCTCCTTGCCCTTGAGAGCCTTTGCAAAGCCTCTGAAAAAGAGCGAAAGTATCGCGCCCGAGTTGCCTCTCGCGGAGCGAAGCATAAGCGCTGCCACCTTGTCGGCACATTCGCCGACGGGCAGGTCGTTCTCCGCCTTTGATACAGTGCTCATGGTGAGGCTCATATTAGTTCCCGTGTCTCCGTCGGGTACGGGGAAAA
This sequence comes from Clostridia bacterium, assembly GCA_017453005.1. Taxonomy (GTDB): domain Bacteria; phylum Bacillota; class Clostridia; order Oscillospirales; family CAG-272; genus SVTX01. The sequence goes on along the minus strand of JAFTKY010000096.1, from coordinate 6,436 downwards.
CGTTGAGGTTGTTTGCCTCCTCGCGCTTGCCGTACAGCGAGCTTGACGCGGATATCACCATGCTTCGAAATAATCTTCCTGTGATTACCATTAAAGATCCTCCAAAAATTTTATCTCTCTGTTCCGAGATAGAACAGCGCGAGCGTGCCGGGACCGGAGTGCGCTCCGATAACGGGACCCGTGTAGTCTATCATTATTTCACAATTAGGATACTTTTCCTTTACCATATCCGCAAGAAGCTGTGCATCTTCAATGCAGTCTCCGTGGCAGATATACATAAGCTGACTGTCGGGGTCTATTCCCGTCTCGGTAAGCTTGTCGGCAATAGCCGCTATTGACGCGCGGCGTCCTCTTGCCTTTGCTACGTTAATAAGATGTCCCTCGTTGTCAACATGCATTACGGGCTTGATGGAGAGCATAGTGCCGAGCACGGCGGTAGCCGCGGAAACGCGTCCTCCGCGCTTTAGGAAGAACAAGTCGTCAACCGTAAACCAATGGCAAAGGTGAAGCTTGTTGTTCTCTACCCAGTCAACTACCTCCTCAAAGGTAGCGCCTGCTGCCTTCTTCTTTGCGGCAAGGGCTACGAGAAGTCCCTGACCGAGAGACGCGCAAAGCGTGTCTATTGCTGCTATCCTTCTGTCGGGGTATGCCTCTGCAAGCTCCTCGGCAGCGTTTTTACCGTTCATATACGTTACGGAAAGTCCCGAAGAGAAGCCAAGATATATAATATCCTTGCCCTCCTTGAGATAAGGCTCAAACATTGCCTTGAATCTTTCCATGTTTGCGGCGCTCGTCTTAGCGCCTACCTTTGTTCTTATAAGCTGATAAAATTCCTTCGTGTCAAGCTCGTCGTTATATTTCGTTCCAATGCCGTCAAGATTAACCTCGAGTGCGATAGAGGCAACTCCAAGCTCCTGCATAAGAGACGCAGAAAGGTCGCACGAGGAGTCTGTAAGAATTACGTAATTGTTCATAATTTTGTTTCCTCTCCGATAAAGCATTTCGGGCTGATAAAACCCCGCAACTATCCATTATGACTTTATCATACAAGTTGATTATACAACAAGTTTCAGGTTTTGTCAATGCTTTTTGGCAAATATTTGTTAATTGAAAACGTATAAAGTGGCTTTCGATACGACTTTCATCCCGATTGTTGACAAAAGGTGCGTTTTATGATAGAATAATACTACGTATTATTTTTTTCGCAAAGGACTAAAAAATGACTGTAATAATTGCCGAAAAGCCAAGTCTCGCTCGCAATATCGTAGCAGGTATCGAGCAGAGCGGCGGCGCAAAAATGCAAAAGAAAAACGGATATTTTGAGGGTGGCGCTTTCGTTGTAACGTGGGCTTTCGGTCACCTTTTTTCGCTTTGCGACATTGAGGACTATACGGGCAACACGGGTAAGTGGAGCATGGAGGGACTTCCCTGCTTTCCCGAGACCTTTAAATTCAAGCTCCGTCTCGGCGCGGACAAAAAGGTGGACGCGGGCGTTGAGCGCCAGTTTGAGACCATAAGATACCTTTGCACGCGCCCCGATACCGACAGAATAGTCAACGCGGGCGACTCAGACCGCGAGGGTGAAATAATAATCCGTCTTTGCGTAATGCACACGGGCGCGCTTGACGAAATAGGCGAGGACGGCTCGCCGAGGCGTAAATTCTGCCGACTCTGGCTGCCCGACCAGACCCCCGAGACTGTCGGCAAGGCGCTGTCCGAGATGAAGGACGAGCAGGAATACGACAGCCTTGCAAACGAGGGCTTTGCGCGCACGTATATTGACTGGCTCTACGGCGTAAATCTCACTCGGTACGCAACCCTCAAAACGGGCACTCTCTTGCGCGTAGGACGGGTCATCGTCCCCATAGTCCGCGCGATATACGACCGCGATATGGCGATAAGAAATTTCGTCCCCAGCACATATTACGTCGCGCTTTCCAAGGAAAAGACCAAGGACGAGGAAATCGAGCTTGTCTCCAAGGTGAAATTTGAGCAGGGCGACTATGCGGGCGTTGAGGCGCTTTGCGCCAGATACAACGCGTCAAAGGCTATCGTTATCTCAAAAAAGACGAAAAAGGAGACCATAAATCCGGGAAAGCTCTTTTCCCTTTCAAAGCTTCAGAATCTGCTCGGTAAGAAATATAAAATGTCCATGGCGGACAGTCTTGCGATAGTACAGAAGCTCTACGAGGAGGGGTATCTGACGTATCCGAGAACAAACTCCGAGTACCTTGCGACCACCGAAAAGGACAAGATAAAAAAGATAATCGCGAACATCAAAAGCATCGGATATCCCGTTGTTTTCAAGGATAAAAAGACTATATTCGACGACTCCAAAATCGAGAGCCACTCGGCGCTGACGCCTACCTATAAGATACCCAAAAAGGAGGCGCTGACCGAAAAGGAAATGATAGTCTACCAGACTGTTTTCCGCCGCTTCGTTTCGGTTTTCTGCGACGAGGAGTGTCTTGCGCAAAAGACGGAGATAGTCATTGACGTAGGCGGCTACGAGCAGTTTACCTTAAAGGGCGTTATCATAATCCAAAAGGGCTTTATGCGCTTTGACGATACCGAGAAAAAGGATAAAATACTGCCTCCGCTGGAGCGTGGAGACGAGGTCAATATTGACTTCAAGCCGAGCGAAAAGCAAACCAGCCCGCCAAAGCATTATACGATTGAGACGCTGAATAATTATCTCAAAAATCCCTTCCGCGAGGACAAGGCTGCCATGTCCGACAAGTCGGACGCAGATAAGTCAGACGCCGACAGAACGGAGACGGGAGACACCCCCGAGAACGACGAGGAGGACTACCGCGCAATTTTCGAGGGACTTGAGCTTGGCACGGAGGCAACCCGTACGGGTATTATTGACAACGCGCGCCGTTCGGGATACATTCAGCTCAAAAAAGACGTTTACACTATCTTACCCGACGGCGAATATCTCATTGAACAGCTCATGCTCATGAATATTTCAATGGATAAGTACAAGACCAGCCGACTTGGTCAGGCACTCAAAAAGGTATATCGCGGCGAGTACACCGTGTCCGATAGCGTTCGTCTCGCAGAGGACGAAATTTCCCTTGTATTCCAAAAGAAATCCACCACCCCCGAGACGGACACGGACACGGGTTTTTACGGAGACCTTGTCGGCGTGTGTCCCGTGTGCGGCAAGAACGTAGTCAAGGGTAAATACAGCTACGGCTGTGTGGGCTACAAGGAGGGCTGTAAGTTCAGAATAAACAGCGTTATCTGCAAGCGAGCCATTTCCATTGAAAACGCAAGAATGCTGCTCGGAGAGCAAAAGCGGACTTCTCTCATTCAGGGCTTTATCTCAAAGAACGGCAAGGAATTCTCCGCGCGCCTGAAGCTTGACGGAGATAAAGCGGTGTTTGATTTTACGTAAATCAAATACTATTGACAGATCCCCGCTATACTGTAATCAGTTGTTAAAAAAATTTTCAGGGAGACATATTATGAAAAAAATACTTATCGCCTTTATTTGCCTTTGTCTTGTCACCGCCTCCCTCGCAGGCTGTGCAACAAAGACAGAAAAGAGAGAAAAAAATATTCTCAAAGAGCTTAAGGGAGACAGGGTTGAGGTTGATTACGTGACGGTATTCAACTCCAATGCATCTGACACGAATGTCGGAGGCTCGTACAAGCTTATTGACAACAATGATTATCTTTGCACGTCCGGGAATTCGGTTTACACCAAAAAATACGTAGGAACGGGCGGTGTAGAGTACGAAATCTATCGCACAAATCTTGGCGGCACGAACGTTGAGGTTGTATGCTCCCTCCCCTTCAGCGATGAGTTCTTTGAGATTATAATGATAAATCCCGATTGTTATTACAGATACAAGGTAGTCGGAATTTACGACGATCCCGCTCATGCGCTTCTTGAACAGCCAACCGCCTACGAATATCAATGGTATAAATTCTACACCGACGGAGCTACCGAGCCGGAGGGACCCATATCAAAATACACCTACCGCGACGAAATATATGGAAATGATCGGCAAGAAATGATAGATAATTTCCGCAACTCGCGAATTCTTTCCCATCTCGGCAGAAGAAGCGACAAATTTGTAGAAGCCGACGGTATTATGTCAACGCTTACGTCAATGACCGTAGAAAACGACCACGATACCTTTGAGTTTACCAAAATTTGCGGATACAATTCCGAGTGCAAAACCCTTCTCTTCCATTGTTTTTACCGCGTCAGCGAGGGCAACAAGCTGATCGGCGGACCCGCTCCCCAGCGGCTTGAACTTATATTCCTTCTTGATGAAAGTGGCGAGATCCACTACGTCGGAGAATATGGGGATTTCATGAATAATGACGTAAAATATATTGTACCTATAAATTAAATACCGACAACCTACGGACCGCCGAGGACGTCGGTCCCTACAAAAAAATCTCCGCAGAAAAGCTGCGGAGATTTTTCTATCTTCCTTTTTGAATTTTTTTAAAAAGCCATTGACAAAAACAATACTTCGTGATATGATGTATTACGTAAGGAGGGGTATTCTATGGATATTCAGTTAAAACGAGGGCTGCTTGACGTTTGCGTTCTGGCGGCCATAAAGGACGGTGAGTCCTACGGCTACAAGATAATCAAGGATATGAAGCCGTATCTTGAAATGTCGGAATCCACGCTATACACCATTCTCAAGCGTCTGGAGCTTGCAAATATGCTCACCGTTCGCTCGGCGGAGCATAACGGCAGACTGCGTAAATATTACAGGATAACCAAGGCAGGGTTTGGGCGCATTGAGGACTTTAAGGACGAATGGCGCGAGGTAATGACTATATATAAGTTCGTAACGAAGGAGGACACGGGTAATGACTAAGCAGGAATTTCTCTGCGAGCTGCAAGCGGCACTGAGCGGTCTGCCGCTTGAAAGCATCAAGGAAAGCATAATGTTTTACAGTGAAATAATAGACGATTGCATGGACGACGGGATGACCGAGCAGGAGGCAGTCGCGCAGATAGGCTCGGTTGACGAAATTGCGTCCCAGATAATAGCGGAGACGCCTCTGCTAAAGCTTGCAAAGGAAAAGATAAAGCCAAAAAGGAAAATGAAGGCATGGGAGATAGTGCTCCTTGTCCTCGGTTCACCCATCTGGCTTTCCCTTCTTGCCGCAGCTCTCGTTGTGATAATTGCCGTCTATATCGTGATCTGGTCGGTGATAATTTCTCTGTGGGCAATATTTGCATCGTTAATTAGCTGTGCCGTGGGCGGCGTGGTGGCAGGTATCATTCTCATCTGCACGGGCAACGTAATCCCCGGCATCGCCACGATAGGCGCTAGTATTTTCTGCGCGGGACTTTCAATTTTTGCCTTTTTCGGTTGCCGTGAGGCAACGGGCGGCGCCGCGTGGCTGACCAAAAAAATAATTATAGGCATAAAGCATCTGTTCGTCGGAAAGGAGAAGGTATAATGAGTAAAGCAGCAAAGATATGGCTTATTGTAGCCGCGGCTCTGGTCATGCTCGGACTTTTAATACTCTGCGGCGCATTCATAATGATAAAGGGAGATTTCGGTATGCTTGGCACAAGCAAGTTTGATGAAAATAGGTATAACATAAACGAGGACTTTGAGAGCATCGTCGTTGATACCGACACCGCCGATATTACGTTTGCTCCGTCGGAGGACGGTGAGTGCAGAGTTGTTTGCCTCGACCGAAAGAACGCAAAGCATTCCGTCAAGGTCACAGACGGGGTGCTGACTATAAAGATCGAGGACACGAGAAAATGGTACGAGCACATCGGCATTTCCTTTAAGAATTCCTCGGTCACTGTATATCTGCCAAAGACGGAATACTCTTCCCTGTCCGTCAGCGAGGACACGGGAGACGTATATATCCCAAGCAATTTCAAGCTTGAAGAAATTAAAGTCAGAACGAGCACGGGAGACGTTGGGTGCTATGCCTCCGCGTCGGGCAACGTGGACGTCAGAACAAGCACGGGAAAAATAAATATAGACGGTATTTCGGTAAATAATCTCACGCTTTCCGTCTCAACGGGTAATATCACGGCTTCGTCCGTCAAGTGCGAGGGTGATATAAATGTTACGGTAAGCACGGGAAAGACGAGGCTGACGAATGTTTCCTGCAAAAATATTATCTCGGATGGCGACACGGGCGATATGATAATGAAAAACGTCATCGCGAGCGAGGATTTCTCTATTGAGAGGGACACGGGAGACGTAAAAATTGAGAGCTGTGACGCGAAAAATATCACAATCCTCACGGACACGGGCGACGTGACGGGCACGCTTCTCTCCGAAAAAATATTCTATGTAAGCACGGATACGGGCAGAAAGGACGTTCCCACAACCACCACCGGCGGTATATGTAAGATAAGCACCGATACGGGGGATATTAAAATAAGAATATTGTCGGAATAACAAAAAACGCAGGATAATATCCT
>JAFTKY010000095.1 GCA_017453005.1 Clostridia bacterium | reverse complement strand
GAGGCCGATCCCGACACGACCAATCCAGCAAGCGGAGCGTGCAGCTATGTTGCTCCGCTCAACAGCTTCAGGATAGTCTCCTACAAGCCGCTGGAATACAGTTACCTTATCGGATGCGGCAGTACGCAGGAGATCCGCGAGCTGTTTGAACAGTACAAGGATTTTTCGGACAACTCGGCATTGACCAGCCCCGATTTTTATTACGTGAGTAACAGGGTTTCGGGTTAACAAAACGCAAAAGATGAATAGCTTGGCACAAAGCCGTGAATAAGAGGAGCAAATGAACAAGAAAAAAATTATACTACTGATACTTACGCTTGCGGTTGCGATATCGCTTTCGTGTATGCTTGCCTCGTGTGACAGGGACAATGATACCGCAGACACTCCCACACATCAGCCCACAGAGGCACCGACCGAGGCACAGAAGGATGCGCCGACAGAGCCTCCGACAGAGCCTCCGACAGAACAGCCGACGGACGCTCCGTGCGAGCATGAATACGACAATAATTGTGACGCCGTGTGCAACAAATGCGAGGCGAAAAGAACAGCTTCGCCACACGTTGAAGTGACGCTTGAGGGTAAGGCGCCCACCTGCACTGAGGCGGGACTTACAAGCGGCACGGCATGCAGCGTTTGCACAGAGATAATTACCGCTCAAAACGAAATAGCACCCACGGGACACAGCGAGGTGACCGATGCGGCAATCTCTCCCACCTGCACGGAGGGAGGACTTACCGAGGGAAGTCATTGCTCGGTTTGCGACGAGGTGCTTGTGGCGCAAACAACGGTTGCGGCAACGGGGCACACGGAGCAGATAATTCCCGCGGTGGACGCGACGTGTGAGGCGGGCGGCAAGACTCAAGGTGCCGAATGCTTGGTTTGCGGAGAGGTCACAGTCGCACAGACTGACACCGAGCCGACGGGACATAACTATTCAACCGAATATGAAGGCAACGATAAATACCACTGGTATCCTTGCACAAACGAGGGATGCGATTCCGTCAGCGGCAAGGAGGAGCACAGCTCAAAATACGTATACTGCGATATATGTGATAGAAAGCTGCCGAGCATCCCATGCTATTATATGGATGCAGCTACGGGCTCGAACAGATGTAAAGCTCACTCCTTTGACTTCGTATATTTCAACGGCGAGGTGATAGGAAAGGGAACGGACGGTACGTCCAATTCCATAACCGAGCTTTCTATTGTCGCAGGTGACAGTATAGGGCTGCGCGGATGGGTTGGATTTTCATATAAGGAAATTCAAGGCTTTGGATATTATCTGGGCAACGATATGACGAATACCTTCGTGAACGAGAGCTTTATGAGTGACGCCGAGGATGGTGTTCTGGCGGCAGGCGGAAAATACGCGAAGAGATTTGAAATAACTGCCGACACCACCGGAGCGGAGAACGGGGTAACGTCCATATCGTTCGTAGCGATACTCGATGACGGAACGTACATAATAATAGAAAGCTACAAGCTGACGGTCACGGGCTCGTGGGACGGTGTTGTAATTCCCGACGGCGAGGTAACGCCCGCAGGCAAGGACCGGCTTCCCGACACAGAGCATAACGTTGAGCTTGTGGACGGCGAATACGTCTCGTCCACGGGACTTCACTACACCGCTGCAGGGGAAGGCGTGACATTCTCAGCCGAGAGCGGCAGATTTACGATAACCAAGGAAAACGGACTGAAAATAAACATTTCAAGCCAAAATGAGTGGGTTACAGAGCCCTTTAATAAATATAATGTAGGTTTTTACTCGAGCGCGCCGCTCAAGGTCATAATGACTTACACGGATAATTCCGAGCTTGTGACAGACGTTGTCTATTTTGAGGCGGGAGAAAATCTGTTCTCGTGCCTGACGCTTGGATATCTGAAGCACGTATGCGCTACCAATATTGCGTCTATTGAAATTCAAATACTTGGAAACAGCTCAAGCGCCGAATTTGCTTTGTACGATATTACGACGGAGCAGGTTGACGTTATAGAGCAGGGGCTCACGTATATTGCAAACGAGAGATACGTTCTCGGAGTAAAGGTTGCATGGGGCGGAGGAATTTCCTTCCTGCTTGATAAAAATGACGGAAAGGCGTCGCTGACCAACCTTATAAACAACGCCGATACGGGAAGACTTATCCAGCAGTCCTACTACGGCACGGGTGACGAGCGTGAATACGAGCGCGGAACCTACGGCTCGACCAAGTGGAATTACAATCCCGTTCAGGGCGGAAATCAATTCAATGATTCCAGCCGAATTATTGACGTTGAGATAAACGAGCGTTCAATATACATAAAGGCTCAACCGCGAGATTGGGCAAAGACAGAGCTTGCGCCCAGCTACATGGAAAACGTTTATACCGTATATTCCGACAGAATACAGGTGGACAACCGCTTTATTGATTTCTCGGGATATAGGTATCATCCTCAGGCACATCAGGAGCTTCCCGCGTTCTACACGGTAGGCTACCTTAACACCTTTGCCTTCTATAACGGCGTGCAGCCGTGGACGGGCGGGGCGCTCCAGTACGAGGAATCGCTTGCATTCTGGGCAGGCAACAGCAATGCATATTTCAATATCAACGCCCGCAACACGGAAACGTGGTGCGCATGGATAAATAAAGCGGCAGACTACGGTATAGGTCTTTACACACCGAATATCAGTATTCTGCTTGCAGGCAGACACGCATACGAGAGTGAGCCCGACACGGTAAATCCCGCGAGCGGATCGTGCAGCTACGTCGCACCCCTGCGAACGTTAAGGCTTGCGTCCTTTGAGGCTCTCGAGTATAGCTATCTTATCACGTGCGGTAGTACGGAAGAGATCCGTGATACCTTCACTGCATATAAGGATTTTGCAGATAATGCGGATCTTTCAGATTCTACCTTCTCATAAACGGACGGCAGAATTTCGGGACAAACCCGACTTAAATTCTATCTAAAATTTTTACGAAAATTTTTGACATATAAAAACACCCGGGCAAGACAGTTGCCCGGAAAGAAAACGAGGTAACAAAAATGAGTAAAAGAAGACTGATATCACTGATATTGGCGTTAATACTGACAGTTACGCTAATATCAGCCTTGATCTCATGTAATCGAAAACCCGGTCAGACGGATGAACCCACGGGCGACGTAAATACCGAAGCTCCTACGGAAAATCCCGACGACAATCAGTGGGTGTCGTGTGAGCACGAGTATGATAACGCGTGTGATCCCGACTGTAACAAGTGTGACGAGCCCAGACGCCCGAGCGATCACTTCTATGATGACGACGAGGACGCTGAGTGTAACGAGTGCGGATACGTAAGAGACCTTGCGTGCAAGCACGAGTATGACAACGCTTGTGACGATGACTGTAATCTTTGCGGAGAAGAAAGAACTCCCGCAGATCACGTATCTGTGGTTATCCCCGGCAAGGCTGCTACCTGTACGGAGGCAGGACTTACGGACGGTGCCAAGTGCTCCGTTTGCGGAAAGATAATCGCTGAGCAGACGGCTGTGCCCGCAACGGGACACAAGTATGACAATGCTTGTGACGCTGACTGTAACGTGTGCGGAGATGAGAGAACTCCCGCAGAGCACGTTTATGATGATGACAGTGACGTAGACTGTAACGAGTGCGGAGAGATCCGTGAGATTTTGTGTGTGCACGAGTATGACAATGCTTGTGACGACGACTGTAATCTTTGCGGAGAGAAGAGAATACCTGCCGCACACGTAGTAGAGATAATTCCCGGCAAGGATGCAACCTGTACCGAGGAAGGACTTACCGACGGAGAAAAGTGCTCCGTTTGTGGAGTTATTATCAAGGAGCAGGCAGCAATCGTAGCAGGACACTCATACGATAACGCTTGCGACGCAGACTGTAACAAGTGCGGAGAGGAAAGAACTCCCGCGGATCACGTGGCAATCCCCGTTGAGGGCTATGACGCTACTTGTACCGAGGCGGGTCTTAGCGACGGAGAAAAGTGCGGAATCTGTGGTGTTATTATCACAGAGCAGACTGCAATCAATCCTCTCGGACACAGAAACGAGTACGTAAGCGATGCTGACGGACATTATCTGCACTGTACCGCTTGCGGTGAGAACGGCGAGCCTGCCGCTCATACGTACGACGGCGGAGTATGTACGGCTTGTAGATATCTCTGCCAGCACGTACCCGGTCCCGAGGCGACCTGTACCACGGCTCAGATATGTACGGTATGTAACCACGTGCTTGAGGCAGCACGCGAGCACAGACTTACCGCTGAGGCTACTTGTGTAACCGACCAGGTATGTAGAATTTGCGGACACGTTGAGAAGGAAGCGTTCGGACACTCCTACAGCTCCGAGTGTGACGCAATATGCGACGTTTGCGGTGACTCCAGAACGGTCAGCGCAGAGCATAGCGCACAGATAGTTGACGCAAAGGCTCCCACGTGTACGACCGACGGATACACGGCGGGCTCGGTATGCTCCAAGTGTGGTGCGTCTATAACGGGACACGAGAGACTTCCCGCAAAGGGACACTCCTACGATAGCTCCTGCGACGTTGACTGTAACACCTGCGGCGAGGTGAGAGACACAGTTGAGCACGTTTACTCCAACGGATGTGACGTTGACTGTAACGAGTGCGGTGCAGAGAGAGATTCCAGTCTCCTTTCCCACTCCTACGATAACGATTGTGACGTTGACTGTAACGAGTGTGGCGCTGTAAGAGACGGCGGACACCTCTTTGACGGTCCTTGCGATGCTGACTGTAACCGTGAATGCGGATTTACGAGAGAAGCGGGCGAGCACGCATACGAGTATGAATGCTCCAATGCTTGTAAGTTCTGCGGAACCGAAAGAGAGGCTTCGCATATTTACGATAATGACTGTGACGGCGTATGTAATGCGTGCGGCACGATGAGACAGGCAAGCCATTCCTTCTCGACTGCATGGACGAAGGGCGAGACCGCTCACTGGCAGGAATGTACCGTCTGCGGTGCAAAGCAGCTCAAGGCGGCTCATACGTATACGACTGCCTGTGACGCTGACTGTAACGAGTGCGGTGCTACGAGAGTTGCGGCTGCTCACGTTTACGACAACAAGTGCGATACCGACTGTAATACCTGCTTTGCAACCAGAACAGTTGGCGCACATACAAATACGGTAGCATACGACGAGACGGCACACTGGAACGTATGTCAGGAGTGCGGAGCTATCTCGGGCAGAGCGGCTCACTCCTACAATAACGGCGCATGCTCCTGCGGACGTAAGGCTGATCCTTGCTCTCACAGCTTCCTCAACGACTGTTCTACGGTCTGCGGTATCTGCGGAGAAGTAAGAGAGCCTGCGGCAGATCATAAATATGCACCCAAGTCCGATGAGTTTAACCATTGGCAGGAGTGCTCGGTATGCGGAGATATAAAGAATACCCAGAGCCATACGCTCGTTGAAAGCTCCGTTGACGAAAAGACGCATAATCTTGCGTGTGTAGTTTGCGGATACGTAGGCGGCGAGGCAGAGCCCCACGCATTCGTTGAAGGCGTATGCTCCTGCGGATACGAGAGCACCTGCGCTCATACGGGCGGCGAGGCAACCTGTGTTCAGCTTGCAGTATGTACGGTTTGCGGATGTGAATACGGCGAATATGCGGCTCATACCGAAAACGTAGTATCTCCGGAGGTTGCTCCCTCTTGTACGGGTTCAGGTATCACGGCGGCTATTCAGTGCTCGGTATGTGAAAAGTGGGTCCAGGAGCCCACGACCATTCCCGCTCTCGGACATAAGATAGTTGAGACGGCGGGTAAGGCACCCACGTGTACCGAAACGGGTCTTACGGTAGGTAAGGCGTGCTCGGTTTGCGGACACACGGAGGCACAGCAGGAGACTATTCCCGTTCTTGAACACAGCTATCAGCAGAACGGATACGTAGCACCTACCTGTGAGGTTCCCGGTTCTGTATCTTATATATGCGTGCACTGCTCGGCAGATAAGACCGAGACGGTAGCGGCTACCGGACACAGCGAGAGTGCGTGGGTAGTAACCGTAGTTCCTACCTGTACGGACATGGGCGAGGAGAAGCAGTACTGTAAGAACTGCGGAACCGAGCTCGGAACACAGCCCGTAAATGCTAAGGGACACGCATGGGGTGAGGGTGTTGTAACCGCTCCCACGTGTACCGCGGGCGGATACACGACAAAGACGTGTAGCACGTGTAAGGCAATAAGCATCGAAGACCAGACTATTCCTGCGGGACATACTTGGTCTGACGTAATAGACAGAAAAGCGACCTGTACCGTTGACGGTACGATGCACCAGGAATGCAGCACCTGCGGAGCGTGGGGTAACGTAACTCCCATCTTTGCTGCAGGACAGCACGAATGGAGCGAGACGCTTGAATATAACGCAAACGGCCACTGGCTGACTTGTAAGAACTGCGAGGAGACCGACGCGGTTGAGTCGCACAGCCTTCAGGGTGACGGCGTATGTGATTGCGGATATACCTGCACGCATACGGGCGGAACAGCCAACTGTCTTGCATTGGCTACATGTACCATCTGCGGATGTGAGTACGGAAGCCTCGGTGAGCATATACCCGGCGCGGCTGCGACCTGCGATAACGATCAGGTCTGTGCGCTTTGCAGCACGGTTATTACTCAGGCTACGGGACACACGAATATTGTTGACGACGCGGCTGTAGAGCCCGGATGCACCACGGTAGGTCTTACTGCGGGTCAGCATTGCGGTGACTGTGGCGCTATAATCCTTGAACAGAATAAGATAAATGCAAACGGACACAAGTACGGTGACGATAATATCTGTACCGTATGCGGCGAGGGTAAGTCCTCGGGCGACGTTTGCGAGCACGCATACGACGATTGCGTTGATACGTCCTGTAACCTCTGCGGCGATGAGAGAACTGCTCCCGGACATATTGAGGTTTACGTTTCGGGTACGGCTGCAACCTGTACCACGACGGGACTGACGGCAGGCAAGAAGTGTGTAGCGTGTGAGGCTGAAACGCTTGCTCAGACAGAGATCCCCGCACTCGGACACACGTCCGTCAGATGGGTGGTCGACAGAATTGCAAGTTGTAATAATGACGGCTACGAGTACGAGATCTGTAACATTTGCGGCGAGAGAACGGGCAACGAGGTAACGACACCCGTAACCGAGCACGAATATATTAAGGTCGACGTTGCCTCCACATGTCAGGTGGCAGGATACACGACCGAGACCTGTAAGCATTGTAACGCAAGTAAGGATCTTGTTCAGAAGGAGCTTGCTCCTCATACACCCGGCGACTGGAAGGTAAGCCTTGCGGCTGACTGTAACCAGGCGGGCTCCGAGTATCAGATCTGCTCCGTTTGCGGACTTGAAACCGGAGAGACGAGAGAAATTCCCAAGCTCACACACGTTGAAACGGCGAAGGTAACGCTTCCTACGTGTGATGCTGACGGATATACGACTTATACCTGTACGCTTTGTAATGCGGCAAGAACAGAGGTTAACGCAGGCTCTGCAACCGGTCATACCTCGGGCGGTTGGGTAGTTGACGTTAAGCCCAGCTGTACTACGGCGGGTACCAAGTCTGAAATCTGTGCGGTTTGCGGAAACCGTACGGGCAACAGCGAAAGCATTGACGCACTCGGCCACAACTACGTTGGCGAGGTTGCAGTCGAGCCCACGTGCGAATACGAGGGCGAGGGCATCTACAGATGTACCGTTTGCGGCGCTGTTGACGAAGAAAATACGTTTACCGTAGCAAAGCTTCCTCACACTGCAAGCAACTGGATAACGGACGTTGAGGCAGGCTGTGAGAGCGAAGGCAAAAGATATATTGAATGTACGGTTTGCTTTGCTACCATTGAGGAGCAGACTATAAGCGCTCTCGGACACAACTACGTTGTTCGTGTTGAGGGCAACAAGGTAGTAACTACCTGTACGGGCGGTTGCGGATATTACAACGCAGAGGACGTCGCCGTTGGCGAGCATACTCACACGCTCGGCGGATACAGAATAGAGACCAACGCGACCTGCACGGCTCCCGGCGTTAAGTACGCGGTCTGTGCATCCTGCGGTAGCGATATGGGAGACGCTATTGAGATCCCCGCTCTTGATCATGACTATTACTCCGTAACGGTAGCTCCTACGTGCAGAGCACAGGGCTATACCACAAAGACCTGTAACAGATGTGCCGATACTGTTACCGAATACACCGACGCAATTCCTTGCGTATCCGGCGGTTGGGTAATCGACAGTGCGGCAGGCTGTGACTATACGGGCACAAAGCACGAGGTTTGTATCAACTGCGGAAGCCAGATAGGCGAGACGGTTGAGATTGCCGCAACGGGACACAGCTACGTAAAGACAGTAACTGCTCCCACGTGTACCGATGCAGGCTACACCGAATACGAGTGTGCGTGCGGTGCGTACTACGAGGGCGATGCAACCGAGGCTACCGGTCACGTATCCGGCGGCTGGGTAATTGATACAGCGGCAACCTGCACGACTACGGGCACAAAGCACGAGGTCTGTGCAATATGCTCGGCAACCATGGGTGACGCAGTAGTCATTCCCGCGGCAGAGCATGATATAGCAACCATTGTAATCCTTCCCACGTGTACCGAGCAGGGATATACGATCAATACGTGTAAGAGCTGCGGTACTACCGAAAGAACCGATTACGTAACCGCTGCAGGACACAATGAGAGCGGATGGATAATCGCATCCTCCGCGACCTGCGATGCAGAGGGAAGCAGATACACCGTATGTACGGTCTGCGGAAGCAGAATGAGCGTAGGTACTATCGACGCTACCGACCACAAGTACGAAGAGCAGGTGATCGCACCCAAGTGCTCTGCAACGGGCGAGGGAACGGATGGATACACTCTCCACTACTGTGTAGACTGCGGCGCGACCTACACCGATAACGTAATTGAGCCCAGCCACACCTTCACCGATGATGATGACGCAACCTGTAACGAGTGCGGCTTCTGGAGAAATACGGCGGCTGAATGTGAGCATCAGTACTCCAGCGCATGTGACGCAACGTGTAACGTCTGCGGTGCTGTAAGAGAGGCATCTGCTCACGTAGAAGAGACAATTCCCGGCAAGGCTGCAACCTGTACTGAGACAGGACTTACAGAGGGTAAGAGATGTACCGTCTGCGGAGCTGTAACGGTAGTACAGACGACCCTTGCAAAGACAACTCATACTTACGATAACGACTGTGACGCAAGCTGTAACGTATGTGGCGCCGTAAGAGTAACGGCTGACCATAAGTACGATCACGGCTGTGACATTGACTGTAACGTCTGTGGCGCAAGAAGACAGCCTGAGTCTCATAAGTACGATAACAACTGTGACGCAACGTGTAACGTCTGCGGCGCTGAAAGAACACCTTCCGACCACACCTACTCCAACGCTTGTGACGCAACCTGTGACGAGTGCGGTGCTACGAGAGTAGCTGCTGACCACACATACGATGATTGCTACGATACGGAGTGTAACGAGTGCGGTAAGAAGAGAGCTGTAACTCATAACTACGGCGGTGACAATATTTGTGACGACTGTGGCTACGAGCTCACCTGCGACCACGTATACACCGACTGTACGGACGAAACGTGTAACCTCTGCGGCTCCACGAGAACGGCTCCCGGACACAGCGGCGGTACGGCAACGTGTACGAGAAAGGCAACCTGTGAGGTCTGCGGTAAGACTTACGGCGACACCATTCCTCATACACCTAACATTCCTGCTGCAACCTGTACAGACAACCAGGTATGTACGGTATGTAACAGAACGATAACCCAGAAGCTCGGTCATAACTACGTAGCAGCTGTAACAGACGCAACGTGTACTGAGCAGGGCTTCACAACCAATACATGTAGTCACTGCGGCGACAGCTACATCAGTAACTACGTAGCGGCTCTCGGCCACGCGATAGTTGACGTTCCCGGATATGCTGCAACCTGTACTGCAACGGGTCTTACAACGGGTAAGGCATGCTCCAGATGCGGACTTGTAACTGTTTCCCAGACTGAAATTGCTAAGCTTCCTCATAGCTACGGCAACGACAACTTCTGTGACAACTGTAACTTTGAAAAGATCGAGTGTCCTCACGACTGGGCAGGCACGTGCAACGCTGAGTGCGGTCTCTGCGGCGAGATCAGAACTGTAACTCACGATTACGATACCTCCAAGTACGTATACAGCGAGACAACTCACTGGTATGCATGTAGCATCTGCGGTGCTAAGAACAACGAGACCAGCCACGCATACGATAACAGCTGTGATACGACCTGTAACGCAGACGGATGCGGATACACGAGAACAACAACTCACAGATTCAGCTCGTCCTGGACTAAGGACGCATCGGGTCACTGGCACGTATGCTCCGTATGTAAGGAAACTACAACTACGGAAAAGCACGCTTACGATAACGTTTGCGATACGACCTGCGGCACGTGTAACTACAGAAGAACCGTTGAGCACGCATACAGCTCTACATACTCGACCGACGGCACGTACCACTGGTACGCTTGTACGACGAGCGGCTGTACGTCCACGACTACCAAGACGGTTCACTCCTACGATAACACTTGTGATACAACGTGCGGCGAGTGCGGATACACAAGAACGACCACTCACCAGTACAGCTCCACATGGACTAAGGGTGATAACGGCCACTGGCACGTATGCTCCGTCTGCGGAGAGATCGACGCTATCAAGGCTCACGCTTGGGACAACGGCTGTGATACGGCTTGTAACACTTGTGGATACACAAGAACAACAACTCATACCTATGACAACGCAACCTGTGATACCACGTGTAACGAATGTGGAGCAACAAGAAGCGTAACTCATAACTACTCTACGTTCTGGTCGACCAATGCAAGCCAGCACTGGTATGCATGTCTGACCTGCGGCGCAACAAAGGGTAATGCAAACCACGTTTACGTCAATAGCTGTGACGCTGACTGTAACACTTGTGGATACACGAGAGCTACAGACCATACGTGGGGCAGCACATGGCAGAAGAACGCGTCCGGACACTACCACGTATGCTCCAAGTGTAACGCATCGTCTGCTGTGATCACGCATACTTATGACAACAACTGTGATACCACCTGTAACGAGTGCGGATATACGAGAAGCATAGCTCACAGCTACGCTACCACCTACAGCTATGACTCCAATACTCACTGGTACGCTTGTACGGTCTGCGGAGCAAAGCAGAACGAGAACCCGCACGTTTACAGTAACGCGTGCGATACGACCTGTAACACAAGCGGATGCGGCGGAACGAGAACGACCAGCCATAGCTTCAGCTCCGACTACACCAAGGATACGGTAGGACACTGGTATCAGTGCTCTTCGTGCGGTGAGACAACGGGCTACGGCACGCACGATTACACCAACGACTGTGATACGAAGTGCGACGCATGCGGACAGACGAGAAGCATAACTCACACCTATGACAATAGCTGTGATACAACGTGTAACGTCTGCGGCGCAACGAGAACGATTTCTCACTCCTACTACTCGACGTACGAGAGCGACTCCAGCGGACACTGGCAGTCCTGTAGCGTCTGTGGTGTGAAGAGAAACGAGTCTATCCATAACGACGGCGACAGCAGCGGCGAATGTGATACCTGCGGATATAACATGAGCGTCAGCCACAACTACTCGTCGACGTACACCTACGACTCCACGCACCACTGGTACAAGTGTACTGATGCCGGATGTAACGAGGTATCGGGTAAGACAACGCATAAGTACACCAACAACTGTGACGCAACGTGTAACGGATGCGGATACACGAGAACGGTAACTCACACCTACGGTACGGCTTGGAAGTCCGACGCAAACGGACACTGGCACGTATGTATCATCTGCTCTGCGGTAGGTACTTCTACTCAGCATACGTGGGACAACGGATGTGACACCAACTGTAACGACTGCGGATACGCAAGAGAAGCAGCTCACGATTACGATAACGGATGTGACTCCGACTGTAACACATGCGGCAAGACCAGAACGGTTCCTCACAGCTACGGCGATTATTACGCAACCAACGAGTCTCAGCACTGGTATCAGTGTGCAGACTGCGGCGTAACGAAGGGAACTGCAAACCACTCTTACGATAACAACTGCGACGAATACTGTAACGTATGTAACTACAAGAGAAAGGTTGAGCATACGTACAGCACGCTCTGGACTAAGGACAGCACCAACCACTGGCACGTATGTACCATCTGCGGTTCCAAGACAGATGTATTTGCTCATACTTACTCCAACGCATGTGACACGACCTGTGATTCCTGCGGACAGACGAGAAGCGTAGGAGACCATCAGTGGTCGAGCACCTACACCTCCAACGCAAACTACCACTGGTACAGATGTACTGCCTGCGGTCTTGAGAAGAACAAGGGAGTACACGTATTCGACAGCGTATGTGACGCAGAATGTAACACCTGCGGATACACGAGAACGGGTACGTCTCACGAATACGCAACAACACTTACAAGCGATAGCACCTCGCACTGGTACGCATGTACCAAGTGCGGTGCTAAGAACAACGAGGTCAACCACGCATACGATAACGCGTGTGATACGACGTGTAATACCTCGGGATGCGGATATATCAGATCCATAGCTCACAGCTACGCAACGACCTACTCCAGCAACGGTACTCACCACTGGCAGGCATGCTCGACGTGCGGTATGGAGAGAAACAAGGCATCTCACGCATGGTCCAACACCTGTGACGATAAGTGCGATACCTGCGGATACACGAGAACGACTACGCACAGCTACAGCGTAACCTACTCATCCGATGCAAATAACCACTGGTTCGCATGTATCGTCTGCGGTGCAAAGACCAACAGCGCAGCTCACGTATGGGCTAACGACTGTGATACAAGCTGTAACACCTGCGGATACACGAGAACGACGACTCACAAGTACGACAACAACTGTGATACGACGTGTAACACCTGCGGCGCGACGAGGTCTATAAGCCACGCTTACGGCTCGACGTGGAGCACTGATGATACGTATCACTGGTATCAGTGCAGCGTCTGCGGTGCAAAGAAGAGCATGGCAACGCATAACTACTCTTCCGCAACAGACACGACCTGTGATAGCTGCGGAAAGACGAGAGACCTTGCGGCATGTCAGCACGTATACGACAACGCCTGCGGAGACAAGACGTGTAACCTCTGCGGTGAGACCAGAACCAACATGGCAGACCACACGTACGATAACCTCTGCGATACTACGTGTAACGTATGTAACCAGGTTGCAAGAACCGCAACTCATACATACGACCACAGCTGTGATGCCGATTGTAACGTCTGCGGTGCAACGAGATCTACAAGCCACAGCTACAGCTCAAGCTACTCCATGGATGCAGATAATCACTGGAAGGCTTGCGTAGCCTGCGGAGCAATTCAGGGCTCGGCACAGGCGCACACGTACGGCTCAAGCTGTGACGAAAGCTGTAACACCTGCGGATACACGAGAGTAACAGAGCACACGTGGGAAAGCACGATATCTACGGATGCAAACTACCACTGGTATAAGTGCTCCGTCTGCGGTGCGGCTAAGGACAAAAACGCGCACAACTTCACCAACAGCTGTGATACAAGCTGCGGTGATTGCGGATACACGAGATCCATCACTCACTCCTACGGCTCGGGCTACACCGTTGACGCAAACAACCACTGGTATCAGTGTACGGTCTGCGGTAACAAGACGGGCACGGGCGCACACGTATTCAAGCTCACATCTATAAGCAATACTCAGCACACAAAGTCTTGCTCGACGTGTAAGTACGTGGCATCTACCGATTCCCACGTATTCGACGCAAACAACAAGTGCGAGTGCGGTGCTGAAAAGGTAATAGTTGAGACCTACGCAACAAGCGTTGACTACATCAACAAGAACGGTCCTTACACGGGTTACGGAAGCAACTCGGTAGACGGTGTTCAGTCCATCAAGGGACACGGAACAGACTTCTACGGTAAGCTCTCCATCGCGGGCTGGTGCGTAACCGACAGCGGAATTGCAGGTTACTACTACAGCCTTGACGACGGTAAGACCTGGGTAGCAATAGATACCACGGGTTGTCTTACGAACGCTACGAGCGCACACGTAGGTACAGCTTCCGGTAAGGCAGGCGTATCCTCGGATGCACCCACGGCAAACTGCGTATTCGCATCAACTACACCTCTTACTATCGACCTCTCCGCATACTGGGGACAGACGTTTGACGTAACCATCGCCGCAGCTACTGGCTCGGGCGTATACGTCAAGATCATAGTCCTTGAGGACGTAACCGTATGGAATCCTCAGGCAAACGGCAGACCCGTTGTTCCGTTTGATTATACAAACGGTCTCGTAGTAGGCTACTCTATGGACTACCTCAAGATCAACGGCGGACATTGGACGGTTAACAAGAATGCTGCTGACGGTACTGCTAAGACACCTTACGCACAGAACCACACGGCAGTTACGATAAGATCCGGTGAGTACGTAACTCTCGGCGGATGGATGGGTTACTCCTCCAAGACCATCAGCTCCTTCGGTTACTTCTATGCAGATAAGCCCGTAGCGGTAACGCTCTCGACAAGCTTCATGGGAACTGCCGAATCCGCAGTTATTACGGCGGGCGGTGCTAACGCGAAGAGATTCGTTATAGACATTGACACCTCGGGACTCTCCGACGGAGTACACAGAGTTTACTTCGTAGCTCAGCTCGGAGACGGATCGATAGCAATTATCCAGTACGTAGATCTGTACGTTGTTGGCGCAGATGACGATTACGTGTCCGGCTCCGACGTAGCGGACTCTCAGGTACAGGTTGCTGTTAAGGATGAAACGACGTCCTTCTCGACGGCTCCCTCGTCCAAGAGCGGTAACACCTACACGATGTATAACGGACTTAAGTTTACAACCTCTGCGTCCTACAACTCGTCCTCTTACAGATTGACCGTTCCTTCCTCGGGAATTACGCTCAGCTTCCCTGACGGACAGTTCAGCGAATTCAACCGCTTCAAGCTTCAGTTCAGCGCAAGCGTTCCCATGAAGGTGGTAATGACTTACCGTGACGGCGGCGGAACGGCTCTTACGGATACCTTCTATCTTGAAAGCGGTCAGGGTACGTTCACCTGCGTGATCCTCGATTTCCTTGAGGGCGCAACGGCTAAGGATATTGATAGCTTTACTATCTATCCTCTCGGCTCGTCCAGCGGACTCTTCATGCTCGCTCATATCTCTACGGAGATGGCGGAGTGGGATCTTGGTAACATGACGTATATCCAGAACGCAAGATTCAAGGTCGGTACAAGACTCTCCTGGGGTGGTGCACTCTGTTACTTCGAGGACAAGAACGACGGTAACACAAGCGTTCGTAACCTTATCAACATCTACGACGAAGGACGTCTTATCCAGCAGTCGTGGTACAATGCAAACGTTATTACCGGTCTTTACAACGGTGCAAAGTGGAAGTACAACCCCGTACAGGGCGGTGACTGGATCGGTAACGATTCCCGTCTTATCGACGTAGTAATTGAGGACTTCTCAATGTACGTCAAGTCTCAGCCTATGGACTGGGGCGCAGGCACCGACGGCGCAACGGCTACTATCACTCCTTCCTACATGGAAAACTGGTACACAGTTTACTCCGACAGAGTAGTGGTTAAGAACAGATTCTACGATTACTCGGGCTACGCTGCAACAGGTACGTGCAACCAGGAGGTACCCGCAATGTACTTCATCGGATGGCTCAACTCGTTTGCATACGATGGAAGCTCGGGCGATTGGAACTCTGTAAACTATGTTTACAAGACTGCACTCCCGTTCTGGAGCGGCGGTAGCGGTGATTCCAACGTATTCGACCCCAACTACGCAATCACAACGAGATTTGCAGTAAGCGGTTCTGAGACTTGGGGAGCATGGTACAATGCTTCGTCCGGATTTGCATTTGGTTTCTATATACCCGGAATCGTAAGATTTATCTCGGGTAGAAACCAGTACAACATCTACGGTGATACCACATCGGCATTCTCCGCAGGATGTAACTACACGGCGGCAGGCTGCGAGGCTAACCTTCAGGCGTTCAAGGCATATACATACTCCTACATGCTAACTACCGGTTCGTCGGTACAGGCAGTACGTAATACATTCTACAACTACAGAGGATTTGTTACGAACACATTCACCTGATAGTGCTTGACAAAACTAAAGAGGCGGCTCAAAATAGCCGCCTCGGTAGAGGTAGAATATAAAGCTGAGGACGGCTCATCTGAGCCGTCCTTTTGCTTTGTTGCTTGAAATCACTTTTACAAAAAACACTCCAAGTAGTAGCAGCACGGGAAAGACTGCCGCTACCAAAAGACCGCAGGAAAGAGAATTGAATTTGTCCGCAAGCAATCCTACGGCAGTGGGTCCTGCGGCGCATCCGAGGTCGCCGCCGAGTGCGAGCAACGCAAAACACGCGGTGCTGACACCGTGACAATGCTTCGGGGCAAGCACGTAAATTCCCGGCCACGCGATACCTATGGAAAGTCCGCATATCCCGCAAAATAAAAGTCTTATCGGAGCAAACGGACATATTGCGGCTATAAGGTAGCACAAGGCACACACCCCCGACGCAATAATCATAAAGGCTTCAAGGTGTATTTTGTGTTGAAGCCTTGGGTAAAGCAGACGCGACATGCCCATCATGAGCGCAAAAACACACGGCCCGCACAGGTCTCCGAGTATCTTTGCATAGCTCGATAGAGTTGTATTTGAGAGAGCTGACTCCGCAAAGGCGGACGCCCATTGATTCATGCTTTGCTCGGACGCACCCGATAAAAACATGAGAAGTATAAATAATAGGAAGATTTTTGATCGCAAGAGCGATTTTATCGACGCCTGCTCCGATTCTCCACTCGGCAGAGAGTATATAGGCACTAAAAGAAAATATACCGAGTTTAAAATGGGTATAATTGCCCAGAGAATTGCGAGCGTTTGCCAATTCTCAATACCGAAAATAAAAAAGAAGACTGCGCTGAATATGACGACGCCAACGTGTCCTGCGGAATAGAAAAAGTGGAGAAGGCTCATGACCTCGGTCTTGTTATCGCACGGGCAAGCCTCGGCTATCGGTGCGATAAGCACCTCAATAAGACCGCCTCCGAGCGCGTAGAGAATAAGCGAGATAAGTATTCCCGAATATGCGTTTGGCAGAAAGTCGGGAAGTGTGCCCAGACATACAAGCCCCGCCGCGCACAGAATATGAGCGGCTATCATACATTTTCTGTAGCCTATTCTGTCAACGAAGGACGCCGCGGCAAGGTCCACGGTAAGCTGAAGGATAAAGTTTATGGCAACGAGAGACGTTATTTTGGACAGAGAAAGCCCATATTGCCCCTCAAAGGTCAAAAACAGAAGAGGAGCGAAATTATTTATTATTGCCTGCGTGATATGACCTATATAGGACGCACGCAGGGTGTGCTTATAGCTTTTGAGAGGAGCAGATTTCATATATACACCAAAATGCAGAGAGATTTCATTATCAGTGTATGCCGAGGTATGATGAGACGTGTCGAAATATGAAAAAAGGAGCAAGCCATTTGGCTTGCTCCCTACATGATTGGATTTAAATCTCGGGAATTTCAATAGTGACCTCGCGACCAAGCTCTGCCGAGCGTGCAATTCCGTCAAGTATCGCCTGATTGTATATGATCTGTGAGGAAGGAATGGGGGAGGGGGTTCCGTTCTTTATTGCATCAAGGAACGCGCGAACCTTCTGAAGGAAGAGATCCTCTCCGCTGGGAAGAATCGGTACTACAGTGTCTGTGGGTTCGCCGCAGACATCATGGAAAATTCTCATTGCACCGCCGACTGAGCCGTTCCAGCACTCGGTCGAGGGGATCTTCAAGCCGCCCTTCGTTCCGAGGATGAGTGTGTCGCCCGCGGTGTCCATGTGCATCGCCCAGGAAATTCTGAAGTCAAGTATAATGTCGCCCTCAAGTCTTACGAACGCTGCCGCGAAATCGTCAACGCCAAACTTTTCGGCGTATTCGGGGTGACCGGGGTAGAAATTCGGGTCCTTACCAAAGAAATCGCTCTTATATCCCGTAACGGTCAAGGGCTTGGGGTTGCCTACTGCGTTGAGCACCATGTCAAGCGAGTAGCATCCGATATCAGCAAGCGCACCAAGTCCGCCCGTATCCTTTTCAATGAATGACGTGCCGAGGGGAGTGGGAATACCCTTGCGGCGTCCGCCGCCCGTTTGGATGTAGTATATTTTTCCGAGCTCGCCCGATTCAACTATCTTCTTTATCATCTGCATGTTTGCGTCAAATCTGGGCTGGAAGCCGATGGAAAGCACCTTTCCGCTTGCTTTTTCCGCCTTCATGACCTCAACAGCCTCGTCAAGAGTTACTGTGAAGGGCTTTTCAACGAGAACGTGGAGACCGTTCTGAAGTCCGTAGATGCAGGGCGCTGCGTGCTGGCAGTTGTACGTACAAACAGAAATTGCATCGAGCTTGAGTGATTTGTCATCTATCATCTCTTTGTGAGAGGGGTAATCTGTTTTTGCGTCTGTAAGATTGTATCTGTCAAGAAGTGCCTTTGCCTTGCCGGGAACGAGGTCGCAGCCTGCGACTACTTCTACGTCGGGGCAGTTGAGATAGGAAATGAGGTGAGCCTCTGCGATCCAGCCGCAGCCAACTATACCTACGCGTATTTTGCGGTTTGTGTCTATGACCGCGTCCTTTTTCTTTTCGCTGAAATCTGTGCTTGAATATGCCATGAGTTTTACCTGTCCTTTCTTTTATTAAAGCTCAAGCGTCTTGAGATAATCTATACTCTTTTTGATGCTCTCCATGGGGGTAAGACCCATAGAGGGAGAGTCCTGCTCAACTACTACCCACTCTGCGCCCGACTCCTTGCTTGCGGCAATTATTTCGGGGAAGTTCTGATTTCCGTAGCCTACGGGACGGAATTCAAACTGCGTGGGAGCGGAGCTTTCATCGGATTCTATGCCGATGAGCGCGTACATATTGTTGCTCTTGCCTCCGACAAAGTCCTTGAGATGGACTACGGGGGTGCGTCCGTTGTACTTTCTTATGTAGGATGCGGGATCCTCACCGCCGATGTTTACCCAGCAGGTGTCAAGCTCGGTCTGGAGAAGCTCTGCGGGGACGGTGTCGTAGAGAATGTCGAGGGCGTATTTGCCGTCAAGCTTTTCAAACTCAAAATCGTGGTTGTGGTAAAGAAGCGTCATGCCGAGGCTCTTTGCAACCTTGCCGAAAAGCTCTGCGTTCTTGACGACGTCAATAAATCCGTCGGTTCCGGGGCGGCATTCCTCGGTAAGATAGGGAATAGCCACGTATTTGCAGCCAATGTCCGCGTACTGCGAAAGAACTGCCTCGGGGTTTGAGAGTATCTCGTAATAGGGAACGTGAGCGGATATCGGGATAAGACCTATCTCCTCACACATTTTCTTTACGTCCGCGGGCGCGTAGCCGTAAAGTCCTGCGAACTCTACGCCGTCATAGCCCATTTTTTTGATTTCTTCAAGAGTGCCGCGAAAATCCTTTGCCGCGTCGTCTCTTACGGAATAAACTTGAACAGCTATTGGAAGACTCATAATTTTCACCTTTCCTTTGTATAACGTAGGTTTGAAATATCCTCTGTTTGAATTATAGGACAATTTGTGCGATTTTACAAGACAAAATTTATATATAACAAGACAAATATTGCTATCGCCGAAAGTTTTACGATATACACAAAAACAGGTCGGCTTTTTTGTATAAAACTCCTTGATAAAAAAGGAAAAACGGGGCTGATTTTTTTGAAAAAATCAAAAAAAGTATTGACAAGCGCAAAATCATTTGATATAATGGGTTGTAATAGCAAACTAAAGTGCTGTGAAGGGAAAAGTAGGGTATTCCAACCGTTCCACAGAGAGTCGCGGTGGCTGAGACGCGGCAGCGGAGATATCTGAACGTCATCCCGGAGCAAGCTGTTCCGAAAGTATACGCCCATATAAGCGTACGCCTTTAAGAGCAGACGGGCGTTCCCGTTACAGAACGAGCCTTCGGTATTCGGAGGAGCAGAGTGGTTTTCGCATGAAAGCAAAAAGAGTGGTACCGCATATGTGTTTCGCATTTGTCTCTTGATAGAGAGATGACTGCGGCTTTTTTGTTTTTTGGCGGGAAATTTACTCAAAACTTGAAAAATTTTAAACAGGAGGAAAGATATGACACTCAACGGCTCTGAAATTTTAGTAAAAGTTTTGCTCGAGGAGGGTGTTGACACCGTGTTCGGTTATCCGGGCGGATGTGTGCTCAATATTTACGACGAGCTTTACAAGAGCAGCGACAAAATTCGTCATATAATGACTGCTCACGAGCAGGGCGCGGCACACGCGGCAGACGGATACGCACGCGCTACCGGCAGAACCGGTGTATGTATCGCAACCAGCGGCCCCGGTGCGACCAATCTCGTCACGGGACTTGCAACTGCATATATGGATAGCGTGCCTATGGTAGCTATCACGGGCAACGTGCCCAACTCACTGATAGGCAGAGACAGCTTTCAGGAGGTCTATATAACGGGTATTACGATGCCTATTACAAAGCACAATTTCTTTGTAAACGACGTAAATCAGCTTGCCGACACGCTTCGTCGTGCGTTTGAAATAGCGCACACGGGCAGATTTGGCCCCGTGCATGTGGATATCACAAAGGACGTTACTGCGGCATTGTGCGAATACACGCCTCCCACGGCGGAAAAGAAGGCTCAAAAGCCCGTCGAATACGACAACCTTGAAGAGATTGCGGAGGTCATCAACTCTGCCGAGCGTCCCTTCGTTTACTGTGGCGGCGGTATCAGACTGTCGGGCGCAGAGGAAGAGGTTCAAAGGCTTATCGCAAAGGCAGATATTCCCGCGTCCTATACGCTTATGGCGGCGGGAGTGCTTGGCTACGGTGACAGAAACAACCTCGGTCTTCTCGGTATGCACGGTATGTATTCGGGAAACAAGGCGATATTCAATTCTGACGTTATGATCGCGCTCGGAACGAGATTTTCCGACAGAGTTGCTCTTAACGGAAAGAATTTCTGCAAGAACTCAAAGATAATCCACATTGACATAGCAAAGTCCGAGATAGGCAAGAACGTTCCCTGCGAATACAGTGTAAACGGAGATATCAAGGACGTACTCACAAAACTTTTGCCTCTTATCAAGGAGCAGAAGAGAGAGAAGTGGCACGCGGATATTGACGAGTGGAAAAAGCATGACCACGTGCCCGTGGACGTTCCCGAGGACTCTCACGAGCTCAAGCCTCATCAGATAATCCGCGAGACTTGTAAGATGGCGGGCGAGGATGCTATCTACGTCACGGACGTAGGACAGCATCAGATGTGGGCGGCGCAGTATATCTCCCACGTAAAGCCGAACAGCTTCCTCACAAGCGGAGGACTTGGCACGATGGGCTACGGCTACGGTGCGGCAATCGGCGCGACCATCGCGACCGAGGGCACACGTCCCGTAATTCACTTTACGGGAGACGGAAGCTTCCACATGAACCTCAACGAGGCTTGCACGGCAGTAAGCTACAACGTGCCCGTAATTACGGTCATCATGAACAACCAGGTGCTTGGAATGGTTCACCAGTGGCAGCAGTTCTTCTACGGAAGAAGATTTTCGTCCAGTGAGCCCGAGAGAGCGACCAATTATAAGGCGGTTGCGGAGGGCTTTGGCGCGAAGGGCTATCATTGTGAGACGCTTGCCGAGTACAAGGCGGCGCTCGCTGAAGCTTTGAAGGCAAACGGTCCCGTTTGGATAGAATGTCTTATTGACCGCTTTGAGAACGTGTATCCCATGATACCCGGAGGCAAGACGGTCGAGGACACGATAATAAATAATCCCGAGGAGGCAGGCAAGTAATGAACGAAAAGCATTATCTTATACTTTTGGTTGAAAACAACGCGGGTGTACTCACACGAATTTCCTCGCTGTTCTGCCAGAGAGGATTTAACATTGATACGTTGACGGTTGCATCTACCGACAACCCCAATATTTCCCGAATAACCGTTTCCTGCTTTGGAGACGAGACAGTGTACGAGCAGATTATGAGCCAGACCGAAAAGCTGATTGAGACAAAGCAGGTCATATCCATTGAGCCTGAGCACGCAGTCCTTCGCGAGCTTTTGCTCGTTAAGGTCGAGACGGACTCGGACAACGTTGACGAGGTCGTAAGAACGGCGGCGCATCACCATTTCAGAATAGTTGACTCCCACAAGGGATACATGGTTCTTGAAACGTCGGGCTCGCCCGAAAAGATTGAGAGGATGCTCGCACTCCTCAAGCCCTTCAAGATAGTCGAGATGTGCCGCACGGGTGCGACGGCGCTTGAAAAGGGAAAGGTCAATTACGACCTTGATAACTGAAAACAAAAACTAATTTTTTATAAAACCTCAAAGGAGATTAAGAAAATGATTAAGAAGTATTATGACACGGATTGCAATCTTTCCATTCTTGACGGTAAGACCGTAGCAGTTATCGGCTTCGGTTCTCAGGGACACGCTCATTCCGAAAACCTCGCAGAGTCGGGCGTCAACGTAATCGTTGGTCTCAGAGCAAACTCCGCGCACTACCCCAAGGCAGCGGCATTCGCAGCAACACACCCCAACTTCAAGGTTATGGAGGTTGAGGACGCAGCAGCAGCGGCAGACGTCGTAATGATGCTCGTTCCCGATGAGCTTGCAGCAGACATTTACAACAAGCAGATCGCTCCTCACATGAAGGAGGGTGACGTTCTTTGCTTCGCTCACGGCTTCAACATTCACTTCAACCTCATTCAGCCCGCAAAGAACATTGACGTCATCATGATCGCGCCCAAGGGTCCCGGTCACACGGTTCGTACGCAGT
The DNA here is from genome assembly GCA_017453005.1 of Clostridia bacterium. GTDB lineage: Bacteria > Bacillota > Clostridia > Oscillospirales > CAG-272 > SVTX01. Next base: position 7,225 of record JAFTKY010000095.1, on the reverse strand, counting down.
ATCTTGAGGGCAAGGGTGTTCCTTCTCTTATCGCAGTATATCAGGACTACTCGGGCAGAGCAAAGGATATAGCTCTCGCATACGCTTCGGGTATCGGTGCAGGCCGTGCGGGTATTCTTGAGACCAGCTTCCGTGAGGAGACTGAGACTGACCTCTTTGGTGAGCAGGCAGTTCTCTGCGGCGGTGTAACCGAGCTTATGAAGGCGGGCTTTGACACACTCGTTGAGGCAGGCTACGAGCCCGAGATGGCATACTTTGAGTGTATCCACGAGATGAAGCTCATCGTTGACCTTATCAACCAGGGTGGATTTGCGAAGATGAGATATTCCATTTCCAACACCGCAGAGTACGGTGACTACCGTACGGGTAAGCGCCTTATCACAGAGGAAACGCGTAAGGAAATGAAGAAGGTTCTTGAGGAGATCCAGAACGGTACGTTTGCTTCCGAGTTTATGCAGGAATTCTCCGCAGGACGTAAGGCTAAGTTCCTTGCAACCCGCCGCGTCGAGTCCGAGCATCAGCTTGAAAAGACGGGAGCGGAACTTCGCGAGATGATGTGCTGGCTTAAGAAATAAGTCGACCTTAGATATTTTTCCGTATACTGCGTTGCTACTCGAAAACAGCTTGGCGTAGGTAACTACGCCGGCGCTTGGTTTTCTCCGTTGCGCCTTGTCTACGAAAAAATCTCGTCGGTCTTTGTGAAATAAAAGGCGACACAAATTCTCATCGGTCTTTGTGATTTGATTCAGGAATAACGCGAGGGGAAACTTTTTGGAAAAAGTTTTCCCCTCGCGCTCCCCTTCAAAAACTTCCCCACAGATAATTTATTAAAGTTTCTTGATGTTATTTATGTCAACCGCGAATCGAACGGTGAAAACAAAAGCGTTTGTGTAGGATGGGGGTTAAGGGGGAAGGGAGGAATCGCAACCTCCCTTCCGCCCTTGCGGCTTCTTTCGCCTATTTCTTCGCCGCCGAAGAAATGGGCAAAAACACAGGAGGTGCAGTTATGCTTTTAGCTATTGATATAGGTAACTCAAGTATATCTACGGGGCTTTTTTGTCTTGAGAGCGGAGAGCTGAAATACACCTTCAAGCTTTCGTCCGACAGGGAGAGAACGGCTGATGAGTATTTCGCTCAGTTTGGCAGTATGCTTTATATGTCGGACATAAATAAAAATGATATAAAGGGTGCTGTAATATCCTCGGTGGTGCCGACGTTGACGCACAAGCTTGAGGACTGTGCGCACAGACTTTGCGGTCAAAAGCCGAAAACAGTCGGTCCCGGACTTAAAACGGGCTTTGCAATAAAAATTGATAACCCCTCCGAGCTTGGCTCCGACCTTGTCGCAAATACGGCGGGTGTGCTTGGGCTTGGCGGTAAGGGGCGCGCGTATATCATAGTCGATATGGGTACGGCGACCACAATATCCGCTGTAAGTGAGAGCGGAGAATATCTCGGCAACTGCATTATGCCGGGCGTGCGTGTGTCTCTTGATGCGCTCCACACCGAGACGGCACAGCTTCCCGAGGTGACCCTGTCCACGCCAAAGCGCGTGATAGGTAAGAATTCGGGCGACTCCGTCCGCTCGGGCGTTGTTTTCGGCAATGCGATAATGATAGACGGACTTATTGATGAATTTGAAAAAGAGATGAAGCTCAAGGGAGGGGCTACGGTGTACGCCACGGGCGGACTGTGCGAGGGTGTAATCCCTGCCTGCCGCCACGAAATGGTATATCAGCCGCACCTCACGCTCTACGGGCTTTACTTCATATATAAAAATAACGCATGATAATAACGCGTGGCGACAGCTCCGCGATTATTATAAATTTTATGCGCCGTACCCGAATTACGGTCAGGACGGCAGCAGAGGGTGAGAGCCCCTCAAGGAGAAATTTTTTATGTTCTATTTGAACACGAACGCCACCCTGACGGCGGTACATTTGACCGCACGTGACCAAAAGGAGGCGAGAGCATGAGAACGTCAATAAACAAAAAAATGCTGCGAATGGTTCAGCTTGCTATGCTTATTGCGCTGATATTTGTAATGCAATACATCGGCACGTTAGCATCAACTCCGCTGAGAGCCGTTGGAATTGAATTTTCCTTCGTGCTTATACCGATAGTTGTCGGAGCGTTTTTGCTGGGACCTGTTGAGGGTGCAATTCTTGGCTTGGTCTTTGGTATTATGACGGTCGTTCTGACCGTAACTGCGCCCGGCACTATGACGTTTATTTTGTTTGAAGACAGCCCCGTACTTTATTGTATCGTAGCAATTTCAAAAGCTGTTGCGGCGGGTCTCTGCTCAGGATTGATTTATAAAGGTCTCGACAAATTATTCAAGGGCAAATACGTATACCTGAGAACGGTACTTGCATCTGCCACGGCACCGATAATCAATACGGGAATTTTTTTGTTGGGCATGGTGTGCTTTTTCAGTAATACTATCTCAGAAAAATGGGCAGGGGGACAAAATGTGTTTGTCTTCTTGGTATTGCTTATCTGGTTAAATTTCGTCATAGAATTCGGAATAAATATTATTCTTTCCCCTGCTATTGTCAGAATTGTCGACGTAGTAGGCAAGAAAAACAAAAAATAAAAATCAACCCATATCCCTTTTTTGAAAGTTTTTTTGGAAAGGGTGGGGGGTGGGGAGGGGAATCCTTTTTTCAAAAAGGAATTTCCCTCCCCACAGAAGAAGGAGAAATATTATGCGTTCGGATAACGTAACGAAGGGTGCTGAAAGAGCGCCGAACAGAAGTCTTTTTTATGCAATGGGATACACCAAGGAGGAGCTTGAGCGTCCTCTTATCGGCATTGTCAGCGCGCACAGCGACATAGTCCCCGGTCATTATCACCTCGACAAAATAACCGAGGCGGTAAAGGCGGGTGTCAGAATGGCGGGAGGCACGCCTATCATGGTGCCCTCTATCGGCGTTTGCGACGGTATAGCTATGGGACATATCGGTATGAAGTATTCGCTTGCGTCCCGTGAGCTTATTGCGGACAGCACCGAGACTATGGCTATGGCGCATCAGTTTGACGGTCTTGTTCTTGTTCCCAACTGTGATAAAATCGTTCCCGGTATGGTAATGGCGGCGGTAAGAATGGACATTCCCGCAGTCGTTTGCTCGGGCGGCCCTATGATGGCGGGTACGTACAACGGCGAGGAGACCTCGCTTTCCAAGATGTTTGAGGCTGTCGGCGCGTACAAGGCGGGCATCATTGACGCTTGCAAGCTTGACGAGTGCGAAAAGGGTGTATGTCCCGGCTGTGGCTCGTGCGCGGGTATGTATACGGCAAACTCCATGAACTGCCTGTGTGAGGCACTCGGCTTTGCGCTCCCCGGTAACGGAACTGTTCCTGCGGTGTCCTCCAAGAGAGTAATGCTCGCAAAGCACGCGGGTATGGCTATTATGAACCTCGTCAATAACGGTATCACCGCAAGACAGATAGTAAATGAAAAATCTATTCTCAACGCGCTTGCTTGTGACATGGCACTCGGTTGCTCGTCTAATAGCGTTCTTCACCTGCTCGCTATCTCAAACGAGGCGGGTTGTCCGCTTAATCTTGAGGCATTCAACGAAATGAGCGCGAAGGTTCCCAATCTCTGTCACCTCGCTCCCGCAGGACCTACCCATATGCAGGACCTTGACGCGGCAGGCGGTATCCCCGCAGTTCAGGCGGAGCTTCTTAAACGCGGTCTTATTGACGGCAGCCTTCCCACTGTAAGCGGAAAGACCGTTGCAGAGAATATTGAGGGCGCGTACATTAAAAATCAGAACAGCATCCGTCCTATTGAGAACCCCTACAGCGAGACGGGCGGAATACAGATACTCTGGGGTAATATAGCACAGGAGGGCTGCGTCGTTAAGAGAAGTGCAGTTGCTCCCGAAATGCTCGTGCATAGCGGACCTGCGCGCGTGTTCAACTCCGAGGACGAGGCAATAGCGGCAATTTACAGCGGCAAGATAGTGGACGGCGACGTTGTTGTTATCAGATACGAAGGTCCCGTGGGCGGCCCCGGAATGAGAGAAATGCTCAATCCCACGTCTGCTCTTGCGGGCATGAAGCTTGACAAGACTGTCGCGCTTATTACCGACGGTAGATTTTCGGGCGCGTCCCGTGGTGCGTCGATAGGACACGTTTGTCCCGAGGCGGCTTGCGGAGGTAATATAGGACTTCTTTGCGAGGGTGATATAATTGAAATTGATATTCCCAACGCCTCTATCAATGCGCGTGTGAGCGATGATGAGTTTGCGGCGCGCAGGGAAAAATACGTAGCCCCCGAGCCGAATATCAAGTCCGGCTGGCTTGCAAGATACGCAAGACAGGTTGACTGTGCGGCAAAGGGCGCAGTAATGAAATCATAAGCTGAATTTAAAACATTTTTGGGCCGTCACAATTTACGTGGTGGCCCTTTGGAGTAAATATGAGAAGATATGAGTTTGTTGCGGCAAGCCCCATCTTTTATCCGTACACGCAGAGCGAACGTGAGGCGGCAAGGCAGGCTGCTTATGCCGCTCACTACGGCTTTTACAAGTGCGTGATGCTCTCGCCCGCAGAGACAGTCGATGCAAAAATATGTATCAGCGCGCAGAACATCTATCGCTTGTATATAAACGGAGAGATGGTAATGCAGGGCCCTCGCAGAACGGCTCACGGATATTTGCGTGTAGACGAGATAAATGTTGAAAAATACTTGTCAGGCGGCGAGAACCACATAGCAGTCGAGCTCGTTGAGTATGGCGACGGATATGATAAATATTCAAACGATTCCACTCTTGAGGAAGGTATGCTGATATGCGAGCTTGTATGTGCGGGCAACTGCGTTTTTGCCACGGGCAGAGACGAGATGCGGGTGCAGAAACTCAACTTCAGAGTTGAAAGAAGCGAGCGCATATCTCATTCGCGAGAGGCTATAGAAATATATAATCTTTCGGAGGGGTATGACGCATGGACGCTCGGCGCGGGAGAATTTGTATCTGCCGCGAGGGGCGATATAAAGAAAACCTACCTGTATACAAGTCTGCCTTTCCCGAGCCTTTGTAGGCATATACCCGGCGGTATTATTTCGTTTGGCGCGTGCCACCTCGATAGGAAAAGAAAATTTCCCTTGTGCTTTTACGAGAAGCGTGAGGGGTATTTTGACAGACTGCAGGAGCTTGCCTTTGTGGAGTGCAGACAAACCGTGGATATACCCTCGGCAAGCGTGAAGCTTCAAAAAACTAATAACGAGCTTGTGATAGAATCCGAGAGCGATTCCTATGTCATGATGGATATGGGCAAGAGCGTGGTGGGACTGCTTTGCGTGGAGCTTGAGAGCGACGGAGGTACGTTTGACTTTGTCAGAAGCGAGGCCGTTGATGAGCAGGGTAATATGCCCTACCACTTTGCAACGGTCAGCCGTCTTCACGCAAATGGCGGCAAAATCAAAAGGGTATTTTTCGAGGCGGGCGTTTACAGATATCTAAAAATATATATAAGAGACTGCAAGCGCGTAAGAATAAAGGATATATCCGTGCTTGAATACTCATACCCCGATGAGCATAGATGCAGCTTTTCGTGTAGTGACGACAATGCAAACATTCTATACGACTCCGCAAAGCAAACCTTACTTTTGAACACCCTCGACGTCTTTATGGATTGTCCCGACCGCGAAAGAGGCGGCTGGCTTTGTGATTCCTTGTGGACGGCAAGGGCGGCGTCGCTTATGCTCTCGGACGACAGAGTAGAACGGGAAATGTTGGAGACGTTCCTGGTCACGGACTCAAAGAAAATTTTTAACGGATTTTTTCCCGAGGTTTATCCCGCAAACAAGAAAAATTATCCCTTGCTCGCAGGCATTACGACATGGTCATTCTGGCTTATGTGTGAGCTCTGCGAATATGTCAACCGCACGGGAGACGAATCTTTGGCGCGCGAGTATGAGGGGCGCGTCGTGAGCTTTGTTGACGGCTGTGAGGAGTTTATTGGAAAGAGCGGTCTGCTTGAAAACCTGCCGCATGTTTTTGTGGATTGGTCGATGTCAAACAGTAGCATAAGCACGCGTCCCATATCCACAGCGGCGAACGCACTTTACGCCTACACCCTCGTACAGCTTGGAGCCCTCTATCAAAATCATGCATGGATAAGCAGAGGACGGGAGGTAAGAAATGCTCTCAGGTGTGTTATTGAAAAAAACAAGGGCGACGGCATTGCTTTCACAGATTCCTTTAGATGGGAGCAGGATGACGTAGTGGCGAGACCGATAAGCACCGAGGCATGTATTTATACCTCGCTGTGGGCTGGCTTATACAATAAGGAAGAAAACGCCGAGCTCATGTCATTTGTGACCGATAATATGGGAACGTGCCCCAAGCTTCCTCGAAATACCGATATCCAGAAAAGTAATCTCTTTATAGGGCTTTGCATACGTCTTGATTTGCTTTCGCGTATCGGAGCGTATGATACCATGTATAAGGAGTTGCTTGACATCTATATGTGGCAGATTGAGGAGGGGCCCGGCACACTTTGGGAAAATAACTTCAAGCACACGACATCGATGTGTCACGGGTTTGCTTCTCATGCGGGCGTGCACCTTTTGAGAGATATCGTCGGATTTGCCGATATAAATAAAAAGGAAGGGTATATTGCAATAGCTCCTCATATTTGTGGACTAGAATGGGCAAAGGGCTGTGTGGAGATAGACGGATGTATGTCCTCCGTTGAGTGGAGATTTGACGGGCACGAGTTCTACATGAATGTCAATATTCCCGAAAAATATAAAAAATCAATTACTCTCCCGCACCAAACACGAGAAAAGAACGTAAAAACGATAGTTTATTTTAACGGTGAAAGGCTCTGGTGAATACAACCGCCCTTGATTTGAGGGCGGTTTTGTGTGTATATACGTCAAATTGACAAAAAAATGAGATTGAATTTGGCTAAATAGTGCAAATCACCAAAAGTGCATTTTTTGACAATTTTTTGTTGACAAATTGAGAAGCGGGTGATATAATAATAAAGCTGTCGAAAAGCGCAGCCTATATTGCATCAAAAAAAGTTGAAAATATTTTAAAAAAATTCAAAAAAAGTATTGACAACGGGTTTCGATTGTGATATACTATATGGGCGTCAAAAAAACGGCGCACAAAATTGAACCTTGACAACTGAACAACAAAAGAGAAGTACAAAGCAAAAAAGTGCGAAATACAGATCTGTCAATTTAGAATAGAGTACACGAACT
>JAFTKY010000094.1 GCA_017453005.1 Clostridia bacterium | reverse complement strand
TAAAATAATATGACGGTTATTCTTTGCCTTGACGACAGGGACGGCATGATTTTCGGCACACGCCGACAGAGCCGTGACGAGGTGCTTTGCGACCGCATACTCAACGATAATATGGGAAAGCGTCTTTATATGAATTCGTACTCCTATAAGATGTTTTCACAGAACACCGGGTGCTGTGCACTTTGCGACGAGAATTTTCTTGATACGGCGCAGGGCGGGGACGTGTGCTTTGTTGAGGGCGCGGATATTTCGCCCTACGCGTCAAAAATAAATAAGATAATAATTTATCGGTGGAACAGAGTGTATCCCGCCACGGCGTATTTTAAGTTTCCCGATGGCGAGTGGGTGCTTGAGAGCACGTCGGAGATTGGCGGCTCGTCACACGATATAACAGAACAGACCTATATAAGAAAAACGGAGGGCTGATATGAAGAAATTGAGAATTTTAAGCCTTTTGCTTATACTTGCGGTGGTTTTTGGGGCGTTGTCTCTTTCGTCCTGCGACGGTCTTATGTCCGCGCTGGAGGACGGGGAAATATCCCTGCCGCTTGGTGATAAAAATGAAGGCAGTACGTCTCTGCCGACAGAGGATAAGGACGGCGGCGAGGCAAATACGCCGAGCGGTGACCTTGACAGTATCCCAAAATACGACGGCAAGTCTGCCTACGTAATAATAAACGGCAACAAGCCCTTCTTTGAGGAGAGCGAGTATACCACGAAATCGTATGAGAGCTACGGCGACCTTGACAGTCTCGGCAGATGCACGGTGACTATGGCGTGTGTCGGCAGAGATATAATGCCCGCCGAGGACGAGGAAAGAGGAAGCATCAGCAGCGTATATCCTACGGGCTGGGAGCAGAACAGGTATGACGCGGAGCTTGTTGAGGGCGGTTGGCTCTACAATCGCGCGCATCTTATCGGCTGGCAGCTGACGGCGGAGAACGCAAACCGCGAAAATCTTATCACGGGAACGAGATATTTCAACGTGGACGGAATGCTTCCGTTTGAGAATATGGTTGCTGACTACGTGCGCGAGACGGGAGACCACGTGCTTTACCGTGTGACGCCTATCTTTGAGGGCGACAACCTGCTTGCGAGCGGTGTGCTTATGGAGGCGCGCTCCATGGAGGACGACGGTGAGGGTGTTGAGTTTTGCGTTTACGTCTACAACGTCCAGCCCGGAATAGAGATAGATTACGCGACGGGTGAAAACAAGCTCGCAGAATAATAAAGCAAATACACAGGAGATACCATTATGCAAAAAATCAGAATGACGACGCCCCTCGTTGAGATGGACGGCGATGAGATGACGAGAATAATCTGGAGAATGATAAAGGACGAGCTCCTTTATCCCTTCGTTGATTTAAAGACGGAATACTACGACCTCGGTCTCCCCGAGAGAGAAAAGACCAAGGACAAGGTCACGTTTGACAGCGCGGAGGCTACGCTCAAATACGGAGTTGCCGTAAAGTGCGCGACCATCACGCCCAACAAGCAGAGAGTTGAGGAATATAACCTTTCACAGATGTGGAAGTCCCCCAACGGCACGATAAGAGCCATTCTTGACGGAACGGTGTTCCGCGCGCCTATAATTATTGATTCCATAAAGCCCGTTGTCCGCAACTGGAAAAAGCCCATTACCATTGCGCGTCACGCGTACGGCGACGTGTATAAATGCACCGAGTACCGCGTGCCCACGAGCGGCGTTGCGACGCTGTCATTTAAGGGTAACGACGGCACGGAATTCTCAAAGACAATTTACGATTTTGAGTGCGCGGGCGTGCTTCAGGGAATGTATAACAAGGATTCCTCTATTGAGTCCTTTGCTCATTCCTGCTTCAAGTTCGCGATAGACACAAAGCAGGACTTGTGGTTTGCGACCAAGGACACAATATCCAAGCAGTACGACCAGACCTTCAAGCTCATTTTTGAGGATATATACAATCAGCATTACAAGGCAGAGTTTGAAAAGCTCGGTATCACGTATTTCTACACGCTTATTGACGACGCTGTGGCGCGTGTGATAAGAAGCGAGGGCGGATATATCTGGGCTTGTAAGAACTATGACGGCGACGTTATGAGCGATATGGTATCCACGGCGTTTGGCTCGCTTGCCATGATGACGTCCGTTCTCGTATCTCCCGACGGAAAGTACGAATACGAGGCGGCTCACGGCACGGTAACGCGCCACTATTACAGACATCTGAAGGGCGAGGAGACCTCAACTAACCCCATGGCGACCATATTTGCGTGGAGCGGTGCGCTCCGCAAGAGAGGCGAGCTTGACGGCATAGACGAGCTTTGTGCCTTTGCAGACAATCTTGAGGCGGCGTGCATTGACGCGCTGAATGACGGTATTATGACGAAAGACCTTGCAGGCCTCGTTGATGAGGGTGTAAAGGTGACCACAGTAAATACCGCGGGCTTTATTGCGGCGGTCAGAGAAAGATTGGAGAGTAAATACGTATGATAACTAACGAGCAGAGAAGAAAAGAAATATTGAATATTCTTGGCGGAGCGGACAAGGCTATAAGCGCGACCACTCTGGCTGACGGCTTTGGAGTTACAAGACAGATAATCGTTGCGGACATTGCGCTTCTTCGCGCGGCGGGCAATCCTATACGCGCCGAGCACAGAGGCTACGTCATTGACCGTCAGTACAAGGGAATCAGCAAAAAGATAGTTTGCAGACACGACAAGGCAGGCGTGCGCGACGAGTTTTACGCTGTCGTTGACAACGGCGGCGTAGTGGTTGACGTTCAGGTGGAGCATCCTATTTACGGACAGATATCCGCAAACCTTTCTATCTCGTCAAGACGCGATGCCGACGAGTTTATCAAGGCAACGAGCGAGGCGGGAGCGTCGCAGCTCTCCGACCTTACGGGCGGAGTTCATATCCATACGATAAACGTGCCCGACGAAAAGGCGTTTGCCCACATTCACGAGGAGCTTGAAAGGCTCGGCGTGCTTGTGGCGGAGTAAAAAAGCAGTTTAACGGTTTGTGCCTTTGAGGACATTAAGGGTAAACAGAGATAACGTATAAAAAACAAAAATACGAGAAACGCAGTAAAATTTCTCGTATTTTTATTTTTATCTCGTCCATCTTCTTTTTTTGCACTTATCGAGAAGCTCGTTGATTTTGAACTTTACAATAATCTTGCTTCGTGCTCTCTCATAGAAACAATCTACCTCGGGAAACGGGAGAAATAAACCGCCAACACGCTAACGAAACATACGTTTCATTCGTATTTTGAGCCGTTTACTTGGTGGAGGTACTTCAATCTCCCTGATATCTTCTTCGTTTTTTAGATCAAATTCAGGGAAACAGACCAAAAAGTAGTCGCATTCATCACAGCAACATTCAAATCCTCGCTCACCGTTGCCAAGACAAACGGTAGGTTCTCCCGGCGTAAGCTCTGTGCCGGTAACATCTATTACCTTTTTTAAAATATCCTTGTTCATATATCCCCCTATCAGTAATAAAAAAAGTGCGCTCCATGAAGGAACGCACCGAAAAAGTGTTCCTTCATTGTTGTCACACAATCTCTCGCCAGTGTTAGTGGGTATGAGGAAAAAAGGAAACACCTTTTACCAAGGTTAGTTTCCCACTAACACAAAAAAATATTAGATTGTGTGACATATATATTTTATCATATTTCTATTGATTTGTCAATAAAGTATGAGAATTTAAAAAAATATGACTTTAGTGTCTTCAATTAAGTCAGTGCTTATCAAGAAAAGAGGACAGAGAACGTAAGCGTTCTCTGTCCTTTTCCTATCAGTAGATAATGTATTCCATTGAATTTCAAAAACTGTCCTTAAGAGTACAGCGCATTTAAGCCGCCTTTTTATTTTACCATATTTCCTTGAATATTTCAATTACCTCTGCCTTGGTGGGGACGCGGGGGTTGGTCTTGGTGCATCTGTCAAGAAGCGCCGCCTCTGCCATATCGTCAAGACGCGAGAGGTATTCCTCAAAGGATACGTCGGGGATCGCGTCGCGCACGCACACGGGCATGCCCATCTCTATCTGCATTGAGCGGATAAAGTAGTTGAGGGACTTTACACACGCGATGTCGTCGTATCCGATAAGTCCGATACGTCGGGACATATTCGCGTATTTGGAAACGCAGGAAGAGGGATTTTCAAGCACGATGGTCTTTTCGGTGATCTCTGCGTTGAAGGCGATGACGTTGGGGAGAACTATCGCGTTTGCGCGTCCGTGGGGTATATGGAACTGTGCGCCGAGCTGGTGCGCTATGCTGTGGCAAAGTCCAAGAGATACGGCGTTGAACGCGATACCCGCAAGGCAGGACGCAACGTGCATTTTCTCTCTTGCCTTGTTCTCATGCGTCTGGGGATATTTATACGAGCGGACGAGGTAGTGCTTGCAAAGGGAGGTAGCCTTCTCGGCGTACATATCCGAGAAATAGTCTGCCTCGGTGCTGACGTACGCCTCAAGCGCGTGAGCCATGACGTCCATGCCCGTGTCTGCCGTGATGGAGGCGGGAACGCTCTTTACCATCTCGACGTCAAGAATTGCCTCGTTGGGGAGAAGAAAATCGTCTATAAGCGCGTGCTTGATATTCTGCTCCGTGTCGGTAATTACCGCAAACGCCGTGACCTCGCTGCCCGTACCGCTCGTGGTGGGAACTGCGATGAAGTAGGGCTTGTAGTCGGGGTGGAGCTTGTTTGCATACTGTCGCACGCATTTGGTAAGGTCAATAGCCGAGCCGCCGCCCACCGCGATAACACAGGGTGACATCTCGCGAAGGAGTGCCGCCACGCCTAGGGCAACCTTTTCAACCGAGGGGTCGGGAACAACGTCGGAATAGACGGTGTATTTCGCGCCCGCAGTATCAAGGTGCTTTGTGACCTGATTTATCAGTCCGCTTGAAACGGTGAAGGGGTCTGCTATGATAAAGACCTTTTTATATTCAATTGTTGACAGACGCGAGAGCGCGTTGCCTTCAAAGTGGATAGTTGTTTTTAGTGTGCAGCTGCGCATTTTGTACCTCCGAACGAAAATACATATACATGATAATTATATCATAAAATCCCAAATAAGTAAAGGGGTTTTGCTAAAAAATAAAGTTGATTTTTATACAAAAAAGCCGCTTCGACAGCGTAGTGTCCCGGGGGACACTACGCATCGATATAAATCCCTGACGGGATTTTCGATATGTTGCTAAGGCAACTCGATATGCTGCGCTCGATATGTTTGTTTCGCAAACGAGGGATTTATATCATATCGAAACCGACCGCAAGGGCGGTTATATCGAATTTGCCGCAAGGCAAATATATCGAGCCGAGCCAAGCGAGGCATATCGACCGTATAGCCTTTGTTACCCACCCGCATAGCGGGTAGTTGTTTGGTTTTCACTTCTGCCTAAAGGTATAATACAAAAAAGCCGCCCCGATGAGAGCGGCTTTTGAAATATTGATATAATTATTTAAGCATTTTTCTTGCGATGCGCTTTACGAGCGAAAGCACAACCGAGAAGATAGCGAGCAGGCAAATGATATCCTTTGCGCTGAGCTTTATCTTGCCCTTGGAGGATGTCTCGATCACGTTCTGCTCACGTCCCGCCTCGTCAGTCTGCGCGGGGGTGAGGTGCAGCTTTCCGCTTGCGTCGAGGTCGTACTCAACGTATATGCTCGAGAGCTTCTTGCAGACGGGGGTAATGATGCGCTTTGCCGTCTCGGCTGCCTTTTTTGCGAATTCGCATACGGGTGTTAAATTAAGCTTGCAATTCATACGGTTTTCTCCTTAATTTACTTTGTAACTATACAGCCTGTGTCAATATTCGTCGTTCCGTCGCACTTGTACTGATTTTTTGCTTCAACTATATTAAGTATTGCCCCTGTTGTGATGGTAATATTCTGGGTTGCCTGAACAGCCTCGTCGGTGCATTTTACCGTGACCTGCGCCTCGTCGGTGATCAAGACGTATCCCTTGCCGGGCTTTTCTGCAGCCGTTGTATCCGCCTTGATGCCGTCCTTTGCGTGCTTTATTTCCACGACTGCGTCGCCGCAAATAGTCACGCTGTCGTTACCCTTGAGGGCGTTCTTGACAGCACTCACGTAGACCGTACCGTTCTTTATCTCAAGGTCGTTCTTCGTGCCGATGCCGTTGTTGTACTGACCGTTTACGTAAAGCTCGCCGCCGCCCTTTATCTCAAGGTCCTCGGAGGAGTAGATGCAGGCGTTGGGCTTATCGTCCGCGGGGTTTTCAAACGCGTACGTATTCGCGTCGGTGACGACGTTGACGGAATTCTTTGCAAGGTCAATTTCCACCTTGTCCGCGCTTACTACGTAAATGACTGCGGAGTCAGAGCACGCGCCGTCAAAGTTGTTGAGCAGAAGGGTGACCTTCTCGGTCTTCTGTACCTCGACGCGGATCTGTCCGTCTGCCATCTTACCCGAGATAGAATAAATACCGGGCTTTACTATCTTATATATCTTGCCGCTGACGGTAACTGCCGTCTCGTCCGAGATGCCGACGTTACCCGAAGAATAAAAGCTTATGGAATAATCGTATTCCTTGGGCTGTGTGGGAGCCTCTGTCGCGGGCTCGGTAGCAGGCTCTGTCGCGGGCTCGGTTGCGGGCTCGGTGGGGGCTTGCGTGTTATCCTCGGTAGGCGTCTGCGTGGGAGCTGACGTGGGTGCCTGCGTGGGAGCTGACGTGGGTGCCTCGGTGGGCTCCGCCGTAGGCTCCTCAAGCGTGGGTACGCCACCCTCGGGGCCGATTATGGGGCTCGTGCCATCCTCGCTCGTGGGAGCCTCCGTGGGGGTGCTCTCAACCAAAGCGTCACACGATGTCATAGCTATCGACACAGCTATAAGGAGTGCTATAAGCGATAAGTAAAATCTAATATTTTTCATGTAATTCAGCCTTTCAAATCAAAATATGCTTGAAGGTTATTTTACCTTGACGGTTACGATAATGCCGCCGTCGTTTGTGCCCGATACCTCGTAGGGGAATTTCTCCGCGTCCTTGGGTATCTGAATATTTATCTGCTTACCCTCAAACGCGTAGTAATATATGAAATATTCCTCGCCGTTTGAGCACTTTACGCCGATGGGCTCGCTCTTTGCGTTTGCCTTGAGGTAGTCTATATATTCCTCAAGACAGAGATCCTTCTGCTTCATAAGGTTTGCGTGAGCCACGCCGACGTATCTGAGGCAGTTGGTATATTCGGATACGCCCGTCAGGTGCGCCTTTGCGTCGGGATATCTTATCACGAAGCCGTAATTCTGCGCATTCTCGTGTATCCAATCGTAATCCTCGGGGGAGAGGGGCGTTTCGGTTCTCTTGACGGAGAAGCAATAGCCCGTGTGGTGGTCGCTGTAGCCTGCGGATATGGTGCTGTTGAGGCTCTCCTGCTGCTCCCTTGTGCGGTATGCAGAGGAGACGACGAAATCCGCTCCGCTTATATCTTCGCTCATTTTATTGAGCATACGGTGAGCGTATCCTATGGCGTCAACGTGAAGCTGAAGGGAGGAGTCGATAAGACCGTAGCCTCCGCCGCCGTTGTTGTTTTTGTAGCTATACATGCTCGAAAGGTGATCGTTGCCCTCGGGGAATATGTATTCGTGGCTGTCGCCGTCAAGCTCGTTGACGAGGATAAGAGAGCCGTACATGGAGTCTTCCTTCGTGGCGATATTGCTCGTGAGCTTATCCGCGTCAAGTCCGCCCGAGAAGGACACACCCGACGAGAGCGCACGGTATATACCAACTACCGCAACAGTGACTATGCAGAGCACGAGAATTATCGCAAGAGCTCCCATGAGCGCAACGGTTATTTTCTTTTTTGCTTCAAAATCAAGCTTGGACGTGTTCATGACCTTGCTCTCCTTTCGTTAAATTACTATCGCCGCTATAACCAGCACAACGACAGAGCAAAGAAGAACAGCGGTAAGAACACCCATAATAGCGATAAGTGTTGCAACTTGCTTTTTCTGATTATTGTTTTCGGAGTTCATATTCATTCTTCCTTTCGCTATATTTTTACACAAATAAGGTTACACAAATCGGGCTATGTATAACAGCCCGATTTGAAAAGTCGTATTAGTTGTTTGCGTCCCTGATGGAGAAGTCCATACGGCCCTTCTTGTCAAGTCCCATATATTTTACCTTTACGGAGCTTCCTACGTCGATGCCTGCGTCGGTAACCTTGTTTATACGCTTGTCGCATATCTTGGAGATGTGGACCATGCCCTCCTTGCCGGGAGCGTACTCAACGAAGCATCCTACGTCCTCGTTGGGATTTACCTTGCTTGCAAGTATCTTTACAACGGTTGCGTTGTAGCAGCAGCCAACCTCGGGCTCAAATACGATAGCGTCGATCATAGCCTTAGCTATTTCTGCGCTCTCGCCGTTGATAGCCGCGATGGTGATCATACCGTCGTCGTTGATGTCGACCTTAGCACCCGAATCAGCGCATATCTTCTGGATGACCGAGCCGCCCTTACCGATAACCTCGCGGATCTTGTCGGGGTC
>JAFTKY010000093.1 GCA_017453005.1 Clostridia bacterium | reverse complement strand
GCCGCGTACGCGCCGTCAAGATGGGGAGCGTCCATGTGCTTGATAAAGAACTGCGAGGACGCGGAGTTGGGCGCGGAGGTGCGCGCCATGGAGAGCACGCCGCGGGTGTGTCTTATATTGTTTGACATAAAGCCGTTGGAGATAAACTCGCCCTTTATGGACTGCGCTCTCTTTTCCTCAAATTCGGGGGTGAAGCCGCCGCCCTGGATCATAAATCCCTTGATAACACGGTGGAAAATAAGACCGCTGAAAAAGCCTTCCTTTGCAAGCTTTACAAAGTTTTTAACCGTCTCGGGAGCCTTGTCGGGGTAAAGCTCTGCTACCATCGTGCCAAAATCTGCAACTGTAATTTTGATCTTCGTCATTTTAATATGTCCTTTCATTTGTTGAATTGTTATTCCGTTATGTCAAACGCCGCCGTGAACAGCTCGTCTATGCGTTCGTACCGCTCGCACAGGTGCAGATATCCGAACAGCACCTCCATGCCCGTTGCGGCTCTGTATTCCGCCGCGCTTGAGCTTTTGGGAATATTGCCGCCCGACATATTTCTGCCGCGCTTGAATATTGCCTCCTCCTCCGCGTCAAGCAGGGGGAGGATTTTTTGCATTGCCGCCGCCTGTGAGCTTGCCTTGACGAACCTTTGCGCCTCCCTGTTGAGCGTGCCCGAATGGGAAAGCCCTTTGTCCACAAGGTGTTTTCTGACCTTCAGCTCGATCACCGAGTCTCCGAGGTATGCAAACGCCTCGGTTGAAATCTCTCTTATATTCTGCGCCACGATCAAGCCTCCTCGGTCTCCGTATCAGCTTCAAGCGCGCGCTCGACCTCTTTTTCAAGCACGCTCAATTCGTCCGCTATGCTCGCCTCTGTTGCGGGACGGACAGATTTTTTGTCGCTCTCGTCGGTCTTTGCCGCCTTTTCCGCCTTCTTTTGCGCTTTGTTTTCGCGCTTGACCTCTTTCTTGACTGCCTTTGCGCCCTTCTTGACCTCGCGCTCATTTTCCTTGGTTGCCTCGGCTATATCGTTTTCGCCGTCCTGCTTTTGGGGAATGATTGCCTCAAGCATTGCGTGAGCGATGCAGTTGAAATAGTCAGCCATAGCGACCACGCCGAGAATTGCGGAGAAATATTCAACGTCATTTTCAATGTCAAAGCCGTTTATTTCAATCATTTCCTTGACTGCCTCGGGGCAGGCCACCTTGGATTTGCGGCGCATTTCAACGTATTTGTCGTACGTTTCCATGAGCACCTCCCGGTTAACGCCCTCGCAAGCGTAAAACGCGTCCATCGCGCCCTTTATCTCGGATATTGAATAGGTGTTTTTGAGCGAGTTTATCATGAGCATCTGGATTATCTGCTCTTTTGTGTACTTCTTTCCCGTGACGGGCGTGATAAGTCCCGCCTTGGAATAGTTGTTTACCATGGTTTTCGTGAGCGTGCGGTCGTAAAATCTGGGCGCGCCCTCGTGGGACTTGTCGGAAATAAGATGCACTATCTGGTCAAGGTAAAGGGATATGGAGGGAATGTCGTCGCAGCACAGCTCGGCGTCATTCACCGCATCGGAAAGTATATTATCAAGCATTTTGTAATCCATAAAACAATACCGCCTATAATTTTATGTGGTACGCAATACCACTTTACATTACATTTTAACACATATATCAAAGTTTTTCAAGTGCTTTTACACAATTTGACATAAATTTTGCGTCAATTACGCCATAAGTTAAAAAAATGTCTTGATTTTTTTGACAAAGCATTGTATAATAATAATGTTAATCTGAAAACAGAAGGAAATTTTACCATGAAAAGAACACTTATAAGGGAAATCTACGCCGACTGCGAAGTCTTTGGCGGCAAGGAAATAGTTGTAGGCGGCTGGGTGAGAAACCTCCGCGACAGCAAGGCTTTTGGATTTATAGACCTCAACGACGGCTCGTGCTTTAAGAGCGTGCAGGTGGTTTTTGAAAGAGATATAGTTGATAATTATGACGAGATCGCATCGCAGAACGTGGGCGCGTCTCTTGTCGTTACGGGAATTTTAACGCTTACCCCCGAGGCAAAGCAGCCCTTTGAGCTTAAGGCAACCAAGATCGCGGTTGAGGGAACGAGCACGCCCGACTATCCGCTTCAGCCCAAGCGTCACTCGGTTGAGTTTTTGCGCGAGCAGGCGTATCTCCGCCCCAGAACAAACCTTTTCTCCGCAGTATTCAGAATAAGAAGCGAGGCGGCTTTCGCAATTCACAAATTCTTTAACGACAGAGGATTTGTATACGTTCACACTCCTCTTATCACTGCGTCCGACTGCGAGGGCGCGGGCGAGATGTTCAGAGTTACCACTCTTGACATGAAAAATCCTCCTATGACCGAGGACGGAGAGGTTGACTTTACGCAGGACTTCTTCGGCAAGTCCGCAAACCTTACGGTTTCGGGACAGCTTGAAGGTGAGACATACGCTATGGCGTTCGGTAACATCTACACCTTTGGACCTACCTTCAGAGCAGAGAACTCAAACACCGCGCGTCACGCAGCGGAGTTC
>JAFTKY010000092.1 GCA_017453005.1 Clostridia bacterium | reverse complement strand
TCAAGAGATTTTCGCATCCTCGCATCCCAATCACGCCGAAGGCGTGTATATCATCCGCAACTTGTTGCGGTATATCATCAATGCGAAGCATTGTATATCATCAAGGCGCAGGTAAGATGCACGCTGGCGCGTGATGAGATACAAGGGCGGCGAGCCGCCCTTGATGATATACACCACGCTTCGCGCGGCGATGATATGCAAAGCCTGCGGCTTGGATAAACAAAAAAGGAACTTTTGGTAGACAAAAGTTCCTTTTTTGTTGGCGGAGATGGAGAGATTTGAACTCTCGCGCCGGTAACCCGACCTACACCCTTAGCAGGGGCGCCTCTTCGGCCTCTTGAGTACATCTCCATGTACTTGTCGCAAGTCGACCGTTTAAATGAACTTGCCTAACTATTATACAACAGTGAGGCGGGTTTGTCAAGTCCTTTTTTAAAATAATTCACCTTTTGGAAATTTTATTTTTTGCGGTACGCGCGGGCGCGTCCGATAGTACCGCACTCCTCGATAAGACCGATATCACACAAGGTTTTCGTTATGGAATACGCGTCCATTCCGTATATTTTTGCGTGACTTGAGTAATCCTTGACGGTGAAGGTATCGGGGAGCGTGTCGGGCAGAAACCAGGCGTAATCTGCCGCGTTTTTGAAGAGATACGCGCCCAGAAGTGAGACGGGTATCATCTCGTATTTTTGCAGTCTTCTGCCGCGTTTTTGAGGCTTTACGTATTGCTCAGCCTCCATCATGAGTATCATGAGTGAGAACCTCGGAGACGTGAGAAAATCCTTGAAAAAATAAAGCTCGTTTGCGATGTCCTGGACTCTGCCGTGCTTATTTGACTTGCGCTTGGGTGAAATTTTGCCGTTCTCGTCAATTTTTCTTATCCATTTAGTCTCGGCGATTGGGTGTATTACTACCACTCTGTACGCCGTGTTTTCAAGTATCCACTTTATTTTGTCGCGCAAAGGCGAAAAACCGCCCGTCTGTATTTCGTATATAGTATCTCCGTCAAGCACGTCGGCTACGTATTTTCTGTTTTTGGTATTTTCCGCATCACTTGGAATATAAAGGGGCGAGCCTTGGATTTTTATCTCGTGCTTACTTTCGTCGGAGCAAATAAATGATTTTAGCGCGGAGTGCATCTGCTTTTCGGAAAGCCTTCCGATGCCGTCGTATTCGTCACTCTCGGCAAGCTCAACAGAGGCAGATTTTACAAGATTATCAAGAATAATTTTCCGGAATTTTTTCGTCTCGCGCTCGGACAGCGGATAGTACGCACCGCCAAAATCTGCCATGCATATTCACTCCCTTCATTTATATAATAAATACATAATAATTTTATCACAAAAAAAGAATTTGTCAACTCAAAGTTCAATAATTGTTAAACATAAACCGCGTGAAGAAATCCAAAATAATAGTGTGGTCAAAAGACTGCAATCAAGAGGGAAAAGGAATACTACGTTATGATAAAAAATAAAAACAAACATTTTGCAGCCTCCGCGATATGTCTGTTTTTGTGTCTGGTTTTTGCGCTTTCGGTGTGTATGGGAGTTACCGTCGGCGCAACGTCAAGGTCTCAAAATAAATACGCGGGACTAAAGCTCATCCCCGGGGGAATACCCTTCGGGGTAAAATTCAGCATGGCGGGAATTGTGGTCGTGGGATTTTGCGATGTGGACACGAAGGACGGAAATATCTGCCCTGCATCTCAAGCGGGACTGAGGACGGGGGATATTATCACGAAAATTGACGGGCATGAGCCGAGGGACACAAGCGATTTTATATCGTTGATAGACAGCTCGTCGGGCAAGAGCATAGCCGTTACGTTCACCCGAGCGGGCGCGGAAAAAAGTCTCAGGCTTTCTCCGAAATATTCAGTCAGCGAGGGAAAATATATGGCGGGGCTCTGCGTACGTGACAGCGGCGCGGGAATAGGAACGGTTACCTATATTGATCCCGAAACGTACTCGTTTGCGGGACTTGGACACGGAATATGCAGCGCGGACAGCGGAAAGCTCATAAAAATGACGCGCGGCGTCGTTTCGGACGTTACGGTCAGCGGTGTAAAAAAGGGAGTTGCGGGTGTGCCGGGTGAGATAAAGGGCATTATCGGCACGAATAAGCTTGGGTCTCTCGTTGGCAACACCGACTGCGGCGTGTACGGAATGTTTTTAAAATGTCCCGAGGGCGTAGGCAAGCCCATCCCCGTGGGACTTAAGAGTGAGGTCAAGAGCGGAGCGGCGTATATAATATGTACGCTTGACGGCAACGGTGCGTGTAGGTACAATATCGAGATATCATCTGTAAAGTACGACGAATGCGGCTCAAAATGCTTTACGGTCACGGTCAAGGACCAAAAGCTTATCGACAAAACCGGCGGAATAGTGCAGGGAATGAGCGGCAGCCCCATAATCCAGAATGGCAAGCTCGTGGGTGCGGTGACGCACGTTATGATAAATGACCCCACCGTCGGCTACGGGATATTTATTGAGAATATGCTTGAGAATATGCCTGCGGCGTTGCGTTAACGCAAAGGACGGGAACAAACAAAGCCAACGGTGTCCGTTGGCTTTCTTTTATTCATGCTTTACGTGCTCTGCAAAATCATTGACCGCCAGGTCAATATCGCTTGTGCGGAGCGGTGTGCCGTTCAGAATAAGACCCGAAAGGGTGACGTCCGAGACGGTATGCTCGGTGTCAAGCCCACGTATCATTACGATGGGGCGCAGGGGGATATCCGAGATGATATTTATATTCTTAAAGGTTATATGCTTTACGTCACCGTGCTTGCCGTCCTTGGAGAAAAGCCCCGAGGCGTAAATAGGGATACCTATGAGCAGGGGATGGGTTATTTTGTCCCCATGCGGATAGGGAAGGCTCATGTCGCTTTGATATACGTCCGAGAGCTGGTGGCGAGTATATTCGATATTGATATTTTCGTATATCACGTCCGAAATGTGGGCGCGGTTGTGGTGGTGTATGTCAAGAAAAATTGACGAGCCGTGTATGCAATCGCAGTTTTTGAAGGTTATATTTTTGAAGCTGTCCGCGTTTGTCTCCGCACCGATTTCAAGGTTTCTGCCCCAATCGCACCAGGTGACGCAGTCAGTGACGAGAATATTTTCCATATTCTCATTATCCCAGCCGCAGATACCCTTGAGGACTATGCAATCGTCAAAATTTCGCATAAAGCAGTGCGAGATAACACAGTCACGGCAGTTGAAAAGGTCAATTCCGTCGGAATTGTAGCGCCACATTCCTATCGCCTTGACATTCTCAAAAATTACCTGCTTGCACCTTGCGGCAATGGCAGCGAAGGTGGAGCTGTCGCGCATTATCACGCCCTCAACGTGAATGTTCTCGCAATCGTAAAAGCGCAAAATTCCGTCAAGTGAGTGTCGGCGGCGGATAAGGTCAAGTATTTCGCCGCGGTCGTGCGGAATGGTGGCGTAATAGTCAAGGGGGAGCAGACTGCTGTCGTTGTCACGCGCCTCGCACGAGCCGTCTATCACACCGTAGCCACATATACTTATATTGTGAGCGCATACGGCACAAAACGAGCCGTATATATACGCGCCGCTGTCAATTATTACGGCGGTGTCGGAGGGCAGCTCAACACGTCCTATTCGGTGTATGCCCGCGCCGTAGCGAAGGACTGTTTTCGCACCGTCGGTGTAGCTCTCAAAGCTCTTTATGGGGTTCAAGAAAATATGCAACGCGTGGTGGTATCCGTCGGCTTCAACGGTATACGCGCCGAGCTCGGACAGGGTAAAGCTTGCGATACTGCCGTCAATTTTTGCCTTCACGCCGCGGGAGAGCGGACGCACGGTGACCTCGCTCGGAGGAGTGCTGTACGTTATGCTAACGTTGACCTCGCCGTCACACTCGAACGACAAAAAACCCGCCTCCTCGGTCTGGTCAAGAGGGCGCTGATGACCGGGCCACTCGGTGTTATATGGGACTGCGGACACGCGACAGAGAGACGGCGACGCCGTTACACCGTTTATTCTGACATCATATCCGCAATATTTTGCCTCGCCCGACGGCGCGTTGTGAATAATCAGCATATCTGCCTCCAATAAAAGTCTTCTGCTTTTTTTATACCATAAAAAAAGGAAAATGTCAACCAAAAAATAAAGGCAACGTCTCCGACGGTTTTCTTTGCCTTGCTTGACATACACAAAAAAATATGTTACTATAAATACGTAAAGGCGCAATGGAGGGCATCGCGCCCCGAATAATTAAAATGAGGTTGATATATATGAGTGGATCGGGATATTTGACGGATGCTGAAACATCAGAATATAATTACATGACACTTTCAACCGTTAACGGTGAATTTGGCGCTTACACGTCTAAATTGCATGACGGAGTAGAAAATGAGATTGTGAGCGCACAGACGGTGCAAGAGATCCTGCCGATTTTTAAGGGTGCCGTGCATTACTCGGGTTGGGGCAGGGATCTCCTTGACGAGCTTTCAAGGCTGACGCAGATCAGCGACATTCTGAAAATAACGTATTACTCTGCGGTGTATCGCTGGGGTATGAGTACTATGATAGATGACTGCGTTGATATGCATGACGCATGCGCGCCTTACGGGTTTGACGACGTCCAGAAGGAATTCGTTATAGATATGAAAAACAGAACTGTAACCTATATACACGATAACCCTGCGGACGAGTGGTTTCGGGAGTACGAAAGGCGCGGGAAGGGCTGAAATCGGTAAAGGATGAAAGCATACGTACAAGTTAATAGAAAAAACCAACGGGATATTTCCGTTGGTTTTTTTACGGGGTTTTATTCACCATATCCTCGTCCATGACCACGATATCGCGGTCAAGGAGATAGTGCTTGTGCGTGACCGTCCACGAAATAATATCTGCGGCGGTGTAAAACAGCATCGCGACAAGCAGTGTCACGAACGTCAACAGAAGCGCTACGGGAATCGCCCTCGCACCGCCTACGCGTATGATTGGGATCGCTATGGAGGGCACAAGATATACGCCGATAAGCGTAAGTGCCACGAGAATATCGCCGTGCAGGTCGGGGGATTTCAAGGTGTAGAGCAGGTCGTCCTTTATTTTTAACCTATCGTACGGGACGGCGCGGTTATACGCCTTGAATTTTTCGCTGTCATTTATTCGGTAATATGACGCGACGCAAAAGAGAATCGTCGCGGGGATGCCGACGGTTATGAGAAGCTGAACAAAAGGATACTCCTTGAAAAAATTTGACAGCGTGACTAAAATATCCGCGCCGACGCCGTATATGAGATACATGATGAGCGCGTAGCCTATGCCGCGCTTGATTTTTTTGAAATATATTTTTTTCATGGGTACTCCTTTCGTGAGAGCCTTCCCCTTGAGGGGAAGGGGGACCGCTTTAGCGGTGGATGAGGTGTTACCATTTTTGATTGCTAATAATGTTTTGATTATTCGGTCGTAGGGGAGATGTCGCGACCCGTGGTCGAGACAGAGGGGATTTGCGAAGCAAATAAAGCATCGCACATCCGCTTGGACCCAATTATCAATTATTGCGGACGACCAATGGATTTGCCAGCAAATGAGAGCACCTACAGGTAATCGGGGTTTAATAAAATTTATTCAAAAAATTCTTTATGTTTTGTATCCTTTAGGCATTGTTGCTTTTACTGTCTTAACAACATACCCCTTTATCCCGTTTAAAAGCATTTGAGTCGAAACATTTGCGTTTTCAACAGACAAAAGTGCTTCTCTGAAAGCAAATGAGGGAAGATCAATACTGCCATCGTGCCACATACAAATCAAACGTTCGATTCTGGCATCACCATTTTTCTTTTTCTCAATCAAAAACTTCATCGCACCCTCCGCCTCAATGACGGAATTGAGATTCTGAAACGAGATGGCGTCAACCGCGCCATTGATGGTCAGCATCACCACGACATTGCCGTCAGAAAGTGTCTCTGTCTCTTTCTTTGCTCTATTCAGAAGCATTTTCCACCGCGTATCAACCATATCATTTCCAATCTCATCCACCCAGCTTTTGCAATTATGTGGAAGAAATTTTGCCCTTGATTCCATATACGCCACAAATCTTTTATCCTCGCGAATTTGGTCAAACTGTGGATTTTTATCATATGTATTCAGGTTGAACACGCATTTTTCAAGCTTATCCTTCGAATAATCAATTGCGATGTGTACCGTACTCAATACAGGAACAGAACCGTGAAGCACACTGCCATCAGGCAAATGATACAGTAGCAAAAGATGTTTGCCTGCCTGTGAGAACATAGCAAGACTTTCCTCAGTACATCCGTTGATCAAAAGTGCCTCTGCGTATCTCACCTCAGCGATAATGCGCGTGGTCAAAAAGATATCGTCTGCCCGTGTTGAGTACAGATCAAGTGTATCAAGCGCCATTTTGTATCTTTCCGGATCATGAAAGTCATTCATCTGCTCCTTCATATCACCAGACACACTATCGGTTAGATAATAAATGGTATTTTGGATATGCTCATATAAAATTTTTTGATTTTGTGCATTTAGTTTGTAGGTGTTTTTTTCCTTGTCATATCTTGACAGTAGCAATTTGTCCCAAAAGTTTGTTCTCATATATTCGGGGAACTCATATTCATCTGCCCAGATCGCCAATTTGTCTTCCTCCTCACAAGAGGCTACCGTATTTAGCAACCATATTCTGTCGCACATACCGGATGTTCTCAAGCGATCCCGGATCATTTGCCGAGCATTGGCAATTCGATCTTCCAAATCTTTGATCTTTACCACTGCGTTGTTTTTCACAAGCATCAGCTGCTTAAAATAGTCGATCAAATAAAAAAGCTCTGCATGTCCTAACTCTTCGTATATTTCAAGAATACGAAGCTCATTTTGAAGCTTTTCGGAATCATCGTCTATGACTGCTTGTCTGCGTTCGCGCAGCTCTTTTTTTAAACTTTCGTTTTGCTGCCCTTTTATTCCCATCAACTCATCAATGGACACCTTCAAATATTTCGCAAGCAAAGGTAAAAAGGTTATATCAGGAAAAGCCTGTCCGTTTTCCCATCTGCTCACCGCTTGAGGAGAAACAGACAAAAGTACTGCAAGATCACTTTGAGTATATCCGCTTGCTATGCGAAATCTTTTTATGTTATCTGCGATCTGAATTTTCATTTTGTTCTCCCTGTTTGGTTGTTTGCTTACATTATAGCATACGGTACAATTTAATTCAAGCAACTTATGAATGATATCTTTCAATTCAAAAGTGATTTATTGGTAGAATACGGGTAATTGTTCAACATTCTTATGTTCGGTGATGGTACTCTCCTGTAGTCTGTGCAACTCCGCCGGAGAAGGCTAACGTGGTTACAATACGGGCAGTCGCGGCAACGCCGCGACTGCCCGTTTGATTTATTCGGCAATTTTCAATTATTCCTCGGAGGTCGTTTCAACTGCGTCCTCGGTCTTCTTACCTAGAATTGCGGGGAGCTGCATACCTGCCATTGTGAACACCTCATCAAGAGGGGGAACGGACTTCATCATACCCGAGATGAAGTTTGCGGTAGACGTCTTTCCGTTTGCGGTCTGTCCGCCGTCCCATACAGTGACCTTGTCTATCTTGATGTTCTTTATAGCGTCGACCTGAACTCTCATGAGGTCCTCGAGCTTATCAGCTATAAGGAGACGGAGAGCGGAATCGGGATCGCCGCCTGCGGACTTAACGACCTCAGCAAGACCTGCAGCCTGCTTTTTGAGTATCTCCTCGACACCGCGAGCCTCTGCCTGCATCTTCGCGTAAATAGCGTCAGCCTCACCCTGTGCGCGTCTACGCATCTGTTCAGCCTCTGCCTCAGCAGCAAGCTCCATTTCCTTTTTCTTTGCCTCTGCGCGAACGATAATGTCAGCCTCGAGGGTTGCCTGCTCCTTGGAGCGTCTTGCAAGCTCGGCTGCCTGCTCTGCAGCGTAGGACTCTTCGAGTGCCTTTGCAGCCTGGATCTTTTCTGCGGTGGTTGCGATCTTCTTTGCCTCTGCCTCTTTCTCCTTGAGCGCGGCGTCGGACATAGCGATCTTCATCTTTGCTTCGTTTTCACCCTGAATAGCTACGGAGTTTGCCTCTGCAACCTTGATTCTCTGGTCCATCTGCGCGTTTGCTTCACCGATAGAACCGTCGCGCTCCTGCTCGGCAACGCTCCTCTTTGCGTCGTTGATAGCCTTTGCAGCAGCTTCCTTACCGAGAGCCGCTATGTATCCCGACTCGTCGGTGATATCCGTTACGTTCGCGTTGATAAGACGAAGACCTATCTTTTTAAGCTCTGTTTCAACGTTAGAGCTTACAGCCGCGAGGAACTTGTCGCGGTCAGTATTTATTTCTTCAATATCCATGGTCGCGATGATAAGACGGAGCTGACCGAAGATAATATCTCTTGCAAGCTCCTGTACCTCGGTCATCTGGAGACCGAGAAGTCTTTCAGCCGCGTTCTGCATAACGCCCGTCTCCGTGGAGATACCAACGGTAAAGCGAGAGGGAACGTCGATACGAATGTTCTGACGTGTGAGCGCGTTCTTGAGGTCGACCGAGATAGATATGGGCGTCAGGTCGAGATAAGCGTACGACTGGAAAACGGGAATAACGAATTCAGCGCCACCGTGAATACACTTTGCGCTTCTGTTCGTGCCGTCGTTGTTCTTACCTATCGAACCGTAGATGACCATGATCTTGTCAGAGGGGCATTTCTTGTATCTTGAGCATATCCATGCGATAAAGGATACAAGCACCAGCGCGATTGCACAAATCAAAAAGATAATTGCGGGATTCATAATTTTTCCTCCATTTATTTAAAATTTTGTTTTACTTTTTTCTTACTATAAGCGTAGTCTGTCCGCTGACGCCTACGACGACTATCTCGCTGCCCGTGGGAAGGGAGGTCTCGTCGTCCGTTACCGCGTCGCGCTCAACGTACGAGCCCTGAAGCATGAGGTGTACCTTGCCCGTACCCGTGCGAAGCGCGGGGATGGTGAGATGAACTACACCCGACGTGCCGACTGCGTTGCGGTTGTCGACGTTGCCGTCGCCGCGAAGTCTCATTACCGCGCGGATAAGTACGGCGATAAAGAGCATCATACAAAGACCGCACAGAGCTGCTACGGGTATGGTGATGTAAAGGGCAATATCGCCCGAGGACATCGCAAGTCCTACCCAGCCGAATACAACGAGGAACGCGATGATGCCGCGGAAGGTAAAGAAGCGAAGACTGTCCATTCCCGCGCCGTCGGAGACGTCGTCAACGTCACCGTCACCGAAAACTCCCTCGGATACGTCGGTATCAATATCGTCACCGATAAAATCTGCGCCCTCGCCGATGCCGTCGGCGTCAACATCCGCATCGTCTCCGATGCCGAGGAACATCAAAACCGTCTGCACGAGCAGAATAAGCGTAGAGGGAATTGCAATGCACGCGAATATTTGCGCGGCAAGTCCTATGGAATTCCACCAATCAACTATAAACATGATATTTTCCTTTCGTAATGATTATTAGTTTTTGAATTAAAGTTTTATTTCAAGGTCGCAAAAATGTCGTCGGCCTTTTTGCGGAGCTGGGACGCCGCGTGAGCGTACAGAATAATTTGCAGAATGCTTGAGAGCTTTTTCTGCGTCTGCGCGTCGCTGTCCGTAAATTCACGCGCCGTGCGGTCTGCCGCCTCGGTTATCGAGCTTTTATCGTTGAAGTCTATTTTGTGCTCCGCCAAAAGATCAACGTATCTGTGATAAAGCTCGTCTGCGGAAATAAGGTCGTCGCTCTCGTCGTCAAGCACGCCGCTGATGATACGGATGAGGTCGCATATCTTTTCTATCTGCAGCGCCTCGCGGAGCATGTTGATTATTACGATCCTTGAAAATTGATTTCGGGAATAAAGACGCTTTTTGGGCGAGCCCACAAATCCTCGCTTCACCCAGTTCTGTATCGCGTACGGCTCAATGCCCGTCATGAGTGATACCTGCGAGAGCGTCAGTCCTCCCGTGGCAAATATGCCGTCGAATAATTTACGCGAGCTTGATTTTTGAATTTCAAGAACTTCTATCGTCGTTCCCGGAAAAGTCGTTGACATTTTCTCACCTCCTGATCTCACTAATATTATATCACACGGTCACTTGACCGTCAAGAGTGGAGACGCGATTTTTTTAGTTTCTCTGTTTTGCATAGATTTTGATTTCGCGTTTTGTATTCATTCAACAAAAAAGCCTTCCCCAAGTGGGGGAAGGGGGACCGCGTTAGCGGTGGATGAGGATGTTGCTGAAGCAGACAGCGTATTATAATATATTTACTGTTATTGGCATCCTCATCCGTCACTCGCAGGCTCGTGCCACCTTCCCCTGCTTGGGGAAGGCTATGATGTTGTTCAACCTTCTTGGTTGAAGAAGGATAAAACTTTATCTTTATTTATTCAAAAACTCATTAAGATACTCAATCGCATGCTTATATCCCTCGATGCCAAGTCCCATGAAGGTCTTGACTGCTACCTTTGAGACGTAGGATATCTGGCGGAAGTCCTCGCGCTTGGACACGTCGGAGATGTGAATTTCGACTGTGGGGATAGACACCGCCTTGAGCGCGTCGAGTATCGCTATGGAGGTGTGCGTGTATGCCGCGGGGTTTATGACTATTCCGTCAAAGACACCGTATGCGTCCTGGATCTTGTCAACTATCGCGCCCTCGTGGTTGGACTGAAACAGCTCGCACTCAATATCAAGCTCGGCACAGGTCTTTTTGACGAGCGTGCAAAGGGCGGAGTAATTCTGCGAGCCGTAGATGGCGGGCTCGCGAAGTCCCAGAAGGTTGATGTTCGGGCCGTTGATGATAAGAAGCTTCATTTGTCAGTCCTCCAAAAATATTTTTATTATTTGTTCTGCCGTCTCGTGCGGCGTGGTGTTTGCCGCCTCGATGTCGCAAAATTCTCTGTATGAGGGAAGTCTTTTTTCGTACATGGCACGAAGGTCGCCCGAGAGCGAGAGCGGTCTGCCGTCCTTTGCCAGAAGTGATATGTCTCTCGTTATAAAAACAATTTTTCCGTTTTGGTGCAGGGGAGCGTAGTTCTCGGGGCGTGTGACAGCACCGCCGCCCGTGGCAATTATGACGCCGCTTTTCTTGCCCGCCATGCATACCGCCGTGTGTTCTATCGCGCGGAAGCCCTCCTCGCCCTGCTCGGCAAAGATTTCGGGAATTGACTTGCCCGCAAGCTCCACTACAAGCTCGTCCGTGTCAACAAGCTCGCGACCGAGACGCTCCGCAAGTATTTTTCCAACCGTGGTCTTGCCGCAGCCGGGCATACCGACAAGGACTATATTCGTAGTTTGCCCCGCGATTATGCGAGTGATACGGTCAATTTCGCTGTTGGGTATGTCCTCGCCCGTGAATATCTCGCAAGCGCGCTTTGCCTGCGCGACGAGCATGGGAAGTCCGTTAGCTGTTTTCAGCCCCAGCCCTTCCGCATCAAGTAAAAGCTGCGTTTTTGCGGGGTTGAATATAACGTCCGCTACGCCCTCAAGCGCGGGGAATTTTTGAATATCTATCGGGGAGACGAGGTTGCCGGGGTACATTCCGACGGGCGTGCAGTTGATTATTATCTGCGTCTCGGGGCAGAGTGTATGTGCGTTGCCGTAGGTCAAGTCGCCTTTGCGAGAGACGAGCCTTATGCTTTTCGCACCCAAAGCCTCACAAGCCGCCGTTGCCGTCCGTGACGTACCGCCCGTGCCGAGTATAAGCACGCTCTTGCCCGACAAATCAAGACCTGCGCTCTTTATCATATGGATAAAGCCGTAAAAGTCGGTGTTGTCGCCGTACAGCCTGCCGTCGGGCAGGTGTGTGACGGTATTGACCGAGCCGATTTTCTGCGCCGCCTCGGAAATGACGTCAAGATAAGGCATGACCGCCATCTTGTAGGGAATAGTCACGTTTACGGAGTGGTATCCGTCGCCCTTGATAAAGCCCTCAAGCTCACTTTCGGGCATCTCAAAAAGCGAATATGAGTAGTCGCACAGACACGCGTGTATCTGTGGGGAAAAGCTGTGTCCGAGCCGCTCGCCCACAAGTCCGCAGACCTGTTCTTTTCTGTTTGTTATCATAGTCTTGCCTCGGTTATCAGAGTATTTCGGAATACGCGCCGAGGAAACGGAAGCGCTCGCTTCGTGCCTCAAGCTCGCAAAGGAGCTGCTTTAGGTCGTCGGAGTAGACGGACACCGAGAAATCAAAGTAGAACATAGACTCAAAGTCACGCTCGGGAATGGGCGTGGACTCGAGCTTGGTCATATTGATACCAAGCGCGTTGAAGCAGGAAAGCACGTTATAAAGCATACCGGGACGGTTTGCCGTGACGAGCATTATAGAGCATTTGTCGGCGCCGGGATAAATCTCGGGCTCCTTGGAAATGCAGATAAATCTCGTGTAGTTGTTGCCCATGTCCTGAACGGCGGGAGCAATATTTTCAAGTCCGTAAAGCTCGGCGCAGTCGCGCGAGGACAGAGCCGCGATATCGTCTCTTTCGGACTGCGCGACCATTTTTGCCGCCACAGCCGTATTTTCACAGACCGTTATCTTGACGCCCTCAAGCATGCCGAGAAATCCCGAGCATTGATTTATTGCCTGCTCGTGAGAGACGATTTCCTTGATGCTTTCAAGCTTTACGCCGCGTCTGACGAGCAGATTGTGGTCGATTTTGAGGCGCAGAGATTTTACGATATTGAAATTGTGGCGTATCATAAGCTCGTAAACCTTTTTGACCGAGCCTGCCGTACTGTTCTCAATGGGAAGCACGCCGTAGCGACACTCACCTCGCTCGATTGCCGAAAATACGGCGTCAAACGAGGGGTAATAATTTATCGCGGGAAGCTCAAAAAATCTTCCTGCCGCTATCTGCGAGTACGCGCCCTCAACGCCCTGACACGCAACCTTGGCTTTCTTGGGGAATACCTTTTGCGTTCTGTCAAGAGAGGCTTGTATGCCGTTATACATCTGCGACTCGGGGGTGAGCTTTGTGTGCTGATAGGACTTTGATACGTCCATCATCGTGTGGTAGAGAATAAGCGCGTATTTTTCAAATTCCTCGCCTGCCATGTCCGCAATTTTAGCGAGCAGAGCGCGCTCGCGCGCCGCGTCAAGTACGGGGAGATTGTGCTGCTTTTTATATTCCGCAACGGATGCCGCAAGATTCATGCGCTGCTTGAACAGCTCCACGATCTCTTTGTCCGTCGCGTTTATTTCTTCTCGGATTTTATTCAGATCAAGTTCCATTGTTTTATCCTTTGAGTTTAGTCTTGAAGCATATCGCAAAGCGCGATGGCGCACGCCGCCTCAACTACCGGGACGGCGCGGGGGACGACGCAGGGGTCGTGTCTGCCGCCTATTTCAAGCTGTACGTTTTCCATTCGGGAGAGAGACACGCTCTGCTGTACTTTTGAAATGGACGGGGTGGGCTTGAACGCCGCGCGGAAAATAAGAGGCATACCGTCAGTCATGCCGCCGAGGATTCCGCCGCAGTTGTTGGTGACTGTCTTTATTGTTTTGCCGTCGGTGCAGAAGGAATCGTTGTTCTGCGAGCCGCGAAGGGCAGCAGAGCCAAAGCCCAGACCGAATTCAACACCCTTGACTGCGGGAATACCGAACATAATACCCGAAATTCTGCCCTCAACGCCGTCAAACATATGCTCGCCAAGTCCCACGGGGAGACCGATAGCCGCGCACTCGATAACGCCGCCGACGGAGTCGCAGTCAAGCCGCGCTCTTTCTATCTCTTCCTGCATGGCGACACCTGCCGCCTCGTCAATAGTGGGGAAGTCTCTTTTTGCAAGTGACTTGAAATCGTCAAGGCAGACGTTTACGCTGTCAAACTCCGCGTCCTTGATACCTGCAACAGAGTGAATATGTGCCGCGACGAAAATACCCTTTTGCTCAAGCATCTGGAGACAAATGCCGCCCGCGATGCACATGGGAGCGGTAAGCCTGCCCGAGAAATGTCCGCCGCCGCGAAGGTCAACACCCTCGCCGTACTTTATCCGCGCGGTATAGTCCGCGTGGGACGGACGGGGAATATCCCAGAGCGAGGAGTAGTCGCCCGAGCGGTGATTGGTGTTATAAATGACAGCCTCAATGTCCTCGCCGTTTGTCACGCCGTCTACGATACCCGACAAAAATACGGGGATATCGGGCTCGCGGCGTTTTGTTGAATACGCGTTCTGCCCGGGGGCGCGGCGCTTCATAAAAGCGAGGAGCTTGTCCGTATCAATGTTTATGCCCGACGGCACACCCGAAAGTATCATTCCGATATGTTCGTCGTGCGAGCCGCCGTATATAGTAAGCTTTATGTTTTTTCCGTAGGTAGTCATTTGTTTAACCTCAAATTACAAAATCGGAAATGAACGAGGGATATGACTTATTGACCGCCTCGATGCCCTCGACCGTTACGGGACCCGTGCAAACGAGAGAGGCAACCGCCGCGCTCATTGCAATTCTGTGGTCGTTGTGCGAGCTGACGGTACCGCCCGTAAGCTTTTTATTTATGCCGTGGATGATAAGTCCGTCCTCGGTCTCCTTTATGTCCGCGCCGAGGGACGAGAGCATATCGCAAACGCTCCTTAGTCTGTCGCTCTCCTTGAGGCGGAGACGGGAGGCGTTATAAATTCTGGTTTTGCCCATAGCGACCGACGCTACCACCGAGATGACGGGAACGA
The DNA here is from genome assembly GCA_017453005.1 of Clostridia bacterium. Lineage (GTDB taxonomy): Bacteria > Bacillota > Clostridia > Oscillospirales > CAG-272 > SVTX01. The sequence continues at coordinate 4,400 of JAFTKY010000092.1, read as the reverse complement.
GGTCGGGTATCTGCGAGGCGTCTATCTCAATGCCGAAAAGGTCTGCCTTGCTGACCGTTATTGAGTTGCCGGAGCGGGATATTGCCGCGCCCATGCGCTTTAAGATGTTGAGTATCTCGCGGTCACCCTGCGGGGAGGTGACGTCAAGCCCGCACACGGTCACGCCGCCCTTGGACAGCGCGCCCGCGCAGAGAAAGAATGCCGCGTTTGACCAGTCGCCGCCCACGAAAACGGTGTGGGGAGTGGTAAAACGGTTAAGTCCCACACAGCTGTTCGCCCTTGGAATGTAAAACACGTTACCGTCGTTGCGGATATGAGCTTCAAAGCACTCAAGTGCCTGCTCGGTCATGGTTATGTACGGGGTGGACTCAAGCTTGCCCGTCATGGTGAGCGTGCTGTCACCGTCCGCAAAGGGCAGAGCAAAGAGAAGACCGCTTATAAACTGCGAGGATATATTTCCCGCTATCTCGTAATTTCCCGATTTGAGCCTTCCGCTGACGTGCAACGGGTTTGAGCCTTGGGGGGAGAGCGTCACTCCGTTTTCTGTGAGCAGCTCGTAAAGAGGAGAGAGGGGACGCTCGGGAAGACGCCCGTGCATATAAATGTCGCATTCAATACCGAGGGCGGCAACCACGGGCAACAGAAAGCGCAGAGTAGAGCCCGACTCGCCGCAGTCAAACGCCGCATGCGTGGGTATCTCGCTGATAGGTGTGACGTTAAAGTATTTTTCTCCGTCTCCGTTCTCTGCGCGGATAATGGACGCGCCAAGCGCGTTGAGACAGCTGACGGTCGCGTCTATATCCTGATTTGTATCGTTACAAACAATGCAGGTCTCCCCGTCCGAGAGAGCGGCACAGATAAGAAGTCTGTGCGCCTCGGATTTTGAGGATATCGCGTTTATTTTGTTTTTCGTATTTTTTGCCGTAAATGTGTAATTCATGTTTATAGCTCCAAATCAAAGTCCCTTGGAAAATATTGCTTCAAGCTCCTCAACAGGTGTGGGAACGAGCTTGCAACTGCCGATACCAAAGGGAATTACGAGGTTTATTTTTGCGCCCGCGCGCTTTTTGTCTCCCTGCGCTACACTTGCGAGTGACTTCGCGTCAAAGGGGCATTTTGTCGGGAGGTTATATGCTTTGAATATTTCTTCGGTCTGTTGTACGTCGTCTGCCGTGCAGTAGCCGAGTGATGCCGCCGCGCGAGTGATAAGCACCGTGCCTATCGCGACGGCACTGCCGTGTGAAATTTCAAAATCCGAGCATTTCTCAACGGCGTGTCCTGCCGTGTGACCGAGGTTGAGAAGCTGACGGACACCGTTGTCTCGCTCGTCCTTGTTGACTATATCACGCTTGTTGCGAACGCAGTTCTCAATTATATCCTCAATTTGAGGCAGGATGGGATTTTTGAGCTTCTCAAAAAGCGGCTTGTCGTTTATAATGCCGTATTTTATGACCTCGGCGCAACCGTCGGAGAATGTTTCGTCGGGCAGAGTAGCGAGCGTTGAATAGTCGCAGATAACGAGCGAGGGCTGATAAAACGCACCCGCAAGATTTTTGCCCGCACCGAGATTTATCGCGGTCTTGCCGCCCACCGACGAGTCCACCATGGAGAGCAGAGTTGTAGGTATCTGTATAAAGCGAATACCGCGCAGATAAGTCGTCGCAACAAAGCCCGCAAGGTCGCCGACGACACCGCCGCCGAGAGCAAAGATACAGTCCGAGCGGGAAAGCTGCATATCTGCCAAGAAGTTGAGTATCCTTATATAGCTTTCTGCGGACTTGGATTCCTCGCCGTGAGGAATGATGAAAAGCTCGGGGGTATAGCCCGCCGCCTTCAGCGAGACTATAAGTCTTTCCGAGTATAGAGCCGCTACCGTATCGTCGCTGATGATGACTGTGCGGCAAGGAGATATTACCTTTGCCGACAGCGCACCCGCGGAGTCAAGCAGGTCGCTTCCTATTATTATATCGTACGTGCGCGAGGCACTGACTGTCAGTTTTCTCATTTTTAACTATTCCTTTTTTAGCCGTCTATCTGTTCCTTTGCAAGCCTTCCGTCACGCAAAAGGTTTTTCATTTTTTCCTTGTCACCGTCCGCGAGCGCGTCTCTGTACTCGGAAAGGGAATTTATAATGCTGTCAAGCTCAAAGAGAAGAGGCTCCTTGTTTTCAAAGAAAAGCTCCGTCCACATGACCTCATTCAGCCACGCAACTCTCGTCATGTCCTTGTAGCTTCCCGCCGAAAAGCCCTTGTGTACGGTTGCCGTGGGGCTCTTGACGTACGCGTTTGAGACTACGTGAGCAAGCTGCGAGGTAAAGGCAATTATTCTGTCGTGATCGTCCGCATTCGTGACTGAAAATCTGCCAAAGCCCGCGGGCAGGAGCAGCTTTTTGATATTGTCAAGCAGACGTATATCGTCAAATACGGGAGGCACGATCACCATAGGCGCACCACGGAACATAGTCGCCTTTGAATATTTATAGCCCGAGTTGTGAGTGCCTGCCATGGGATGACCGCCTATAAAGGTGAAATTATGCTGCTCTGCAAGCTCAAAGCCCACGCGGCATATCTCGCGCTTTGTTCCGCAAAGGTCCATAACCACGGTCTTTTCTGCGAACAGGGGGGCGTTCCTTACCATATATTCAATGGACGCCTCGGGATAGAGACTGACGAAAATTATATCACATTCGGGTATAGTCTCATTATTCAGCTCGCCGTCAACCACGCCCGAAAGTATGGAAAAATCAAGAATAGCGCGGCTTCTGTTGTAAGCGTATATTTTAAAGTCACAGTCATGCTCGTCGGAGTATGCTCTGTAAGCCTTCGCCATAGAGCCGCCGATAAGACCGAGACCGACAATTCCTATTTTCATAAATAGCTCCAAACTGCCCGTGAGGGCAAATTTTATTTAAGTATCAAGGGCTTTACCGCGCCCATTACGTCCGCAAACTGCTCGGGTGTGAGAGACTGCGGGCCGTCGCAAAGCGCTGCCTTGGGGTTGTTGTGGACCTCTATCATAAGTCCGTCCGCGCCGCAAGCCGCCGCTGCCATAGCCATGGGCTTGACAAGTCTCGACGCACCCGTCGCGTGGCTTGGGTCAACGATAACGGGGAGGTGTGTCAGCTCGTGGAGTACGGGGATAGCGGACAAGTCAAGCACGTTGCGCGTGTATTGCGAATCAAACGAGCGTATTCCGCGCTCGCAGAGGATGATATTCTCGTTGCCGCCTGCCATTATGTACTCTGCGGACATGAGCCATTCCTTGATAGTGGACGAAAGTCCGCGCTTGAGAAGTATGGGCTTTTTCGTTCTGCCAAGCTCCTTGAGCAGCTCAAAGTTCTGCATATTTCTCGCGCCAACCTGAATGACGTCGACCTCCTCAAACATGGGAAGATGTGCGGCGTTCATTATTTCGGTGACGATGGGAAGTCCCGTTACCTTTTTTGCTTCGAGAAGGTACTCTATACCCTCTGCCTTAAGTCCCTGGAAATCGTAGGGCGAGGTTCTGGGCTTGAATGCGCCGCCGCGGAGCATTGTCGCACCTGCCGCCTTGACTGCCTTTGCTATCTCAACAACCTGTTGGCGGCTCTCAACCGAGCAGGGGCCTGCCATGACAGCGAATATGTTGCCGCCAACGCTTGTGTCCTCGACCTTGACGACAGTGTTGTCGGGGTGGAATTTTCTGTTCGCGCTCTTGAAGGGCTCGGAAATTCGCTTTACCGTCTCAACTATATCAAGGCTCCGGAGAAGGTCCTCGTCGATTTTCGTCGTGTCACCGATAAGACCTACGATGGTCTGATATTCACCTGCGGAAAGGTGGACGGAGAGTCCCTGAGACTCTATCCAATTTATAAGGCTGTCAATTTGCTTTTGACTTGTTCCGTTCTTAAGTACTGCAATCATGATGTGGTTTCCTTTCATTTATATATAAAGTGCGTATATGCGTCGCGGGGGAGGAAAGCAAATGAAAATAAAAGGGTACTCCACAGCGACTTTACTGTGAAGTACCGTTTAAGATCATATAATCTCGGTATGCAATTCACGCAGCAAAAATCACCTTTACTATTATCAGTCCATAAAATAGTAAAAGTAATAATATGCAAATGTGAATATAGAGCTGTGCATATCAAGTCTCACTTTCCTTCTTTATATCAATAGTTTAGCACCATATCCCACGTTTGTCAAGGGTTTTTTGAAAATTTGTGGGGTTTGGGGAGATGTAATAAAGAAGGGAACACCCATATAAACAGCAATAAAAGAAAATTTTATTTTTTTGAGGATTTTTTGAGATTTACTATTGACAAATGAATTTTGATGTAGTATAATAATCAAGCGTTGAAAAAACGCACCGTCAAAAGACGGGCCATTAGCTCAGTTGGTTAGAGCTACCGGCTCATAACC
>JAFTKY010000091.1 GCA_017453005.1 Clostridia bacterium | reverse complement strand
TACTCATAGATAAATCCTCCAAATATGTTTTTTAGTCTTGACTGGCAGGTCTTTTCTATTATAACATATTTGGAGGATTTTCGCTCACCGGTTAACCTCTTTTGAACCACGCGACTATCGCGTGGTTTTGTCTTACAAAAAGCAAAAGGTCGGGATTTCTCCCGACCTTTTGGTTTGCCTTTATATATCAAGCGATTTCTTATAAGCCGCAATCTTTTCCTGTGCGTTCTGTGCATTTTCTGCAATAACGAGGAAATAGAACTTTATCTTGGGCTCTGTACCCGAGGGGCGAACGATTATGACGTCGCCGTTTTCAAGCTTGAAGTAGAGCACGTTTGACTTGGGAAGTCCCGTAGGGGTCTTTTTGCCCGTTGCAATATCGGTGAACTGTTCTGCCTTGTAGTCACCAAAGGTGATGACCGCAGAGCCGCCAAGAGTTGCAGGGGCATTATTGCGAAGGCTGTCCATAAGTGCCGCAATCTTTGCGGGGCCGTCAACGCCCTCCATATATATCTCGGTATTGGACTCACAGCAATATCCGTATCTTTCGTAGAGCTTTTCAAGCGCGTCGGAAAGCGTCATGCTCTTTGCCGCATAGTACGCCGTCATCTCGCAGATAAGCATGGAGGCAACGACTGCGTCCTTGTCCCTTGCATAAGTGCCCTTGAGGTAACCGTAGCTCTCCTCAAAGCCGAATATATAAGAGCCCTGACCGCTTATCTCGTGCTTCTTTATGACCTCACCGATAAACTTAAAGCCCGTCAGCACGTTGAACATTTCAACTCCGTGCTCCCGGCATATCTTGGATGCAAGCTCGGTAGTAACAATAGTCTTTACAGCGTAGGGAAGAGGTGGCATGGTGTTCGTCTGCTCGTATGCCGTGATTATATAATCAAGCAGGAGCGCGCCCATCTGGTTGCCCGTGATGGTTGCAAACGAGCCGTCCTTCGTTCTTGATACTACACCAACTCTGTCCGCGTCGGGGTCGGTTGCGATAATAAGGTCGCTTCCTACCTTGTTTGCAAGCTCTATACCGAGAGCAAAGACCTCTGCGTACTCGGGGTTGGGCTTTTCAACCGTGGGGAAGTTTCCGTCAATGACGCACTGCTCGTCAACCGTGTAAAGATGCTTGAGGCCCGTTCTTCTGAGTATCTCGGGCACGAGCTTGTGTCCCGTACCGTGAAGGGGAGTGTAAACGATCTTGAGGTCGTCAGAAACGTCCTTGACCGCATTGGGATTTACCGCCTGCGCCTGAACGCAGGAGAGATACTTTTCGTCCATCTCCGCGCCGATCACGGTAATAATACCGGACGCGACGCCCTCGTTAAAGCTCATTCTCTTAACGCCGTCAAAAATATCGACCTTTGCAATCTCTGCGGAGACTGTATCTGCGTGCTCGGGGGGAAGCTGTGCGCCGTCCTCCCAATAAGCCTTATATCCGTTATACTGCTTGGGATTATGAGACGCGGTGATATTTATACCTGCAACACATTTCAGCTCACGGAGAGCAAACGAAAGCTCGGGGGTGGGGCGAAGCGCGTCAAAAATGTAAACGGGAATACCCGCCGCCGCAAGCACCTCGGCAGAGACGCGGGCAAAAAGCTCGGAGTTATTTCGCGAGTCGTATGCGATAGCAACGCCGTCAGCCGCTCTGTTTTCCTTTATAATGAGAGAAGCAAGTCCCTGCGTTGCATGAGCAACAGTGTATATATTCATCGCGTTCATGCCAACCTTCATAGTGCCGCGAAGTCCCGCAGTACCAAATGAAAGGTAGGACGAAAAACGGAACTTTATCTCGTTTTCGTCATTTGCGATAGCCACAAGCTCCGCTTTTTCCTCGTCCGTCAGAATAGGGCAGTTAAGCCAACGGTTATAATTTTCAAGATATTTTTCCATAATACACCTCCGCTTATTTGTTTATATATTCCTTGAGAGCGTTTGCAAGCTGGTCGGGGCAGGACGTGGGACGGGGACCGCACTTGATACCGTCAAGTCTCTTTATAGCATCCTCTACCGTCATGCCTTCAAGAAGCGCGCAAAGTCCCTGCGTGTTTCCCGAGCAGCCGCCGAGAAAGGCAACCTTTACGATTACGCCGTCCTGGACGTCAATGTCTATTTTTCTTGAGCAAACTCCTTTTGTTGCGTATGTGATGTGTTCCATGCTTTTTCTCCTTTATGTTTCTTAAAATTTATACTTGCTTATATATACCCAGCGGGGTAATGGTAGGACATTCGGTCGCAATATAGGTCATAAACGTCTCCATATCGGACTTATCAATTTTCAAATTGATGCACACCCGTCCGTTTACCGTGTCTATTCTGCGCAGCTTCATTCGGCAGAACTCGGCGGCGGCAAGAATATCGGAAATTGACGCACTCTCGTCAAGCGGCGCGAGAAATTCAAGAAAATATCCGTGCGCCTTCGGTGCTCTTTCCCGCTTATGGGCAAGTCTGCCGCGACGAAGCAGGGCATACCTCGTATATCCGTCGGGGGTTTTGACCTCGTGCTCGGCACATTTCCAAAGTCCGTACTTGAATATCTGTCCGTAAAACGCGGAGAGCTTTACTCCCGACGCCTCAACGGGCAAAATACAGTATTCACACCCTCCGTCATATACCGCGCGGCAGATCTCCTCCGCACCATGACAATAAACCGCTCTCGGCTGCTTTAAGGATTGCGAAAGCCTTATGTACGCCTCGTCGTTGAAGGGATTTGAAAGATATGCAATTTTATCTGCGGAGTCCGCGCTTGCGATATATTCCTCGGATATATGTCTGTTGGCAAGGCTCTCGCGATGCTCCGAGAAAAAGCTCTCTGCAACGTGTCTGTAAAGTATCAACCGCTCCGCAAAAGACACCTTTGAATAGAGAAGTGCCGCCTCACGTTTGTTTTCCTCTATAACGTTTTCATCCTCCGCGCTGCCGTCACGCCTTATTGATAGCAGAATACTCTTGATTATGTCAAAATCCTCGCCGTCGCATATAAGCGCGTCCGAAAGCTCGGACAGATGCGCGAGCCGCTTTTCGACAAGAGCTTCAAAGCTGCTCTCAAGCTCCGAGAGATTGACAAGCACTATCTCGGTCTTACTCCCCTCAAGCTCGGGGATATCCGTAAATATAAGTCCCATATTATTTTATCCCCTGTCCTTTGCGAGCCGTTTTGCTGTCGCGTTGTAAATATACGCTGAACTCACCTTATATTATAAACCTTTTTTTGAAATTAGTCAATATATACGCCGCCAACAAGTGAAATTTTTTAATTTTATAAAAAATTTATCAAATATTAACAGAAGAGCGCGTAAAGCGTTGTATAATGTATTTATAACGATAATAACACGGGAGGAGCATACATGAAGGCTCTTACGAAGGACGCGTACGCCAAGATAAATCTGTTTTTGGATATAGACGCCAAAAGAGAAGACGGCTATCACAATATCATAAGCGTTATGCAGAGCGTTGGGCTGTGTGACACAATAACCGTTGAATACGAGGAATGTGAGCAGAAAATCATTGAGATAAGCTGTTCAAATCCCGATATACCGCTCGGCGATAAGAATATCGCGTACAAGACGGCAAATCTGCTCCTTGACAGCGGTCACGTAAGAATACACATAGAAAAAAGAATTCCCGCCTCTGCCGGTCTTGCGGGAGGCAGCACCGACGCGGCGGCGGTATTGATGCTTTTAAATCAGCTTATAGGTCAGCCAAAAACGCAGGAGGAGCTTTTGTCTCTCGGCGCAAAAATCGGCGCTGACGTGCCTTTTTGTATGCTTGGAGGAACAAAGCTCACGCTTGGCATTGGTGAGCGCATAAGTGATTTTACACCTATGCCAGACTGTCATATAGTCATTGCTTGTATGGGCGAGGGAGTGTCCACTCCATGGGCATACGCCAAGCTTGACAAAATGAACGGGGATTTTAAAAATTATACGCCGAGACGGGAGCTGTTGAGTATTCTTGAAAAGAATGACGGCTCGTACTATAGCGGAATGTTCAATATATTTGAGTCTGCGGTGCTGCCCGAGCGCCCAATGGCTCAAAAAATCAAGTCAATAATGCTTGAATACGGAGCAGTAAGGTCAATGATGAGCGGAAGCGGACCGTCCGTATTCGGTATCTTCAGCTCGGAGAACGAGGCAATCTCCGCGCTTGAAGCATTAAAGGGAATGGGGGCTGACGCGCATATCTGCCGTCCCGTGTAAGCAAAAAGAAAAATCCGCATCCCACAAAGGATGCGGATTATATATTGGGAGCGCGAAATCAAAGAGTTGATTCGAGATAGTTTACTACGTCTCCGACTGTAATGAAAGAATGAAGGTCTTCATCCTCTATAGAAAGATCAAACTTTTCCTCGCAGATCATTACAAGGTCGGCAAGCTCAATGGAGTTGATACCAAGATCTGCAGAAAGCTCTGCATCGAGTGTGATATCTGCCTCGTTTATCTGGAGCTCGGATACCAACAGTTCCTTAACTTTCTCAAACATTTCAATTCCTCCTGTAAAATTTCTTCAGTCGACATATATCGACTGTAACAACATGCTTATTATAAAGTGTTTTATGCTGTTTGTCAAGCAAATTTCAAAATTTTTTTATTTTTGACAAAAATACCTATAAAAATACAATGCGAAAGGAGAGACGTATATGCAAATTTTCAAGAACCGACCGCTGTTTTGCGCGTGCATGGCGTTTATTGCCTCTGCGGTAGCGTTTGCTTTTGTGCTCTCCTTTATCAAAATCGCGGTTGCATGTCTGTCATTGATCACACTGGCAGTAATTACAGTATTGGCATTGCGCCGCAAAATACGCATAAAGCATCTCATATCCGTTGGACTTTGCTGTTTCTTTATAATGCTGTCCGCGGCAATTTCCGCATTCTACTTTGACCACATATATCAGGAGCTTTCGTCCTTGCCGCAGGACAAAGCATACAAGGTAGAAGCCCTCATACTTGACGAGGCGTATGCGGCGGGTGCTTCAAGCGAATATACTATCCTTGTCACAAGTCTTGACGGAGAAAAGGTCTCCTTCAAGGCAAATCTCGAATGCGAATATCTTGCAAACGTTCAGCCGGGAAATGAGATACACGGATATTTTTCGGTAGGTGAGTTTGAGGAGCAGACAGGCGCGTACAGAGAAAAGGACATGATGCTCGCGGACGGTATCTTCGTACCGTTTCTCTCGGACGCCGAGGAGGATATGTCCGTATATATTGAAAAGAGCAATCATCCGCTTGCGGTGTTGTCCCGTCTCAACTCCCGACTTTCGTATAAGCTAATAAACAGCCTCGGTGATGACGTTGGCGGCGTAAGCTCAGCAATTTTTCTCGGTAACAAGAAAGCCGTCCCGACCGACGTCACTCGGGATTTCAGACGCGCGGGCGCGTCGCACATACTCGCGATAAGCGGTCTTCACATGAGTATTATATTCGGCGCTTTGGCTTTTATGCTTAAAAAGATGTTCGTTCCGTACAAGGCACGCGCCGTCATACTGTCATTCCTTGCGGTCTTTTACCTTGCGTTTACGGGATTTTCAATATCCGCGACGCGCTCGATAATTATGCTGCTGATCGTGTATCTCTCCATGATCTGCTCGTACAGTGCCGATTCCTTGACCTCATTATCCGTAGCAGGCGCGCTAATTCTTGGATTTTCTCCGTGCGCCGTTATGGACGCGGGTTTTTGGATGTCATTCGGTGCGACCTTTGGAATTCTCGTATATATGCAAACGTTCCAGAATTTCATGTTTTATAAATTTCAGCCGTATTACAAAAAGTGGGGCTTTATCACAAGACCGTTTATATGGATAACAACGCTTATCCTGACGTCTCTGTGCGCTATCGCGCCGCTTGTAATAGTATTTTGTGTATTCACAAGGGAAATGTCACTTTTCTCGGTGCTCTCATCGTTGGCTCTCAGCCTGCCGACCGAGGCGGTTCTGATTCTCACACCGCTGTATCTGTTATTCATGAAAGTCCCCGTAGTCGGAAGGCTTATATCCATAGCGCTCACGTCGTGCACGGAATTTATGATAGATTTTTGCAGGGATATATCTCTGCGTGATGACTGCATGCTGTCTCTTGACTATGATTTTTCCACGCCTGCCGCAATAATACTCGGAATAATCTTGTTCTTGTGTCTTGCGCTAAAATTCAAGCGCAAATATCTCTCACCCTTGCCGTTTGTACTTGCGCTGACAGTCTTTTTCGTCGCGATAGGTGTCGTGTCGCATCAAAGCTCACAAAGCGTGAGAATTTCCTACGTAAATCAAGCAAGCGACAGAAACGTGATTGTTGCAACAAACGGAGACGAGACCGTGCTCTTTGACATGACACCGGGCTATTACTCAAGTCTGTGCTATGCGTACGAGGAGCTTGGCAAATTGAACGTCACAAAAATTGACAGCTTCGTTCTGACAAAATATACGACGGCACATATAGCAAGTCTGTCAAAGTCGTTCAAGTCACAAATGATACGAAAGCTATACATACCAAAGCCCGAGAGCAATGACGATTATTTCAGAATGACGGCAATCCTGGAGTGCGCGAAGGATAACGGGGTAATTGTGGACTTCTACACGGAGGGTGAGGAGATCTGCTTTATAGACGGGCTTTCCACCACAATAAAGAGGGAAACGCTTGACCGCTCAACCGCTCCCGTGACGATGCTCACGCTTGAGGTTGGAGACGAAAGCCTTACTTATCTTTCTTCATCGTATATTGAGAGCAGTATCGCGAGTGACGTCTTTGACACAATGGAGAGCACCGAGCATCTGATATTCGGAAGCCGAGGACCGACACCCAAGCAGACATATAAAATACAAAACGGAGTAAATCTTGAAACGGTCATTTTCTCAAGCGACAAGGTAGCTGCATATTATGACAGGAATTCATTTGTCGCACCTACCGCAAAGCTGATACTGTCTCCCGAGATTTACAGATTCCGTTTTCCAAAAGATTGACAAGCGAATGACTTTTTGATATAATGGTCTTATCATGAAAAAGGAGAGTTATCTTATGAGCACGGAAAGAATATCGGCTCGCGCCGAAATTGCAAAAAATTACTTTACCGAGGGATACAACTGTACTCAGTCGGTTGTCTTGGCGTTTGCGGATATTTTGCCCGTAGATAAGGCAACTCTCTTGAACTTGTCCTCGCCCTTTGGTGGGGGAATGGGTAGAATGCGCGAGGTGTGCGGAGCGGTGAGCGGTATGCTTCTCGTTGAGGGAATGCTGCTCGGCTACTCGTCACCTGCGGATATTGACGGCAAAAAGGAGCTTTACGGCAAGGTCCGCGGACTTGCGGAGAAATTCTCCGCAGAGAACGGCTCAATAATCTGCCGCGAGCTGCTCGCGGGAGTACAACATACGAGCGGCGGCATACCCGAGGACAGAACGCCCGAGTATTACAAAAAGCGTCCCTGCGCGGAGCTTGTAAAAATTGCCGCAGAGATTTTGGCAGAGCATCTCATAGAAGAGGGAATTGAGGGAATTTGATTTGAAGATAACAAAGTATAGCTTACAAACGCAAAAGCCAAATATTGATCTCACTCTCGCCGTAGTCGCCGACCTGCACACCAAAAAGGTAGCACCCGTCATAGACGCCCTTGAGAAAATAAAGCCCGACCTTATCCTCTCGCCCGGAGATATGTTTGAATGTTTTGAGGAGAGAAATAACGCCATCAACGAAAACGGCTTTGATTTTTTTGAGCAAGCGGTAAAAATCGCCCCCGTGTATTACTGCTTCGGCAATCACGAGACCGAAGGCGAGACGAGTGATGAATACCACGATGTATCGGGATATAAAAGTATACCGCCTTACGTATTGGAAAGGCTTGCCTCTTTTGGCGTACACACGGTATTTGACACACACGAGCCTTTTGACGGAAAAATATCAATAGGCGGTCTGCTCTCGGGCTCAAACAAGGAGAGCGGTGAGCCGAGTATGGAATTTGTTGACAAATTTTCAAGCCTTGCGGAATATAAAATTCTGCTTTGCCATCACCCCGAGTATTACGAAAAATATCTCGCGGAAAAGGACGTTGACCTGATAATTTCGGGACACGCGCACGGCGGTCAATGGAGAATATTCGGTCGCGGAGTTTTCGCGCCCGGGCAAGGGCTTTTCCCAAAATATACGTCGGGACTTCACGACGGCAGATTTATAATCAGCCGAGGCTGCAGCAACAGCACGCGCCCTATTCCCGTGCCGAGATTTTTCAACCCAAAAGAGGTTTTAGAGGTTCATATAAAGAGCGAATAATGTTTCAAAAATTCACCCTTTCGGGTGAATTTTTATTTTTTCTTTTTTATTCAAAAATGCATGAAGTTACCTTGTTTTTTGTATTTGGTTGCGTGAAAAAATAAAGTGAAAGGCAGGGAATTCATTATGAAAAAATTTATAAACGTAATACTTATACTTATCGTAATTTCAATGATTTTTGCAACGGTTGCCTCCGCAGGAGCGGGACTTTTGCTGTCGGATAAAGCAGAGCTTGAAATAAACGCAGAATTGGTATCCTCGGTTTTGGACGACTCTAAAACTGTACTTTATTATTACGAGGGAGGAGACGTAAATTCTCCGAAAATACTGACTGAAAATTTATCCAGCTCAAGCTCAAAATATGTCTTCACCCCGATAAGCAAAATACCGCAAAGCATGATAGACGCCTTTATTGCCATTGAGGACAAACGGTTTTACAGTCATCACGGCGTTGACTTTCTGCGAAGCGGCAAGGCGATTGCAAATTATATTTTCCGTCGTTCATCATCCTTTGGCGCGTCTACCATCACTCAACAGGTAATCAAAAATCTCACGGGTCAAAGCCAGCGCACTCCCACGCGTAAAATAAACGAAATATTTCAAGCGCTCAATCTCGAAAAAAAATATTCCAAGGACGAGATACTTGAAATTTATCTCAACATTATCAACCTCTCAAACGGCTGCACTGGTGTGGGTGCGGCGGCAGAATACTATTTTTCAAAAGCACCGAGCGAATTGTCCCTTGAGGAGATTTCAACCATAGCCGCAATAACGAACAATCCCTCGCTTTACGATCCGATAAGGCATCCCGAAAACACGGTAAAACGGAGGGACACCGTTCTTTTGTGCATGTACGAGCAAGGCTATATCACAGAAACGGAATACACAAACGCAAAGGCATCAGGACTTGTTTTAAATATCAAAGAAAGCGGCACAGCGAAAAACTCCTGGTTTGTTGAAACCGTTATTTCCGATTTGGTAGATGAGTACACAGCGCAGGGATACTCCCGTCAATACGCCTATGGGCAGATCTTCCACGGAGGCCTTCAGATATTTACAACGGTAAACCCCGAAATACAGAATATCCTTGAATCATATTACGAAAGCCTTGGAGACCGTCTTATAACCGACAGACCCGCACCTCAGTCCTCAATGATAATAATGGACCAATACAACGGCGACATACTCGGCATTGTCGGTGCAACAGGCAAAAAGCAGGGTGAGCTTTTGCAGAATTACGCCACCGACACGCGCCGTCCCCCCGGCTCTGCAATAAAGCCCTTATCGGTTTACGCGCCGCTTATTGACAGCGGAGAAATAAATTGGGCAAGCATAATTGAGGACTCGCCCGTAACTCAGATCTCGGGTAAGGATTGGCCGCAGAATGCCAACAGAAAATATCGGGGAGATATTGATATATCCGACGCGCTTGCAAATTCGGTCAACACGGCGGCGGTAAAGCTGCTCTACCGGCTTGGCGAGGAGGAATCACTTGCATTTTTAAAGGATAATCTCCACATAGAAAGCCTTGTATCCCCCTCAAAAAACGCCGCAGGAGACGCGAATGCCGTCTCGCTCGCTCTCGGACAGACGCTCCACGGAATCACTCTGCGCGAGCTTGTCTCGGCTTACAGCATATTTTCGGACGGCAACATGAGCCGTGCGCGCTCTTACTATAAGGTCACTGACAAAAACGGCAATATTATATTTGACAACCGTCAGAATCAAGAGGCAGTTATAAGACGTGAGAGCGCGGATATTATGACGAAGCTGCTCGAAGGCGTTGTTGAGCACGGCACGGCGGCGGGCAAAATTTCACTTGACGAAAAAATATCCGTCGCAGGCAAGACGGGAACAACGCAGGGCAACTGCGACAGACTTTTCGTGGGATATACCCCCTCGCTTCTCGGCGGTGTCTGGTGTGGCTACGATTATCCCGAGCCCATAAGTCCGTCGCTAGGTAACCCGTCAATTAAAATATGGGACGAGGTCATGAGCCTCATCTATCAAACTGAATCCTACCAAAAAGCACCAAAGCAATTCAATAAATCCGATAAAGTTCAAAAACAGACCTATAATAAGAAAACGGGCGAGTTTGTTTCCTGGAAAGACACCGACGAGGATACGGCAGAAGGTTGGTTTATTGCAGAATAACTTAAAATTTTCCCCCATATAATGAAGCAAACGCGACTTTTCGGGGGTGAATGTATGCCGTCACACAGAAACAGAATAAGCTACGATACGGTAAAGAAAAGCGGTCTGATATGCGGAATTATTTACGCGGTGATCGGTTTTTTTGTCAGACTGTGCGTAAAAAATCCGTATAATATGATACACCTGCTGGGGGCAGACGCATATCTGCCTCCCTTGTGGCTTTTTAATCTTCTAAGTCTGTTCTGGCTTTTTATCTCTGGCTTTGCGGCAGGCATCGTGATAGGCAGACTTGCAAGCGGCAGAACGGGGGGCAGAGAAGAGATCTCCGTCTACCGAGGACTGTTGTTTTTTATCGCTCTGTTTTTTCTTTCTCTTATATGGTATCCGCTGTTTTTTGGCGGAGTGAGGCTGGGATTGTCTCTGCTTGCGGCTCTTTTGTGTATCGTCTGCTCGGCGGCATGCGGACTTGCGTGGAGATGTGCGGGAATCATTCCGGGACTGTTTATGCTTACAAATGCGGTATGGAGGTTTTATATTTTCATGACGTGTCTGCTCGTCATATTACAAAACTGAATTATTTCATATATTTATACAGCGCAAAAACCAGATGAAATTTTGGAAAACCCTCCCGAAATCTATTGACAAAGGCGTAATAATGTAGTATAATTTTAATGTTAACTATGATTTATCGGAGGGATAATATGAAATTTATTAAAGTTGCGGCTGTAGTACTTCTCGTGGCAATTCTTGGTTGCTCGTTTATAGCCTGCGATTCCGAGGACAAAAATAATAACAACACAACTGTAGAGAAGGATACAACTCCTCCCCCTGTAGGCACTCCCTCGGAGGGACTTACAGAGATCACCGTGTCCTTTGAGATAAAGGACAGCTCGGGAACAAATATTTACCGTGCGCTTGATTACACGTACAAGGGCTTTGACCCCACCATACTCGGCGTTCTCAAGTATTATTTTGAGGTTGAGATAGACGAATACTTTGCTACCTACGAGGATGAAGCACTCTCCGACATGATCTGGTTCATAGGCGACTATGAGGCAGCATCGGGACAGTATTGGGCGGCACTCAGAGGAAACTCCTTTACCGATAAGGGAACCCCCATAACCGTTAAAAATCTTCTGAAGCCCGAAAACCAGGAGCTGTTCAACTCGTATATGATAAGCTCTATGTCCGAGCACACTCTCACCGACGGCGAGGTCTTTACGGTAGTTCTCGCAGGAACGAAGACGGTAGAAGAGCCTACGGAATAAAATAAAATTACGGGTGTCATAATTGGCACTCGTAATGTTTTTAAAGCAATTTGAGGATAAATTTTGGAGGTAATATCATGTTGATTTCAATTACAGGAAGGCTTGGTAGCGGTAAAAGCACCGTGTGCGGAATAATGAAAGAACGATACGGCTTTGAAATCTTCAGCACGGGCGCAATACAGAGAGAGTTTGCAAGAAGAAAGGGAATTTCTACTCTTGAGCTTAACAAACGCATGAAGGAAAACCCCGAGCTTGACGACGAGATAGATAATACGGTAACGAAAATGTCCATAGAGCACAAGGGCGAAAACCTTATTTTCGATTCCCGTATGGCTTGGCATTTTGCACGTGACACCTTCAAAATCTTCCTTACCATAGATCCCATGGAGGCTGCGACCAGAGTTTTTTATCACCGTAGCAGCTGTGAGGAAAGCTATACCGACGTAAACGACGCCTGCGAAAAGCTTGTTGAGAGAAGCATGGTTGAGCGCAAGAGATTTATAGAAATATATGGCGTTGATTACTATGATTTCAATAACTATAACCTTGTAGTTGATACTACAAGCAAAACTCCCGATGAGGTGGTTGCGGTTATCATGGAAAATTACAACAGCTATATTTCCGATCCCGAGGGATACGGTGCTACGAGACAGTGCTGATATGTCGGACAAGCAGCTTGTTCTTGATTATATAAAGGCTCTTGCGGGCGCGTCACACGACTGTCCGTTTGAGGAGGACTTTGACACGACGGTGCTTCGGCACACAAGCAGCGGCAAATGGTTCGGAATAATCATGTCGGTAAGCGGCAAAAAGATAGGCAGGGAGAACGCAGAGGTGCTTGACATAATGAACCTCAAAAGCAACCCCGAGGACTCCATGATACTGTTTGAGCTGTACCCCGAAATAATCCCCGCGTATCACATGAACAAAACCCATTGGATAACAGTCCCGCTTGACGGCTGTCTCCCCCGCGAGCTTATCTGCACGCTGACAGAGAAGAGCTATAATCTTACGAAAAAGAAAAAGTAATATATAAAAAATAACCACGGCGATGCCGTGGTTATTTTTTGCGTATTTAATTATACAAGGGAATTTAATTATGCAAGGGAAGCCTTGATTTCCTCTACCCAAGCAAGGATTTCGGTCTTTTCGGCGTCTGTTACCTTGTTGTCGAAAAGTCCCATCTTGATGTGCTTTACGTTGTCGATAAAGTTTGTTCCTGCCTCGGCTAAAAGCTCCTTAGTCTTTTCAACTGCAACATCGTCACCTGCGGTGAGGATAGCAACATTAGCCGTTCTTGCCTTTGTAAGCTCTCTTACGAAAAGTCTGTAATCGTCGGGAAGGTTGCCCTTGAGATTGATCGCAAGAATTACGATTCTTTCCTTGTCGCAGGAATATGCGGGGGGAATTCTGTCTACGGAGTTTACGTTAAGCTCGTACTCCGCCTTGATCATGTTACCGATTGCGAGAAGCTTTTTCTTCTCGGGGTAGCAAAGAACTCTCATTTTAATTGCCATTGGGAATGTCCTCCTGTAATTTGTTGATTTTATTTTACACCCGTAAGGGCATGATTTCAAATATAACGTGTAATCGGTTTAGCAAAATTCCTTCATATTTGCGTCGTAAACGGTCTCTCTCATGATTCTGTACGACACGTTATGTCCGTCCGCGAAAATGTCCGTGTTCTGCTTTATCGCCGTGATAAGATATTCGGGGTTGAGATTCTCGGTGCTGCCTGCGGACAAAACGGCGTTTATTCTCAGCGTATTATCCTGCACCTCGGCAGTGATATCCTTGATAAAGGACTTAATATCAACCTCTCGCTCACCCGACTTTGAACGCTTCGTCATCATTATCGGAGCAGAGACGAAGAACAGCTTTGCGATCTGCGAGAGCGCGTTGTCGGGCATTTTATCGGACTCTACCGTGAGCGTGTATTTAGCGTATGCAATATCCGCGAACTTTGTCGTCGGAATATAGGCGTCAAGCACGTACATCTCGTCGGTCAGATTTGCATTAAGCTGATCCTTTATCTCCTCAAGGCTGATCTGTCGCTCAATTCTGAGATCTGCCATCTCGCACACACTCTCAGTGCCGACAGACAAGGGAAGACCGAAAACGAGCTTTGCGTGAGGATTAAAGCCCTTTGTGTACCACATGGGTATACCCGCGCGGACGAGTATTCTGTAAAAGGCTCTTTGAAGGTCAAGATGCGATATGAACTGCAAATTTCCTACCTTGCAGAACTTGATCCTGACGGTGATGGGGGCGTCAAGCATAGGACGGGAGAACTTGGAATAGCACGCCTTTACTTCTTTATCTTTGGACAGCACGTTCTCTCACCTCCAAGCTTATTTGCTCCGCAGCCCGAGCATTTTTCGCGGCAGTTGGGGGTGGTATCACCCTCGTGCGCCTTTTTGCTCTCGCGAATAAGAAATTCCTTCGTAACGCCGCAATCGATAATGTCCCACGGGAGTATTTCGTCATAGGACCATCTTCTGTTGGCATAAAAAGCGGGATCTACGCCCGTGCGTTCAAACACGGATATCCATTTATCATAATCAAAGAACTCGCTCCACGCGTCAAATTTGAAGCCCTCACGGCAGGCGAGCTCAAGCGCGTCGGACAGACGTCTGTCGCCTCTCGCAAGCACGGCTTCAATTCGGCAGGTCTTTGCATCGTGGTGCTGATATCTTATCTTGCGGTCCGTCACGCACTCACCGATAAATTCCTGCTTGCGGTAAAGCTCCTCAAGGCTGTCCTGCGGCTCCCACTGGAAGGGAGTAAAGGGCTTGGGAATAAAGCAGGAGACGCTGAAGGTGACCTGCGGGTGCTTTGCACGGTTGCGGTTGGGATTTTGGTAATACGCCTCAATGACCTTCTTTGCAAGGTCGGGAATACCGCGAAGGTCGTCGTCGGTCTCCGTGGGAAGTCCCTGCATAAAGTAGAGCTTTACCTGATGCTTGCCGCCGTCAAACGCGACGTTTACGGCACGCAAAAGATCATCCTCAAATACGTTTTTGTTTATTACATCACGAAGTCTCTGTGTACCTGCCTCGGGGGCAAAGGTCAGCGAGGACGAGCGCACCGTCGCGACCTTGTCCATAAGCTCCTTGTTAAAGCTGTCGACACGGAGGGAGGGGAGCGAGAAGCTCACCATATTGTCAACCGTCCAATCAAGCAGCTTGTCCGTAAGCTCGGGAAGTCCCGTGTAATCACTTATAGAAAGGGAAGACAGAGAAATCTCCTCATATCCCGTATTCTCATAAAGACACTTTGCCTGCTCGTTCAAAAGCTCGGGCGTTTTCTCGCGCACGGGACGGTAAATGATACCCGCCTGGCAGAAGCGACAGCCGCGTATACATCCGCGGAACACCTCAAGCATTATTCTGTCATGAACGACCTCGGTGTAGGGCATGACTACCTTTTCGGGGAAAAGCGCCGTGTCCATGTCCTCGATTATTCTTTTTGTGACCTGCTTCGGAATATCGTCATATACGGGGGTGTACGCCTTTATCGTGCCGTCATCGTTGTACGTTACGTCATACAGAGAGGGAACGTATACACCGGGGATAGTTCTTGCTGCCTCGTGCAAAAAATCCGCCTTGGTATATCTGCCCTCATCGTGCATCTGAATGTAGAGACGCACGATCTCCACGAGCATATGCTCGCCCTCACCGATGTTGAACAGATCGAAGAAGTCCGCAATAGGCTCGGGATTATACGCGCATGGTCCGCCGCCGATGACGAGAGGAAATTCCTCGCCTCTGTCACGCGAACGGAGGGGCATACCTGCAAGCGCAAGCATATTTAGAACCGTGGTATAGCACATCTCATACTGAAGCGTAAATCCGAGAAAATCAAATTCGGATATAGGGTCCTTGCTCTCGTGCGCCCAAAGGGGGAGATTATGCTCGCGCATCTTGTCCTGCATGTCTGTCCAGGGAGCGTAAACTCTCTCGCACCAGATGTCCTCCTCGTTGTTGAGACAGTTGTAGAGTATTCTGCTGCCAAGATTTGACATTCCTATCTCATAGGTATCAGGAAAGGCAAAGGCAAATCTCGCCTTGATATTTGCCTTGTCCTTTATCACCTGACCGTACTCGCCGCCCGAATACCGTCCGGGCTTTGAGACCTGCTTTAAAATTTCGTTTAGTTGCTTATTCATGATGTTTCCTTAAATTATTTGTTCTTTTTCCAAAGAAGTATCGCACTCGTCGCAAGAGGAATTACGCTGAGCAACTGAATTGCTATAGTAAATACGTCTCTGTATCTGAGAATACCGCTCGCCTCGGGCACAAGATATCCAATAAGAGTTATGGCAAGCGAGACAGCCATACCGCCAAGAATAAACCAAAGAGAGAATTTTGACGATGACCTTACGCAGTCAACTATCCTACGCACCATAAGCAAAGGATATACGATATTCTTTTCGTCTCCCGACGCAACAATTCCACCGCAACGCGGGGTAGGCTTTTCGGGAGATTCGTGGTCGTACGGTCTGTATACGCCGACCTTGCAGTCTTTATCCCGTCTCGACTTTATATGTGCTTCATACGTGGCTACGTACGTCTTTATTTTATTTGAGGCAAGCAGCTTTACCTTGTCCTCAAACTCAACCCTTGCGTTGACAGAAAAGATATATACGAGCGAGACCTTATCGTCTATCGCAAGATACATGACCTCGCGTCCCGCAATATAGGATGCGGGTATCATATCACACGCCTCAAAGCTCAACCGTTTTCTGTGCTCCAGGATAAACTTATCGTTTCCAAGCAGAATATGCGTGGAGTTATCCATATAAAGCTCAACGCCGTTTTCGTCTATAAACGCGATATTTATATCCGCCAGGCTTACGGACTCGTCACGGTTGAAGCTGTTTTTACCGACTACAGCCGCAAGAGTACCTCCAAGAGACTTGAAAAGACGGTTGGCGGTCTTCATTGACGCGTTCATGTCCTCCTCGCCGACGGGAAGCACCTCGACCTCCTCGCTCACCTCGTAGGCGGAGCTGTCGGGGAAAATTACTGAGTTTACGTTCTCATATTCACGAATCGCTCCCGTTCCGATCATTCCGCACCTCTTGGCTTCAAGGCTCTTTGATGCCGCAAACATAGTCACGGGCATTATAAGAACGAACGACGCGGAAAGACACATATAAAACGCAAATATAATAGTCGTGGCAATATCCGCCGCTCCGCGCTCAAACGCGATAACTATACACGCAAGTATCATAGCCACAAGAGGACCAACGCCAAGCGCAAGAGTTACGTTTCCAATTCCGTAGGAGGATTCGGAGCATCTCTTGAAATACTGCGATATATACGCCGTTTTCTTTACGGACACGGCGTTTCCTTTTATTTGCTTGCGGATTTCATGGAAACGGAGATTGTTTGCCTCGGATTTGTCACCGTCGCTTGATATGAGCTCCTCCGCGGTGTAAAGGCTGTCGGACGTTGATATGAGGTCAAACGTTCTTTGCTCACGCACGCAGTTCATCAACCGTGATACAAGCGCAAATATAAAGAACAGTGAAGTCGTAAAGCCAAACAGAGGAGTGGTATTGACCGCGATAGCGTCGGGACGCACCGCGCACGCGATAATAACGAAAATATCGTATGCAAACAGTACGAAAAGTGAAAATATCGGTATAGTAAAGACCGTAGGCGAGAATTTAAATATTCCTACGATGCCGGATACAAGATCCTTATGTATAATCACGCATCCCAGCGCCATGATAATAATTTCAATTACCGAGAACATTATCACTGAATTTACGTCCGTACTGCTCTTAAAGAGTATTCCAAGCAACAGAAGAACGAGAGAAACGCAGGCAAACAACGCCATTTTTATAATTATCGTGCGCTTGTCAAAGTCATACCTTTGCTTTATTTTCTGTATCTGCCGGTTTTCGGAAAATTCCTTTCCGCAGAAGCCGAAGGGAATTTTATTTCTATCAGGACGGTAGGAATTCGTTATATTTTGTACCACAAGGTCAGTACGGTCGTGACCGACGTGAGAATTAAGCTCGTCCTTATATCCAAGCTGAAGAAGTATGGATATATCGTCGTCATGTATCTCCGCCGCTCTCCTTTTGGTCTCATCCGCACTTGCCTCGGGTATTTTCTGCAATACCTTTTTCTGTGCTCGGTCAATGTGCCACTGAAGGGGATCATCGGTATACTCGTCCTTTGAGAGAATTACACCCTCGTCCACCGTCTCAGGCTCAACGATAGGCTCTTCCTGAATCTGTATTTGAGAGGGCTCTTCCTGCGCGCATTCGGACTGTAATACGTTGTCCTCATCCACGTCGTCCGAGAATTGCTCCAGCATAGTGTGATACGGATCCATTTCAGCCTGTACCAGCTCTGCGACGGACACAACCGCCGAGTCGGCATAAAGCGCCTCGTTCTCATCATCCTCAGGCTGCAACGGCTCTTCGTCCGCGTAGGGGGGCTCAAAGGCAATCACAGGCTCATCGGCATTGATTTGCTCCTCGTCAGCAGCAATTACAATTTCCTCTGCCTCATGAGTGTCATCTGGCTCAAGAGGGAAGACATCTGCGTCGGATTTATCGGAAATATCATTTTCGGGATCTGTTTCAGCGGTCTCTTCGTCTTCACCCTCAAGGTCACCGAAGGTTAATTCGCCGTCTGTTTCGCCGTCCTCGTCATCAAGGTCACCGAAGGTAATATCCCCGTCTGTTTCGCTGTCCTCGTCATCGTCAAGGTCTCCGAAGGTGAGATCCCCGTCTGTTTCGCCGTCCTCGTCATCAAGGTCACCGAAGGTGAGATCCCCGTCTGCTTCGCTGTCCTCGTCATCGTCAAGGTCACCGAAGGTGAGATCATCGTCTGCTTCGCTATCCTCGTCATCAAGGTCACCGAAGGTAAGATCATCGTCTGCTTCGCTGTCCTCGTCATCATCAAGGTCTCCGAAAGTAAGATCCCCGTCTGTTTCGCTGTCCTCGTCATCGTCAAGGTCACCGAAGGTGAGATCATCGTCTGCTTCGCTGTCTTCGTCATCATCAAGGTCTCCGAAGGTAAGATCGCCGTCTGCTTCTGTATCCTCCTCGTCATCGAGGTCGCCGAATGTCAGACCGTCTTCAATGCTATCATAATCGTTGATCTCTTCTTTTTCAACGGGAAGTCCCTCAAGCTCATAATCCGCGTCCGTCACGTCATTAGTATGGCCCTCAGAAAATTCCGAAACATCCTCAAGCTCAAGCACATTATCGGGAGTGGAGATCTGCTCAAAGCCGTCCGGGGCGGGCTCGGGATTTTCCGTTTCCGCGGGAATATCCTCGGGTATCTCATCGGGTATTTCGTCAACGGCAGCGTCATCATGAGGCTCTGCTTGACCTTCCTCGTTTTCCTTGTTTGCTTCGGCTTTACATTCCTCAACGATCGCGTTATATTCAGCGGAC
>JAFTKY010000090.1 GCA_017453005.1 Clostridia bacterium | reverse complement strand
TACACAGAACTGTGAGGTGAAATTCATCTCACTTGTAGCGGATGAAAATACTCTGTGCGAAAGATTATCAATGGATGTAGAAAGAGGTGTTCGCTCTGAAGATGTAATTGAGAGAAGCATAGCAAGAATACCGATGTATCAAGCATTGGGTACCATTAAGATTGATACCAACGCAAAAACCGTGGCTATGATTGCCAATGAGATAAAGCAGTTGTAATACTGTCAAATTCCAATTTGTCTAACAGAACTAGAAAACCCCGATATACCTCAAAAATCTTTCGGGGTTAATTATTTGTTTACTGCATAACACTTTTTCATCCGTAGGAGAGACCTGCGGTCTCCCGCGGGCGAACACAGTTCGCCCCTACCGTGTGTAAGGTCAATGTTTTGTGATTTCTCCGCTAAGAACATCACGCTTTGTCCTTGTGCTTTTTGCTTTACGCCTTTAATTTGTAAATTTTGCTTTTGCCGATACATTCGACAGAAATAATGTCCTCGTT
The DNA here is from genome assembly GCA_017453005.1 of Clostridia bacterium. Taxonomy (GTDB): domain Bacteria; phylum Bacillota; class Clostridia; order Oscillospirales; family CAG-272; genus SVTX01. The sequence continues at coordinate 26,907 of JAFTKY010000090.1, read as the reverse complement.
TACCATTTCGTCAAGAATTTCCTTAACTCTTGTCCGCTTCAAGCCGATAAGGTCGGATATTTCCGTGCTTTTTGCGGAAATGTTTTCCGTGAGATAGGAAATGATAGCCTGTTTATACGCAACCGTTTTCGCCGTTGCTCTCTTATTTCCGTCCGTTCCAATAGGAAGGGTCAGGGTGATTTTGTCAGGCTCAAAGCTCTCGCTGATGACGGGCGCAGCCCAGCCCTGCTTTTTCCAAACGCTGAAAATGCCCGGGATACCGCTACCCGTGCGCTTTCCTATGTCAATGAGGTTAAACATCTTGACGAGCGCACTGTTACGCGGATCGGAAACGCCGCCGCTCTTTGCCGTCTCTACGTCAATACGAAAGCTTCCGGGGTTGGAGAGCGTGATAACATCCTTCTTTTTGATAATCGTAATGCCTTGTCCGCCGTAATAGTCGGCATTTATCAGGCAGTTGGCAAGAGCTTCTCTGAGTGCCTTTTGCACGGGCGTGTCGTCAATGCAGTCGCTTTCGGGCTTGAGCGGTGCTTTGATATCCCGCGTGATCATGTTGCATACACGGAAATAGAAATCGTAAACATTTCCACTCCAGTCGCCGGACGAGGAAATTATACGGTCAGTCCAACGGGCGTTCGGATCAAGCTGCTCTTGATAATCAAGGAAGTATGCGGGAAACTCCTTTACAATTTCGCTATCGCGGCCGAACATCAAAAGCCCTGCGGCGGTGGGGTGTATTTCTCCGTCGCTTGACTTATCAACCGCGCCGAGCTTGTAAAGAAATTCTGCGTCCTCAAGCTCCTCCCAGGCATGTCCGGGACGGCAGCTTTTCATACGGGTGCGGTAACGCTTCACACTATCATAATTGAAAACGTCAAGCCCCATATTTTCAAGCAGAGCCATGTCCTGAGTCTTGACTTCGGCATCACGCATCATAGCCTGAACTTCTTCCTTGGTGCATTTGTAGTCGCCCTCGCCTCCCCTGCGGTAGCTACCGAGAAAGGGATTGCCGTCAATATACACGGGCTTGTCACTGCGTTGTGCGCGAGGCACGCGTATAGCCACAATTTTCTTGCCGTCAACATCCTCAACGGTCACGTCCTTGTCCGAGAGAATATTGGCGCTGACCTTGCTTGTGTTATTTACGGTGTTCCAGAATTCCGTTACCAGCATTACGGGGTCGGGCAGCTTTGCTACGTGAAAGGACTTATCCGAATACTCTTCCACGCCAAGCAGAATAATGCCGCCGAGAGTGTTGGCAAATGCGGAATACGTCTCCCACAGACTGCGGGGGAAACCCCCGACCGCCTTTTTTGCTTCAATACGGTTGTTTTCTTTATATTTTTCTATGTTTGCAAAATTTATCATGTATAAGACCTCCGTTTATGAAAATCTATACGCGGGGTTTTGCTTTAATATTTACTGTTTGCCTCAACGGCTACGCCGTCCACAACCTTGCGGGCGTCGGATATGAGCTTTTCGACGTACGATGAAAGCACGTAGAAGCTTCCGTATGCCTTCGTGGAATCAGACACAGCGGTGGCAGAGTCAAGCGACTCTATCGTAATATACGCGCGACGCTCGGAGATGCGGTAAAATCTGTAGACCAGATTTCTTTCATTTCCCTTTGCGTCAAGAGCGTTTACGGTCATTCTGAGAATACATCTCTCGTCCGCATCCTCACCCGTAAAGCTGTCAAGCTCACGCAGAGCCGACATTTCCTCCTCGGAAAGCTCGCATATACCCTCGAAGCTGCCGAACAGAAGTCCCGTATAGAACTGCTGGAAGTTATATATCGCAAGCTTTTGCTGAGTTTTTCCAAGGCTGTCCGTGACGGAGTAGGTGTACGTCAGCTCCTTGCCGCTCTCGTAGACCGAGGCAAGGTAGCTTGCGTCCTTAAGCTGAATCGTATTCGCCTCGCCCGTTTCTCTGTCAAGACTTATAAGCTCGCCCGACAGGCTGAGATAAATATCTCCCCTGCCCCATATACCGGGAGCGACCTCCACCTTGTTTGCGTCACGGCGCACGCCCGTGGCCTTGTTATAAAGCTGAAGCATACGCGTCTCGTCGTTGTAGGAAATGCTCTCACCCGTGTTGCAATAAACGGTTTCGTCAACGCCGTACGCGTCAATATCAATTCCGCTCGCCTGAAGCTTGCCCGAATTCTTATCTGCAAGATATACGGGGTTTGATATGGACGAAAGAGGCGCCCATATACCCGTCTCGCCGTCCACAAGGATATACTGTCCCTTGGCGGTGATAAATATATCCGCGGAGAGCCAAGTTCCCTTGCCTGCGGCGGTATATATTCCGTCGAGCTGACGTCCTACGGACGAGCCCTTCGGCACGAGGAATGCGTACTGTGAAAATCCGCCCGTTACGAAGCAATCCGACGAATAGGATACTTCCATTATCACGGACTGCGCCTCGGATATCTGCTCGCCTGCGGAATTTACGCCCACAAGCGTCGCGTACAGACAGTATTTGCCCTCGTTTAAGGTTACGTTGTAGTAGTAATAGATGTAAGCATCCGACACGTCGTCGCCGTCCGTGTCCGTCGCCTGCACCTCTGACAAAATATAGTTCTCTCCCTGCGCTGTGCCTACGTTGAACGGAATTCCCGTGATAAGATAGTCCGAGCTGTATATGGGCGAGAGCAGCCCCCCATTGGCAAATACGGAATACAAGCCGTCCTTGTTTTTTATCTCGTACGTGTTTTCCTTGCTGTCATTAAATTTATCGGCAAGTATCGGGAAGAAGTTTCCGTCGGGGGTCTGCGAATTGTCAAGCGAGAAGGACAGATCCACCGTGGGAGCTTCTATCTTTATATTGGTTACGTGATTGATATTGAACTGCATATACGCGGGATCGTACCAATCAAGCTCGTTCCATTCAAGGAAATTAAAGGATGCCTCCGCGACGCAGACTATCATGTCGTACATATCCGAATACGCGTAGTACGAGCCGTCGGGGTTCTGCGCGGAAATATAGACCTTGTTCGATACTCTCGCGTCCTTGCCCTCGCTGTTCGTATAGAGATAATCAAAGGTTATCACGCGCTCGGGCGAGAGCAGACCGTACTCGGACAGCTCCTTGGAGGAGGGGTCAAGCCTTTCCGTACAAACAAAATCCGTCTCGTAGAAATTCTGGAGCATCATGGAGACGTTCGTGCTGTTGATATAATATCCCGAGGAGTATTCAAGGAATGACACGTACGGCAGCGTTGCATACATGCTGTTCTGTCTCGCCTCAAGGTCCTGGAACGAGAAGTGACAAGCCTTGTCGGAATAAATATCGAAAAGCTCTGCATAGTAGGCGTCGTATGCCTTTATTTCATCCTCGGTTGCGGTTTCTCTGTCGAAATCTCCGAATTTTTCATACATCAGGGTATTTATAACGGAGTAGTCGATGTTTTCGTATATTATAAAGTCCTCGACCTGAACGTAATCCGTAGAGCCCATGGGGTGAACGATAGAGGGGGTAATGACCGACTCTACGCCCTTGAGGATATAGCTCGCAATAGCGTCACCTGCAAGGATAAATACGTCGTCCTTTCCCTCGTATTTTACGTAATAGCTCGCGCCCGTTACGGTGGAGTCTCCGAAATACAGGGTATATTCCTTGCCGTCCGCCGCGCTCAAGGTCACTCTTGCGGGCGAGTAGGTATATTCAATTTCTATCTCCTCGCCGTCCTCGCCCGTCTCGGTCTTTACTCTCTGCTCGGTGGTAAGACCGTACTGCGACCAGTCTATCCCGCCGTCGGGTAAGGTCACGGGAGACTCCAGCTTCATGGTAGAGAGCGGATACGCGCACACCATGGTGAGATACACGAAGGCTTCGTTTGTAAACTGAACGTCGGGGTGTCCCTCAAGAATGAACGTGTCCAGCTTATCGCGGACGAAGGAGAACTCACCCTCCATGTTTGAGACGGCGACCTTGTTTATTATTCTGTCTGCGGGGTACGAGGCGTTACCGCTCAAGTCGTAAGCATCGTAAAAAAGCTGAGGGAAAATAAGCTCTCTGCCGAGGTCTACGTAATACTCGCCCGTCTTTTCGTTTATATAAACGAGCGTGCCGTATGCGGTAACGTAATAATTTTTATCCGTGACCTCGCAAAGCTCTCCCGCCTCGGTATAAAGCGCGTACTCGCCGTCTACCTTTTTGATGTAGTACAAAACGTTGTCGTTGGGGTCGGTGAACTCAAGCGGAATATTTTCCACGATCTTTCGCACCGCAAAGAGCGCAGCGACAAGCAGAGCCACCGCCACTATCAGTATGATAACTGCGATCCTCTGTTTCTTTAGCATATTTTTTTGTCTTTTTGCACCGCTTGCGGTGTTTTTTTTCTCTGACATATAGCTTCCTCTTATCTGACCGCACATGCGGTCATGAAAAATTACAGATATTTACGTCTTACACAGACGGAAATGCCTACGATGGCAAGTAAGGACACGGGGGTCAGGCAAAGCGCGGCGATAATGCCCGCCTTGTTCGTCATAGCGTATACGGTCTCGTTTATCTCGCCGCCGTCAAACACCTTGAATTCAAGATTTACGGGCACGGTCTCGGTGCTCGTTGCTCGGAGAGCGGCGAGCAATACGTCGGAATTTCCGTACGCCGCAGAATTCAGAAATTCGTTCTTGAAAAATTCCGTGGAGGACGCTCCGAGCACGTAGGAGGAAAGGTTTGCAAGGCTGTAATTGTCCTCCTGCACCTGCTTGAGCTCCTCGGTAAGCGTCAAAAGTCTGAAAAGATTATTGTCGCTCGCATGCTCGTACACCTCGCCGCCTACCTTGGCGTAAGCCGTGCTGTTGGCGGTGAATATGTCGTACATCGTACGGGACACACCGTTGTTATAATAGCTGTATATAACGCTTCTCTCACTGCCGTCGTCGGGAGTGATAAAGGTCTTGGTATAATTTTCCGAGGGCGAGAGCGCCGTGGACGAGCCAAACGCTACCGCAGGGGGATAAGACGAGGCGCGAAGGTCGGCGGTAATTGACGCGCCGTAGCCCGCGGTCACGTATTTTCCGATAAGGAGCGCGCCGTTATCACCCGTGGAATTTTGTTCGTCAATGAGCGAGTAGTTCTCTTCCAGCCCCGATTGAGTTTGAACCCTTGTAGGTTGTATTCCCCACTCTGAAAGGTATTCCTCAAGATTTTTAAGCTCGGGGGTGGTGGTATCGCACACGTAGAAGAATGAGCGCGCGCCGTCAAGGTACTTATCAAGCTTTGATATTTCGGATACGCCCGTCTCACCGAGGCTGCCAAACGCCTTGAAATCGGTCGTGGGGGCAAAGCATATTATCATTCTGCAATTTTCGGGTATCTCGTCGCGCTCAAGGTCAATAAACGTTACCTTGTATCCCGCTGCCTTTATTACGTCAATAAAGGTGGAATATTCCTCCTTGACAACGGCTTTGCCGTCAACCGTGCGGAAAAGCCCCTCGCCGTGGTTTACGGTCAGGGCGCAGACGGGAGAATCGGCGCGGGTCAGCGAGAGAATGGTCGAGGCGAATTTTTTCTCGCCATTGTACGCCCACACCTCGCCCGTATCTGTGTCCATGGTGTAGAAGGAGACCAGTCCGTGAACATTGAACTCCGTGCCGAAGGAGATTATCACGTCGGTGGGGAGAATTGTCGTCGCGCTTGTGACCTTGTATTTTTGTACCGACGCAGGGTATCTTTGAACGTCGGTATATATTATCTCAAAGTGGTCGGGATAACGGCTTTCAAGCTCACGTGCGGTGTGATGCACCATTTTAGTGTTCTCTTCCTTTTCAAGAAGGTCGGCGTCACGGCAGAAGATGATCTCCACCCTGAGTGCGTCAAGTCCCTCGTCAGCTCTTTGGGAATTTATAGCGTCTATCGAGGGGATGACCTCGGTATCCATAACCGCCGCAAGACTGTCGGAGAAGGTATAAAATCCGCTCATTTCCTCATACTTTGCCCGCGTGAGGTCGATATAGGCCGTCTTTTTGTATATAATGATGCCGAATACGGCGTTTATAAGAAGGACTGCCGCAAGCACGCACGCGCAGATAAGCCTGCCGAGCCTTTTCCTTTTTATTCTTTTGATATCAGAGCCTTCAAGCTCAAAAAGTGTTTGCTCTTCATTCATGGCACGGTCCTCCTTTCATAATCTTGGGATTTTTATTTATCACGAATGCTTTCTCCTGACAAGTACGAATATACCGACTGCTGAAATAAGAACGGTAGGTATTGCGCAGAGCAGGACCGTTATAACGGTAGCCCTGTCTCTCGTAAGGCTTTGTATGGGCGGAGTGGTGAGCGCGCGGCTCGTCAGGCTCAGCGGCGCGTCCGTGTATCCCATATGGGCTATCATTCGCATTATAGCCTCGTGATTTCCGTACACGGTGGATTGCAATGCGTCCTCCTCGCAGAAGTTTACCGACGAGACTGCGTAAAGATACGCAGTCTCTCCGTTCTCACACTTCTTTGTGGTCAGAGACATAAGCGTGAAGGGGTCATCCGTTGCCTTGTCAACGAGCAACGTACCCGCCCATGCCTCGGCACTTTTGCTTGTGACGAGCAAGGGAGACCAGGTCTTGTCACCGTCTGTATAGCTGCCCTGTCCGTCGGGCGAAAAGCCCTCGGCGTAAGTCAACGCGACGGACGCACCGAAAATATTTTTCTTTTCGGACGCACCGAATATATTATTTGCCACGGGGTTTTCCGCCTGCTCGGAGAAGAACGTGTAGCCGTCTACCGAAACAGAGCTTGAGGGGTCGCGGAGAATATAGCAATTCTCTTTTCCCTCGGTATCACTCGTCATGTATTTTACGCCCCAGCCGCCAAGAAAGGCCTCAAAATTCGGAAGGCTGCCCGAGGCAAGCGTCTCCGCGGAGAAAAATACCATATATTTTCCGCCGTTTGCCATATACGCATCAAGCTTTGCACCCTCCGAGATAACAGATGTTTCCGTGGGCTCGTGAAGGTCCTTTGTGGGATTTGCGGTGATAAGCAACGCACAATCCTCGGGGATTTCCGACGCGGCAAGGTCAATAAACGCGTAGTTGAAGCCTGCATCCGCCAGTGTGAACATAAGCTCGCTGTCAGAGAGCCCCTCGCCGTGATTGAGCGTAAAGTAGCAGATGGGGGTGTCCTTTGAGACTATTCTCAAAAGTGCCGATGCAATTCTCTGCTCGCCGTTATACGCGGTGGGGGTCTGCGTGTCGCCTCCGCTGAGCACGTAAAACTGCGGTACGGTAAGAGTGGTAAAGCTGTCGCCAAACGCAAATATCACGTCACTCGCGTCAGTGACGCCGTAAGCCTTTGCCACCTTGGGATTTTCCCAGACGTTCAGATGCTCTATCTCAACTCTCTCGGGAAATTTTTCTTTAAGCTCCAATACGGTGTTCAAAATATATTCCTGCGAGATATCGTCGTCGAGATTTTTAAGCTCGTCGCAGAAAATAATCTTTATCTTGTCATTTTTGCCGCTTTCACGGTTTCTCTCGTCCATCATGGGAAAGACCGTGTCCGTCAGATATTCCTCACAGGCCTCGCCAATGTCATATACAAGGCTTTGTGACATATCCACGTACCAATCGAAGCCCGCCGAGAGAGCGGACAGCGCGGCGTTCGTGATTATGACTGCCGCCACGACCAGCACGGTCAACGCCAAGGAGACGCTTCCGTATTTAAGTCTGCGGCCTCTGAAAAATCTTCTCATAATTCCTCCGTCTTATCCCCAACGGCGCTTTTCGTAAACGCGGACGGTCAAAAAGAGGAACACAAAGCAAACGGATAAGTAGTAAAACAGCGCGGCAAAATCAAATATTCCTGCGCTGAAATTGTCAAAGCGGGAAAGCACCGAGAAAAAGTCAAGTATCATGCGTATCCACTGCGCGCCGATAAGGTTCGACAAAAAGCCTATGCAAACGAAGGCAAGAATAACGCCTATGGTGATGACCGAGGCGGCAAGCTGGTTTTCCGTCAAGGACGAGATAAACGTGCCTATGGCGATAAACGCCGCACCTATAAGAATAATTCCTATAAGACAGCCGAGAAGCTCGCTGGTTACGGGGCCTATGTTGGTGGAGGCGTAGCTGTTGCCCGCTCTTTCCTTGTTTGCAATAACGTAAAGCGGTATGAAGTTTACGCATGAGAGCAGAATATTGCCGACAAACAGTGTCAGCGCCGCCAAAAACTTGCCGAACACCATGCCCGTAAGGCTTATGGGAGCGGTGAGAAGTAATTGCTCGGTGCGGAGCTTTCTCTCCTCTGCGAAAAGTCTCATGGTGAGAATGGGAATGAGTATCGCGAGGGCGAATATCATTACCGTAAAGTAAAGAGACGTGTCGTAGCTTTGCGAAAGAATTGTCGTAAAGCTGCACACGAGCGCACAAATCAAAAGAAAAATTCCCGAAAATACGTATCCTATCGGGTTTGTAAAATAGGACAGCATCTCCTTTTTATATATTGCAAGCATTGTAAAAATCCTTTCTTTTTTTGGACTTTGCTCGGAATTTCGGTTTAGTCGTTTTCCTCAAGAGGAGCTTCGTCCTCCTTCTTTTTCTCCGCGTCGGAGACAAGCGTGTCCGCAAGCTCACTCTCAAGCGTGGTCTTGGTGCGGAGACGGCTCTTTTTGCCGGTTTGTCTTGTGTGTCTTTGGACTGTGTTCTCGGTTTTTTCAACTACCGTGATGAAAATATCCTCAAGGCTGAGGCCGAGTGCCTCAAGTCCTATAAGCGCCCAGCCGCGCTCTGCGAGAGTGTGGAACAGCTTTTTGCGTATGTCAACGCCGAATTCGCTCTCTATCATGTAGGTGTACGCATCGCCGTCCTTTTCGGCAAGGGCCTCCGCGTAGACTACGCCGGGAAGCGTCTTGAGCGTTGCGAGTGTCTCCTTTTGAGGACCGCATATCTTTGCGTTGAAGCGGCGGTTGTTTTCCACGACGCGCGTAATGTTTTCGGTCTTTTCGTCGGCAACTATCTTGCCCTTGTTAATAATCAAAATTCTGTCGCAGACAGCCTGAACCTCTTGCAGTATATGGGTTGAGAGAATGACGGTATGGTTCTTTCCGAGCGTGCGGATAAGGTTTCTTATCTCAATTATTTGCTTTGGGTCAAGTCCTACCGTGGGCTCGTCGAAGATTATGACCTCGGGGTTGCCGATAAGAGCCTGCGCGATGCCAACTCTCTGTCTGTATCCCTTTGAGAGATTTTTTATAAGCCTTTTGCGAACGTCATTTATCTTCGTGACCTCGCAAATCTCGTCAAGGTGAGGGCCTCTGGGCAGCGTACAGCCCTTGAGCTCATACGTAAATTTCAAATATTCGTTAACCGTCATGTCGAGATAGAGCGGAGGCTGCTCGGGGAGGTATCCAATGAGCTTTTTCGCTCCGAGGGGGTCGGAGACAATATCTATCCCCGACACAGACACAAGTCCCGCGTCTGCCGAGAGATATCCCGTGAGTATATTCATCGTCGTGCTCTTGCCTGCGCCGTTCGGGCCGAGAAAGCCGACGGTCTCGCCCGACTGTATTTCAAAGCTGACGTCGTCAAGCGCACAGTTTGAGCCGTAATTTTTTGTAAGATGGCGGATACTTATCATTTCAGTTCTCCATAAATTCAAAATCTGTTAAGGCAAAAATGCCAATATTTCAACATCTTATATTATATCTCTAATTTGTAAACCCCAAATGAACACTTTTGATTTATGCGTTGCAGTTTTATGGTTTTTGAGTGATTTTTTCATGTATTTTTCTATCCGAGAGCGCAAAAGCTGTAAAAATCACTCGCCTTCCCCGTCAAAGCTCTTGACTTTTGGAAAATATCTGCTAAAATTATAATTGGAGAAATATGTGCAAAAAGAACATTTGTTCTGCACGTGGAAGGACGAAATATATTTTCTTCTCCGAAAGAAAAGGAATTTTTTGAAAGGTGCGGAAGTAAAAAGCTTCTGCGTAATTTATCATGAGTAATATAAACAACATATCCCTTGCCCCCTCAGGCAAGGACAAGATTAACTGGGTGCGCTCCTATATGCCACTGCTGACTGCTATCGAGGAGGAATTCAAGGTCACGAAGCCCTTTGAGGGCATGACCATCTCCATGTCGATACACCTTGAAGCAAAAACCGCAAATCTCGCAAAGGTTCTCCGCGCGGGCGGCGCGACCGTGTACGTTACGGGCTGTAATCCGCTTTCCACGCAGGATGACGTAGCGGCGGCTCTTGCTGACGAGGGCTTTGAGGTAAACGCGCACCACGGTGCAAGCGACGAGGAATACGTAGCCGATCTCAAGGCGACGCTTTCAGCCGTTCCCGACCTCATTATTGACGACGGCGGTGACTTTATCGGTCTTTTGCACGGCGAGTGCCGCGAGCTCGGCAGAAATCTTATCGGCGGCTGTGAGGAGACGACTACGGGTATTCACAGACTTAAGGCGCGTGAGGCGGCGGGTCTTCTTGACTACACCATGATAGACGTAAACGACGCCGATTGCAAACATTTGTTCGATAATCGCTACGGCACGGGACAGTCGACGCTTGACGGCATTATGAACTCTACAAACCTTATAATTGCAGGAAAAACCGTGGTAATTGCAGGCTACGGCTGGTGCGGTAAGGGTATGGCGATGAGAGCCAAGGGCATGGGCGCCGTTGTCGTTGTGACCGAGATAGACCCCGTCAAGGCTATCGAGGCTGTCATGGACGGCTTCAGAGTTATGCCCATGAGCGAGGCGGCTAAAATAGGCGATTTGTTCGTAACCCTTACGGGCTGTGCCGACGTGCTCACGAAGGAGCATTTTGAAGTCATGAAGGACGGCGTTTTGCTTTCAAACAGCGGTCATTTTGACGTAGAAATAAACAAAAAGCAGCTTGCGGAGATGTCCGAAAAAATTGTCAGAAGAAAGCCCAATATTGACGGCTATTATCTGCCCGACGGACGTATAATCAATCTTCTCGCAGAGGGTAGACTTGTCAATCTCGCCGCAGGTAACGGTCATCCCGCGGAGATCATGGACATGAGCTTTGCAATTCAGGCTCGCTCGCTCGAATATCTTGCAAAGAACAAAGGAAAATTTGAGAAAAAGCTTTATTCCGTGCCCGTAGAAATTGACAAGGCGGTTGCAAAAATGAAGCTTGAGACGCTCGGATTCGGAATATATACGCTCACGCCCGAGCAAGAGGAATATCTCAATAAGGTTGAGGCGTAAAAGTTAGCTTGAGCAATAAGAGGGAAAACCCCCACTTGTGCGTTTTCCCTCTTTCGCCTTTGGCGAAATTCACCCTTTCGTGGCGCTTTGAACGATAAGGATTTTCGCACTCTGCGGAGTGCGACCAAGGCTTCGCGCCTTGGAAGGCGGTCTCTTTTTGAAAAAAGAGACGCAAAAACCTTTATAGCGCTTCGCACAAAGGGGTGGAGCTTGATAAGGAAAGGACAATTCTATGGAATTGAAAACAAAAGTTGTGGTTGTCGGCGCGGGACACGCGGGAATTGAGGCTGCATTGGCTTGTGCCAGAATGGGCGTTGATACCGTTTTGTTCACGATGTCGCTTGACAGTCTCGCAAATATGCCCTGTAATCCGTCGATAGGCGGTACGGCAAAGGGCCATCTGGTATATGAGATAGACGCGCTCGGCGGTGAGATGGGCTTTGCGGCAGACAAGGTAACTCTGCAGTCGCGGACGCTGAACCTTGGAAAAGGCGCGGCGGTCCACTCAAAAAGAGTGCAGGCGGACAGAAGAAAATATCAACATATAATGAAGCAAACCCTTGAAAATACTGAAAATTTGCGTCTTATTCAAGCAGAGGTGACGCAAATCATCACAGAGGATATTGAAGGGGCTTACTCAAAGAAAATAGTCGGTGTCAGAACGCATCTCGGCGAGATCTGGACGTGTGAAGCGGCAATTATAGCGGCGGGAACGTATCTTGAATCCGCAATATTCGTAGGTGACGTAAATTACCCGTCGGGTCCCGATGCGTTGCTTCCCTCGCGTGGGCTCTCGCAGTCACTTGCTGACGCGGGTGTAAAAATAGTGCGTTTTAAGACCGGAACTCCCGCAAGAGTTAAGCGCGCAAGCATTGATTTTTCAAGACTTGAGGTGCAAAACGGAGAGGATTACGCCGCACCGTATTCCTGGCGCACGGATCCCTCCAAATATCTTTGTGACAGAGAGCAAATACCTTGTCATATAGTTTACACAAACGCGGAAACTCACCGTGTTATAAGAGAAAACATCCATCGCTCGGCACTCTATTCGGGGCAAATTCACGGCACGGGCCCGAGATATTGTCCGTCTATTGAGGACAAATTGGTTCGCTTTGCGGACAAGGAAAGACATCAGCTTTTCGTTGAGCCGATGGGAGATAACAACGAAGAAATGTATATTCAAGGCTTTTCAACGTCACTCCCGACGGACGTGCAGTACAAGATGCTGAAAACCCTTGACGGCTTTGAAAATGCGGAGATAATGCGCTACGCATACGCGATAGAATACGACTGTGCAGACCCCACGCAACTCTTCCCAACCCTTGAGTTTAAAGGAATTTCGGGGCTTTACGGCGCGGGACAGTTCAACGGAACGTCGGGATATGAGGAGGCGGCGGCACAAGGACTCGTCGCGGGTATAAACACCGCGTTGAAGCTCAAAAATCAGCCCCCTATGATACTTGACCGAAGCGAAAGCTATATCGGAACGCTCATAGACGACCTTACGACGAAAGGAACGAACGAGCCCTACAGAATGATGACCTCGCGCTCGGAGTACAGACTTCTTTTGCGCCAGGATAATTCGGATATGCGCCTCACCCCCATAGGCAGAGACGCAGGACTTGTTTCGGACGAGCAGTACGAGCATTATATAAATAGAAAGCAAGAGATAGAAAAAGAAAAGGAAAGGCTTGAAAAGACTTATATTTCAAAGGAAAAAGCAAGCGTTTTCCTTGAAAAGCACGGAAAGGACGCCGCAAAATCGGGTGTTTCCTTGGCAGACCTTATCCGTCGTCCCGATTTTGATTATTGGCAAATAGCAGAGCTTGACGAGGCTCGCCCCGAGCTGCCGTATTCCGTAATTCTGACCGCTTCAACGGATATTAAGTACGCCGGATACGAAAAAAGACAGCTTTCCGAGGTTGAAAAACGCGCAAGGCTTGACAAAAAACAGCTTTCTCCGGACATAGATTATTTGTCTATAAAGGGTTTGCGCATTGAGGCGGCGCAAAAGCTCAACGCCGTAAAGCCTCTGACCATCGGGCAAGCCTCGGCAATAAGCGGCGTAAATCCTGCGGATATATCGGTTTTGCTGATATATTTGAGCATAAAGTGAGGTTGGGACATGGATTTTAATCAATTTAACAAGTTTTTATATGAATGCTTTGAGGAAAATTCCTTGTCAGAGCTTCTTGACGAGGAGAAATCAAAAAAGCTCTACGGCTTTGCTAAACTTCTTATAGAGACGAACAAGAAAATGAATCTCACCGCGATAACAGATATGGACGGTGTGATATTCAAGCATTTTGGCGATTCTGCAAAGATATGCTCGCACATTTCAGTAGACGCAAAGGTCATAGACGTCGGCTGCGGCGCAGGGTTTCCGTCCTTCCCGCTTGCGATCCTTCGCCCCGATCTTGAGATAACCGCGCTTGACAGCACGGCAAAAAAGACGGCATTCATTCAAAATTGCGCCAAGGAGCTTGGCGTTGTGAACATTACAAGCGTTGCCGCAAGGGCTGAGGAGTTTGCAGAGGCGCATCGCGAGAGCTTTGATTACGCAACCAGCCGGGCGGTCGCGCGGCTGAACATCCTCTGTGAGCTGTGTATACCGCTTGTCGAGGTTGGAGGTAGCTTCGTTCCGCTAAAGGCGAGCAAGGCACAAGAAGAGCTTGATGAGGCAAGATGTGCCATAAGGGCCCTCGGAGGTACGCTGAAATCCGTCAATGAATACAAGCTTGTTCACTCCGGGGAGGAGCTTGAACGATACATCTTGGAAATAAAAAAAGCATCGCAAACAGACAAGAAATACCCGAGAAAATACGCACAAATACTCAAAAAGCCTTTATAAATCAATTAAAAGCACCGCCGCAGACACCTGCGGCGGTGCTTTTTGTTCCACGTGGAACAATTCGTGCAAGCCGTGTCGATGCGGTCTTGAATGTGATGTTCCGTGTGGAACAACGCTCGCGGGGTGTGGCGAGCGGTTTCCTGATGATGTTCCACGTGGAACGTTGTTAAGTTGGTGCAGACGAAGGGTTAACGTTGTTTCACACGAATGGCGGCTATCGTGGTGTGTCATGAGCCATGCTTGTGTTCCACGTGGAACAATTTGTACGGGTTTGCTTTCTTATGCTTTCTGTCTTATGAGGGGCGATGTTCCACGCGAAACATCGCCCAAAAATATCAAATAATGATCAAAAACTTTCAAAAAGCTATTGAAAAATCCGAAAAGTTGTAGTATAATGGACTTAATTGATAAAAAACGAGCAAATTTTAGATTAGGAGGACACACAGTTGGGCAAAATTATATCATTATCCAACCAAAAAGGTGGCGTTGGAAAGACCACCTCTGCGGTCAACATTGCTGCATCTCTCGGTATACTTGGACACAAAACTCTGCTTATAGACCTTGACCCTCAGGGCAACGCGACGAGTGGCGTAGGTATATCCAAGAGAACTCTTAAGGCGTCCATAAATGACGTTCTCTACGGAAGCGTAACGGCAAAGGAAGCAATTTTGACCACCGCATACACAAATCTCGACGTTATCCCCGCAAACATTGCGCTCGCAGGCGCAGAATACAACCTTTATTCCGAGGACGGCAACACGGAATGCGTTGTCAAAAACGCGCTCGCGCCTATAAAGGACGAGTACGATTACATAATCATTGACTGTCCGCCTTCTTTGAGCCTTCTTACCGTCAACGCACTCGTAGCGAGCGACGGCGTAGTTATCCCCATGCAGTGCGAGTTCTTTGCGCTTGAAGGACTTTCCCAGCTTGCCGTAACTATAGGCAAGGTGAAGCAGAATTTCAATCCAGCGCTTAACATCACAGGCATACTCGTTACTATGTATAACGGAAGACTTTTGCTTTCGCTCCAGGTTATAAACGAGCTCAGAAAGCACTACAAGGACAAGCTTTTCTCCACGAATATTTCCCGTGGCGTAAGGGTTTCCGAGGCTCCCAGCTTTGGACTTCCCGTTTACTACCACGATAAGCGCTGTAAGGGTGCGGTGGAATATCTGGCTGTTGCCAAAGAGCTTGCGACAAGAATATAATAAGGAGGAAATAAAATGGCACGCGGAGGACTTGGAAGAGACTTTTACTCCATTCTGGACGATAACTTTATCGAGGAGAAAAAGGATTCTATAAAAACACTCAGAGTTTCGGACATTGAGCCGAGACGCGACCAGCCCAGAAAAACGTTTGATGAGGAGAATCTTCAGCTTTTGGCGGATTCCATCGCAATACACGGCGTACTTCAGCCCATAATCGTAAGAGAAAATCAGGCGTTTCCCGGAACGTACGAGATAATTGCGGGCGAAAGACGTTGGAGAGCAGCAAAAATGGCGGCTCTCACCGAAATTCCCGTCGTTATCGTTGACGGAAATGACCTCAAGATCGCGCAGATATCTCTCGTTGAAAACGTACAGAGAGAGGATCTTAACGCGGTTGAGGAGGCGCTTGCATACCACGCACTTATTGACAGATTCAGTCTCACGCAGGAGCAGGTATCCCGTGAGGTCGGAAAGAGCCGTTCGTCTATCGCGAACATGCTCCGACTTCTTGAGCTTCCCGACGAGGTGCTTGAGCTTATTAAGGAAAACAAGCTTTCCGTCGGACACGCAAAGGTTATTCTCGGGCTTGAAACCGATGAGCAGATGGTAACCGTAGCGCAGAAGGTTGTGGAGAACGGATGTTCGGTAAGAGAGGTTGAAAGGATTGTAAAGAAGGTGCTTGAATCCAAGGATAAGGATGTATCCGAGGTCGTAAAGCCCGATGCACAGAGACGCGTTTATATGCGCGATCTTGAACGCAGAGCCATGGAAGCGCTCGGCAGAAAGGTCAAGATAAACTCAAGCAAGAAGAAGACCGTTGAGTTTACATACGACTCCGACGATGACCTCGCAGAGCTTCTTACGCTCGTCTGCGGAGATAAATTTTTCTCCGAAAAATAATTTTTACGGAAACAGATTTCTCCGAAAAAACAAGAAAATTCTATATAACGCAAAGGAAATTGAACCATGTTAGACATAAATTACATCAAATCTAATCCCGAAGAGGTCATTGAAAGACTTGCCATCAAGGGAAAGGACGCAAAGGAAGAGATTGCAAAAATACTTGAGCTTGACGCTCGCCGCCGCGCGCTCATCGTAGAGACCGAGGGCTGCAAGGCTGAGCAGAACAAGCTCACTAAAATGATACCCATGTATAAGAAGGAGGGCAAGGATCCTTCCGAGATATTTGCACAGTCAAAGGCTTTGTCCGCAAAGGCAAAGGAGAACGACGAGATACTCAAGGGCGTTGAGGCTGAGCTTCACATGCTCATGCTCGGACTTCCTAACCTTCCCGACCGCGACCTCAAGGCGGGAGGCAAGGAGAACAATGAGCCTCTCCGTTACTTCGGTGAGCCCCATAAGTTTGATTTTGAGCCCAAGAACCACGTAGACCTTTGCACGGACCTTGGTCTTATCGATTACGAGCGCGGAACGAAGCTTTCGGGCTCGGGCTTCTGGATATACCGCGGAATGGGCTCGCGCCTTGAGTGGGCTCTTCTCAACTACTTTATAGACACACATCTTTCCGACGGCTACGAGCTTATTCTCCCCCCTCACCTGCTTGAATATGAGTGCGGAGTTACGGCGGGACAGTTCCCCAAGTTCGCAGACGAGGTATATAAGATAGAAAACCCCACGGACAACCGCGTCCGCTACATGCTTCCCACGGCAGAGGCGGCGCTTGCATCCCTTTACAGAAACGAAATCCTCACGGAGGCAGACCTTCCCAAGAAGCTTGTCAGCTACACGCCCTGCTTCCGCCGCGAGGCAGGCTCCTACCGCTCCGACGAGCGCGGAATGGTGCGCGGACATCAGTTCAATAAGGTAGAAATGTTCCAGTACACGACCCCTGAAAACTCCGACGAGGCATTTGAGGAGCTCGTAGTTAAGGCTGAGAACCTCGTAAAGGGACTTGGCTTCCACTTCCGTACCGTAAAGCTCGCGGCAGAGGACTGCTCCGCGTCCATGGCGAGAACCTACGATATTGAGATCAATATTCCCTCGATGAACGGATATAAGGAGGTAAGCTCGGTATCCAACGCGCGTGACTACCAGGCTCGCAGAGGTATGATAAGATACCGCCGCGCCGACGGAAAGATAGATTACGTTCATACCCTCAACGGCTCGGGACTTGCAACGTCGAGAATCCTTCCCGCACTCGTGGAGCAGAATCAGAACGCTGACGGCAGCATTACAGTTCCCGAGGTACTTCGTAAGTACGTTGGCTGTGACGTGATCAAAAAATAATTGCCAATTTTTACCAATTTGGAGATAAAAATGATTTTTACAAATACTTTGAGTAGATTTTTCCGTCTTTTAGCAAAGGAAGATCTGACTGCAGGGATATTTGACGGAGTAGAGGTGGACAGAGACACGGTCCTGAGAGTGATTATCGCTATGGCGATAGGCATTGTTCTCGCGTCTCTGTGGTCACTTTATGATAAAAGATATCTTGGCAGCTTCGCTCGCAAGCTTCTTGACGAGGAATGTACCTCGCCCGAGAGCGCAAAAACCCTTTACGAGCTTGGGTTTGACGACAAGCTCGGAGTGCGGCTCTCGCTAAAGCGCGGAAGCACGTATACCCGTTGGGTGGTGTGCGTTGAGCGAGAGAAATACGAGGCTGAAATGCAGAAAAAGCGCGAGGAGTTTGAAGCGGCTCACGCGGACGAGAAAAAGCCTCCGAAATTCAAGGAGATCCCTTTTTCGGAGGACCTTGATACCATGCATTACTATATCCCCGAGGACAAGGCTGAGGCTGCACGGGCGAAATTTTCCGCCAAGGGCTCAAATTGGCTCGGAATCGCGATAATAATCGCAGTTCTGACTATCCTTTTGGGTATAGTTATATATACGCTTCCGAGTATTTTCAACTTTTTGGGCGGACTTGCGTCTTAAATAAAGCAACATATAATCAGCACAAGGAAAGGAAAGCCCGTGTGGGCGAAGTAACGAAATGAGCGTTTACGAGACAAACAGCGCGCGCGATTGCGTGTACGGAAATTCTTATGTCGGCAGAGGCATAATGATTGGAAAAACTGAGGACGGAAAAAAGGCGGCTTTTGCTTATTTTATAATGGGAAGAAGTGCGAACAGCCGCAACAGAGTGTTCTCTGAAAAGGAAAACGGCGAGGTTATCATCTACCCTTACGATTATTCGAAGGTGGAGGACCCCTCTCTCATAATCTATTCTCCCGTAAGAGTGTGGGAGAATAAGGTCATCGTTACAAACGGCGACCAGACGGACACGATTTACGATTTCGTCAAGGCGGGCAAGACCTTTGAGGAGGCACTGGACACGCGTTGCTTTGAGCCCGACGCGCCCAACTGGACCCCCAGAATCAGCGGAATGATAACTCTTGCAAACGGCGATTTTACATACAAAATGAGCATTTTGAAGTCTGCTGACGCGGAGGGTACGGCTTGTAACAGATATACCTACTCCTACCCTGCGCTTAAAGGGCTTGGACACTTTATCCACACGTATCAGCACGACGGCAACCCCATTCCCACCTTCTGCGGTGAGCCTGAGAGAGTAAAAATTCCCAACCGTATTGACGAGTTTACCTCCGAAATATGGGAAAATCTCGACGCAGACAACAAAATTTCGATCTACGTCCGCTACATCGACCTTGAGTGCGGCGAGTGCGAGAGCAGAATGATAAACAAATATTCCAAATAAGCAAAGCGAGGGCAGAACAATGAATCAGTTTGAACTTAAATACGGCTGTAACCCCAATCAAAAGCCTGCAAAAATTTACATGGCAGACGGCTCCGAGCTTCCTATTGAGGTGCTCAACGGTCGCCCCGGTTACATAAATTTTCTTGACGCGTTCAACTCGTATCAGCTCGTAAAGGAGCTTAAGGAGGCGCTCGGTATGCCCGCGGTTACTTCCTTTAAGCATGTAAGTCCTACGAGCGCAGCTGTTGGACTTCCCTTGTCGGACAAGCTGAAGAAGGCTTGCTTCGTTGACGATATTGAGGGACTTGACGACTCTCCCCTGGCTTGCGCTTATGCGAGAGCGAGAGGAACGGACAGAATGTGCTCGTTTGGTGACTGGGTTGCTTTGTCCGACGTTTGCGACGTAACTACAGCTAAAATGATCGCGCGCGAGGTATCTGACGGCATTATTGCCCCCGGATACGAGCCCGAGGCTCTTGAGATACTCAAGGGCAAGAGAAAGGGAAATTACAATATCGTCCGTATTGATCCCGATTACGTTCCCACAGAGCAAGAGACAAAGCAGGTCTACGGAATTACCTTTGAGCAGGGCAGAAACAACTATAAGATAAGCGCAGACATACTTACAAACGTGGTTACCGCAAATAAGGATATGCCCGAGAGCGCTATCCGCGACCTTGTAATTGCCCTTATTACGCTTAAATATACACAGTCCAACTCGGTATGCTTTGCGGTTGACGGTCAGGCAATCGGCGTTGGCGCGGGACAGCAGTCCAGAGTTCACTGCACGCGTCTTGCGGGCGGCAAGGCTGACACGTGGTTCCTGCGCCAGAGTGATAAGGTGCTGAGCCTTCCCTTCAAGTCCACTCTCGGCCGTCCCGACAGAGATAACGTCATCGACGGCTACATAAATCAGAACGAGGAGGACGTTTGTGCTGACGGCAACTGGCAGAAATACTTTACCGAGCAGCCCGCGCCCTTCACGAAGGAAGAGCAGAGAGCGTATCTTGATACTATTGACGGCGTAGCTCTTGGCTCGGATGCGTTCTTCCCCTTCAGCGACAACATTGAGCGCGCAAAGAAGTCGGGTGTAAAGTATATCGCAGAGCCCGGCGGCTCTATCCGTGACGACCTCGTTATTGAGTGCTGTGATAAGTACGGCATTTCTATGGCGTTTACGGGAATGAGACTTTTCCACCACTAATATATAAACTGCCGTGTCCATGACACGGCAGTTTGAAATATAGGTATCTTATGGAAAGATTAAAGAACAAAAAGCTGTTCCTCCTTGACATGGACGGAACTATCTATCTTGATGAGGATATATTTGACGGAACGCTTGATTTCTTTGAGCATATAAGGAAAATAGGCGGCAGATATTTGTTTTTGACGAACAATTCCTCAAAGGGCGTGGACAAATATATAGAAAAGCTGGACCGCATGGGGATAAAGTCCGCAGAGGAGGATTTTCTGACGTCGACCAATGCGACGGTCAAATATCTTCTGAGCAAAGGCTTTGAGAAAATATACGCCCTCGGCACGCAGTCCTTTAAGGAGCAGCTTCGCGGAGCGGGACTTTGCGTTGTGGATAAGCTTGAGGACGGTATAGACTGTCTTTGTATGGGCTTTGATACCGAGCTGTCCTTTGAAAAGCTTGAGGACGCGTGTATTTTGCTGCGCGAGGATATATCCTACGTCGCTACCAATCCCGACTGGGTGTGTCCCACGTGGTACGGATACGTGCCCGACTGTGGCTCGGTTGCGGAAATGATATACAGGGCAACTAAAAAACGCCCCGTATTTATTGGAAAGCCGCAGCCCGATATGGTGTGTCTCGCGCTTGAGAGGACGGGATTTGCGAAGGATGAGGCGTGCCTCGTGGGTGACAGACTTTACACTGATATTGCTTGCGGAGCTAATGCGGGGATAGATACCGTGTTTGTTTTGAGCGGAGAGGGCACTCTTGACGATTTGGAAAGCTCACCCGAAAAGCCGAGCTTTGTGATAGAAAATATAAGAAAGCTTTACGAAATCATCAAATAATCTTTTGCAAAAGAAGGGCAATAATAAACAAAGAGTTTATAACATTCGTGCTTGTTTACAAGAATTGCTATATTCAACAAAATAAATTCTCCGCTTTGTGACAAACGGAGAATTTTATTTTTTGAGGATTTGTCTCTTGAAAAAAGTCAGAAAATGTATTAAAATAGATGTGTTATTTTATTTTTACTCGGGGGTTCGGTATGCACAGCATAGGTTTTGATAGCGAGAAATATACGCAGCTCCAGTCCGAAAAGATCATGGAGAGAATTTCGGAGTTTGGAGGAAAGCTCTATCTTGAATTTGGAGGAAAGCTTTTTGACGATTATCACGCGTCCAGAGTTCT
The DNA here is from genome assembly GCA_017453005.1 of Clostridia bacterium. Taxonomy (GTDB): domain Bacteria; phylum Bacillota; class Clostridia; order Oscillospirales; family CAG-272; genus SVTX01. Next base: position 5,594 of record JAFTKY010000090.1, on the reverse strand, counting down.
CCCCGGATTTTGCCCCGACAGTAAAATAAAAATGCTTCTCAAAATGAAGGAAAATGCAGAGACAATTATTGTGGTTTCTGCGTCCGCCATTGAGCAAAACAAGACCCGCGGCGACCTCGGGATTACTTACGATGCCGACGCTTTAAGGCTCATAGACGCCTTTGGCGAGGTTGGAATTTCGGTCTGCGGCGTGGTTATAACGCAGTACACGGGACAGCCCGGTGCGGATACGTTTATAAAGCGCCTTGAAAACCTCGGAGTTCGTGCGTACAAGCATTATCCCATTGAGGGATACCCCTCGAACATTGCAAAAATAGTGAGTGACGAGGGCTATGGAATTAACGATTACGTGCAGACCACAAAGCCGCTCGTGGTGGTGACCGCCCCCGGCCCCGGAAGCGGAAAAATGGCTACGTGTCTGTCTCAGCTCTATCACGATAACAAGCGCGGAATAAAGGCGGGATATGCGAAATTTGAGACATTCCCCGTGTGGAATTTGCCGCTCAAGCACCCCGTAAACGTGGCGTACGAGGCGGCGACCGTCGACCTCAAGGACGTAAATATGATAGACCACTATCACCTTGCGGCAACGGGCGAGACGGCTGTCAACTATAACCGTGATATTGAAATTTTCCCTGTTCTGAAGGCGATTTTTGATAAAATTTACGGCGAATGTCCCTATAAATCCCCCACGGATATGGGCGTAAATATGGCGGGATACTGCATTTTTGACGACGAGGCAGTATCAAGTGCCTGCAAAACGGAAATTGCCCGCCGCTACTACGATACCTTGTGCCGCAAGAGAAACGGCATGGCAGACGCCGACGAGGTATACAAGGCGGAGCTTATAATGAATCAGGTCGGAATTGACGCAAATTACCGTGAGGTAGTGAGTGCGGCAACGCAAAAGGCAGAGGCAACGTGTATGCCCGCGACGGCGATAGAATTGCCCGACGGAATAGTTACGGGAAAGACATCAAAGCTTATGGGATCAAGCGCGGCAGCACTTCTCAATGCCTTGAAGATGCTTGGCGGAATTGACGATTCTTACCTGCTCTTGCCTCTTGAGATAATTGAGCCTATACAGAAGCTCAAAATAGAGAATCTTGGCAATCACAACCCCCGTCTCCATGCAGACGAGATCCTTATCGCGCTTGCGATTGCGGCGACGACGGACGAGGTTGCCGCAAGGGCTATGGCACAGCTTCCCAAGCTTCGCGGATGCGAGGCACACACGTCGGTTATCGTGTCGGCGGTTGACAAGGCTGTTTACAGAAAGCTCGGCTTGAATCTCACCTGTTCGCCCGTATATGAGACGAAAAAGCTTTATCACAGATAATTGTATAACAAAAAACACCCGCGGCTCTGCGGGTGTTTTTTTGTATGTTGCGCGTCGTACGCGCGTGTGTGACAATGTAGCATGTGCGGAGGGACTTGTTCAAGGTAGAACGTTGGAATTGAGGTCGACATCACACTCCGAAGGAACAGAATTCGGAGAGATAACGGCACTTTTGCTCGCAAAAGCGGAGAGCAAAGCGGAGCTTTGCGTAAGATTCAGAACCATCACATGAAAACACTTCGTGTTTTATGTGTGGTGGTTCTTCATCACCCTTGCGGTGGGGCAAAAAACAAAAGGACTTGCACAAGGCAATCAAAAATGGTGAGGGCGGGCTTCGAACCTTCACATCAAAATGCAGGGCATTTTGATGTATTGGGTTTCTGCTTACCCTTGCGGTGGGCCAAAAAGCAAAAGGACTTGCACAAGGCAAGTCCTTTTGCTTTTTGGCACGCCGTAAGGGATTCGAACCCCCGACCTTTTGGTTCGTAGCCAAACACTCTATCCAGCTGAGCTAACGGCGCATGCACGCAAGTCGCACGCCGTGCGAATTCGTACTTAAATATTATAGCACAAAAATTCGGTTTGTCAAGCCCATTTTTGAAAAATTACAAAAAAATTTGCCAAGTATTTGTCCTCGGACACATGACACCAACCAAAAACAGACCAAACATAAATTGGGATTGTAAATATTTTGTAAAATAAAATGTTTTTGGTGTTAATTTATTCGTCTTTTTGCCAAGATTTAGTATGATATTTATGTGTATATATACCAAAGATTTTTTGATTTGAGGATATATTATTGACTTTTATTATCGCGCGTGATAAAATATTATAGTAATATATATTTAAAATCCGAAAACATCGCCAAGACAGATGTTTTCAACAGCGAAAGGAACCCAAAAAAATATGCATTGGTCAGAAGAGATCGCCGAGCGAATAATTCAGAAAAACCCCGACAAGCCCGAGTACGTTTGTGCTGCGGGAGTAAGTCCGTCCGGCTCGGTACACATTGGAAATTTCAGAGATATCGCCACAAGCCTTTTTGTTGTAAAGGCGCTTGAAAAGAAGGGCAAGAAGGCTCGCCTCCTCATTTCGTGGGACGAGTTTGACCGTTGTCGCAAGATCCCTGCAAACGTTCAGGCGGTGGTTGGTGACACATACGATAAATACATCGGCTGCTCGTACGTTGATATTCCCGACCCGTGGGGCTGTCACGAAAACTACGCAAAGCACTTTGAGGACGAGTTCTTGCGCGGCATAGCTCCCTTCGGCATCAAGCTTGATTGCAGATATCAGGCAGAGATGTACCGCTCGGGTAAGTACAGAGACCATCTCATCACGGCTCTGCGCAACAGAGGCGAGATATTTGAAATACTTGATTCCTTCAAAACGAAGGACATGAGCAAGTCCGAGGAGGAGAGACGCGCTCAGCACGATGCGGACAAAGCGGATTATTATCCCGTAAGCATTTTCTGCCCCGAGTGCCGCACGGACTTTACGAAGATAACCTCCGTAAACGAGGATTGCACCGAGGCGGAATTCACCTGCCGCTGCGGTCATCACGGAAGCTTCAACTTCCTCGATAATTTCGACTGCAAGCTCGGTTGGAAGGTAGACTGGGCAATGAGATGGATGTACGAGGACGTTGATTTTGAGCCGGGCGGAAAGGACCACTCCGCGCCCACGGGCTCGTATAACAACTCCAAGGTGATAGCAAAGAAGATATACAACCACGACGCTCCCATCTATCAGGGATACGAGTTCATCGGTATCAAGGGCGTAGCGGGCAAGATGTCGTCCTCGTCGGGACTTAACATGACGCCCGAAACGCTTCTGAAGCTTTATCAGCCCGAGATAATTTTGTGGCTCTACTCAAAGACAGAGCCCGTCAAGGCGTTTGATTTCTGCTTTGACGACGGTATCCTCCGTCAGTATTTTGAATTCGACAAGATGTATAACGAGTACATCAGCGGTCAGTCCACCGAGTATAACGCGTCGGTCATGTATAACTGCGTGATCGAGGGCAGAACGCTCCAGACGGTTCCCATGAGCCTTCTCGTTCAGCTCGGAAGCATCGTCGATTTCAATATTCCCATGCTTGAAACGGTGTTTGAAAAGATAGGAACTCCGTTCAAATACGAGCAGTTCGCAGACCGTCTCGACCGTGCAAAGTTCTGGCTTGAAAAGTGCGCGCCCGAGCAGGTGAACAGGCTCAGAAAGACGAGAAACTTTGAGGTCTGGGAAGAGCTTGACGAAAACGAGAAGAAGGCAATAGCTTCTCTGCACGATTATATCGCAAAGGGCGGCTACACGCTTGACGAGCTTAACGCAGAGCTTTACGCGATACCCAAATCGGTATGGCCCGAGATAGCCGACAGCCCTAAGGAGCTCAAGGCGGTTCAGGGCAAGTTCTTCAAGACGGTCTACAAGCTCCTTATTGACAAGGAGCAGGGCCCGAGACTTTATCTGTTCCTATATGCTATCGACAGCGACAAATACGTCGGATTGCTTGATTTCTCTCACGCAAAGACCGACGGCGAGACTGCTATCGAGCAGGCGGCGGCAGACGCCGAGGCGGCGGCTCTCAAGGCACAGGAAAAGGTGTACGGCGAGCCCGACCCCGTAGAGCCCGTCAAGGAAGAAAAGGTCACGCTTGACGATTTTGCAAAATTTGATTTGAGAGTTTGCAAGATAGTCAAGTGTCAGGAAATAAGAAAATCACATTCCTGCTACAAGCTCACCCTGTTCGACGGAATAGGAGAGAGAGTAATAGTGTCCAGCATCAAGCACGATTACACCCCCGACGAGCTTATCGGCAAGAAGATAATAGTTATAGCAAATCTTGAGCCTGCAAGAATTACGGGCGTTACGAGCAACGGTATGCTGCTCGCCGCGACCAACAACGCTTGCGGCTGCAAAGTTGTTTTCGTGGACGATGCTGTTCCCGAGGGCACAGCGATCCATTGATGCAATTTGCAAGCTGAGAGCGGTTCGGATTTGAGATGTAAGAGATTACTACGGTCTTGAGGGGACTTGTTCATAATCAGCAAGGTTATCAGCCATCCTGTGACAGAGCAGGTTGACGTAAAACTCAATTATGCCCGACCGTGCGGCATAGCCGCGCGGAAGGGATTTGCATATAAAGCAAAAAATTCAGAGAGGAAATTTTTATGAAAAATTCTCGTAAACTAATCGCATTTTTACTTTGTCTCGTGCTTGCGATCTCCACGGTAGCCATAGTGGTTTCCGCGGCAGTTGGCGACATTTCGGGACAAACGTCCAAGTATACACAGCCGATATACGTCGGAACTGTTGAATCGGGCGCAACGCACACGCAGATAAGGATCCCCGGATCGTCTGCATACGGCATATCGGGAGCAGCAGACTCCATAATTAACGCCGTAGAGATCCCCGCGGGCTCCTCGCAGATATCTCTCGAGGTACTTAACTGCGGTACTTACAACTACAACAAGACCACCATGGGTACGGCGGCGCTCAAGTACAACAGCACTCACGCAGGTGAGACTGTTGTTGCTGCAATGAACGGTGACCCGTGGATAATGTATCACACGGACTACGACGGTGATGGTGTTGCTTCTACAGGCTCGTCTGTAAAACACGTTTCGGTTCCCCGAAGCATACTTATCGTTGACGGTGAGCTTTGGAACACCCAGCAGTGTGACGACGAAAACAATCTTGCACAGACGAGTAACGCGGAAAGAGGAACTCCGGCGGCAAAGCAGGTATGCTTCTGCGTATCCAACGACGGCACGTACTTCATCGGCGCGCCCGAGGTAGCGGTAACATTTGCAAACCTCAGCACGGGCAAGACGTTTGCCGCAGCGGGAATCAACCGTCTCCCTGCTCCTAACTCCATAATTATCTATAACCAGCGCGGCGGTGCGTCTACTCAGGCGTATTCTGATGCTTATGAGGTATATATTACAGCATCTGATTCCGCGTTTGGCATCGGCAAGACGATTCAGGGTACGGTTTCCGCTATTTATGCGAGCGGAAATACTGCAACACGCCCCGCAGTAGGTGCGAATACTATCGTTATCTCCGCAAGAGGTAGCTCTATCTCCACGATTCAGGGCATGTTCGCCGTAGGTCAGACTGTAAACTTCTCGACTTCTGTAACAGCGGACCATTCGGGACACACAAGCGCAAATCTTGGTGTTTGGAACAACGTAGAGGATGCGATAGGCGGCTTCTACGAGCTTCTCAAGAACGGTACCCTTATGGGACAGAATAC
>JAFTKY010000089.1 GCA_017453005.1 Clostridia bacterium | reverse complement strand
TACGGAGATATGCCCGATCTGCGTATCGTAAGCCGATTTTACAGCGAAAAACAAGCCTTTATGCAATACGAGGTTGGAAAATACTTTTGCAATCTTGCAAGTCTCCGACGTGAAGCCGAGGCTGTGGGCGAGCGATTGATCGTCAAAAATGCGGTCGCCTCTTGCCTTGCGGCATATCTGCTCGGAGTAACCGACGAAAATCCCCTGCCCGCGCACTACTACTGTCCGAGGTGCAAAACGGTGGAATGGATGGACGGCAAATGCGCCCTTGACCTGCGTGAGTGCACCTGCGCGTGCGGAGAAAGAATAAAACCCGACGGCTTTGACATTCCCCACGAAACCTATCTGCCATATGCAAAAAGGCTCAAAGCTGCAGACATTACAGATGAAAGTTATCTTGAGCCGTCCGACGCGAGCTTCTCGCATTATCAAAAATCGCTGTTATATACGGCCAGCCTTTGCAAGCAGCTGGAAAAGGCTACGGGCGTTTGTATGGACAGCATTGATTTGAATGACCGCGAGGTCAGACACCGACTTTTGACAGGTGATTTTGATAGGTTGGCGGGTATTGGCGGCGAAAAGGTTATCAAGCAGATGATAGCGATTGCACATCCGCAAAGCTATAACGAGCTTATGAAGCTGTTAGGCCTTGCCCACGGCACTTGTACGTGGAGATATAATGCCGAGCATTTACTCGCGGACGGGGCTTGTTCGCTTTCCGATATCCCCGCCACCCGCGACGAGGTTTATATGAGCATCCGCGACGCCATGCGCGATTGTGATTTCAACGATACGGGCTTTGCTTTGGACGTATCAAACAAAGCTCGCCGCGGATATTACCGTGAGCACGGCATGGATGATTACACCAACGGAACACTCACAATGCTCGGCCTTGACGATTGGTTTGGCGGTTACCTCAGAGCCACGCATTATATGTCGACAAAAGCACTTGCGGTGCTGGAGCTGAAATATTCTATTATTTTGAATTGGTATCAGGTCTATTATCCGAGAGAGTATCAAAGGATAGTGGCTGAATAAATTGATGAAAGGAGGAAAATGCTATGGAATTGGCATATTACGACGTTACCTATCGCAGAGACCCGCACGCCGTCTACAGTAAAGTAGGCGTATACTGCCATGGCGAATACGAAGCGATCGCCAAGATCAAGGAGCAGTACCCCGATGCCGTTATTATCGAAGTTACAAGGAGATAATAACAACCGTGGCTGTATAGTGAAATTTTCCTATAGCCGAAGAGAGCCGAACTCATACGCCCTGCGGCGAGAATTTTTCGCGTCTTTCGCCAAATCTCATCTTGCAAGATGCGTATCTTGCTTCGACTCGCTTTGACAAAATCCATTAAAAAATTCAGCGCCGGAGGGTGCAGCGCAGTTTTGCGCGAGTAAATATTTCGCAGATGCAAAGAAAAAATGCGAAGCAATATAAGATATTGCGAGCATTTTATCTGCCGCAGGTGCAGATATTTGCCGCTCAAAACCGTGTGAGTTCGACTCTCTTCGGCTATACAGCCACATGCGTCGATTCCTCTAACAGAAACGCCCTCCGCGAATGCGGAGGGCGTGCTGCTTTTGAAGTTATCTAGTGTTGCCGTTCTTCTCAATAAGAGCTTTCATTTTTCGTTTCATTATTTCCTCATAATTGTTGTCTATATCCTGTGTGTGCTTTTTGATTGCGCGCATAAAATCCGCAAAATAATTATCGTTGGCTACGTTCGCGTCCTTTTCCGCAAAGCTCCTCATTGCTTGGTAAACTGACCTGTATGTAACTATTTTGTACGTATCTCGGTCAATTTTAAATTTATCTGTATCAATTTTATTATAATTGGGGGTAAATATCAGATAATACCTATCTTCAACGTAGGCGTACTCTGCTTCGACGTACTTAAAATATTTATCTAATTGATTTTGTATGATCTCTCCGTATATATCATGCTTGAGACCGTTAATCTTGGACTTTATCTTGTTTTCAATTACCACAACACACGTTTCGGATTTTATCAGTATATCAATATTCTCCTCCTCGCGTTCAATTTTGGTAGACTGATTGCCTATACTTATCATCAGCTCTTTATCATTTATATCTTTAAGGCTTTCAAGCACGCTCTCCAATAGCTTTGGATACTTTTCAAAAAAATACACGAATGCATTTGAATATGCAATCTCATCGTATTCCTTTTTTGCTATCGTCAGAAAGGAAAAAGTGTCGTCGTTGTGTATTTCGGACGCATCATAGCAGTCTACACACGTATCCTTCCACAGGCTCTCGTCTGAAAGGATCTCTGTCATTAACCTTTGATAATTGTATTTCTCATTTTCTTGACATTCCTTTTTCCGACATTCAAAATCAGCCTTGCTTTCTTCCTTCTTTTTTGTAATTTGTATATTTCCGTCCTCGCGGTAAAAGGTCGTGCCCGCGCTTCCCGCTAACCGTGCTCGCTTGATAACGAAATTTTTTCTACCCGGTATGGCATGCTCGTCGCCCGTTATAAGATAAAACGGCTCGCGCGCCATTTGTATTGTGTCCGCCTTATAGGTGATAAACAGCGACATATTATAGTGCGCTTCGGGGTTTCCGTCAAAGAGCTCGTTCGCAAGGACACCACCATAGGTTATATCGTTATTCTTTATATAGTCACGTTGCTGTTTGTTCTCTTTAATAAAATTTTCGCGCTTTTCTTTGTCTTTTTCACTTAAAGGAGAGCCATCCTTTCTACTCTCCTTGGCAAGCTCTTCAAACTCTCCGTTGCGGTACAGCATGACCCAATTCTTGCCGTCCGTATTAAATACGTTTTCTATACCCTCTGCCTTTGCCATGACCTCAACGCAGTCAGCATTGATTCCGCGAACGAGAAGTATCCCGTTTATATTAGAATTCCTATGGGCGTCCGAATAATCTCCGGTGGGGATAAGATACACGTAAAATCCGCCTTTTTTGTCGGGCTTATCATCGGAGCGGTACAAATTTATGATTTCATGTCCGATATTTTCGTCATCCTCCAAATAGCTTCCGGAAAACATTCTGTTTATGATTATTTCATTTGCCATAATGCTTGATCTCCTCAAATGTTAGTTTGTTATTACAATTATACAATATTCCATCACAAAAGTCAACTTCCCATGATTGCTCTTAACTGTTGTTTTTTTCGTTCATAATTATTTATATTGAAATTCCTCATGATATTTGATATAATTTATTCAGTATCATTGAAATGCAGCCAAGATGCTTTGCGTCGTATGCTGCCGACGGAAATTAAATTTTGAAAAGAGGAAAAATTATGAGAAAAAATTTCGGATCAAAGCCCATGCTCTACCCCATGCCCGTGTTTATTATCGCGACCTACGGCACTGACGGCACGCCCGACGCCATGAACGCCGCTTGGGGCGGTATCAGCGAGGCTGACGAGATATCCATTTGCGTCAGCGACGACCACAAGACCACAGAAAATCTGCTCGCCCGCGGCGCGTTTACCGTAAGCATGGCAACGGCGGATTACGTCTGTGAATGTGACTACGTAGGCATAGTGTCGGGTAATGACGTCAAAAACAAGCTTGAGGTGTGCGGACTTCATACGCAAAAGAGCGAATTCGTTGACGCGCCCATAATTGTCGAGCTTCCCATGGCACTTGAGTGCCGCGTCAAGTCATACGACAAGGAGACCTGCCGACTTGTCGGTGAGATAGTAAACGTCTGCGCTGACGAGAGCGTGCTGACGGACGGAAAAATTGACGTCTCAAAGCTCAAGCCCATCACCTACGACTCCTGCGGTCACGGATATTACACCCTTGGCGAGCGCGTTGGAAACGCATTTTCCGACGGCAAAAAGTTCAAATAATATGCAAATAAAGATATTTGACCACTGCCCCAAGGAGGCTATGTGGGTGCGGATAACCGTGTTCGTTGACGAGCAGGGCTTTCACGACGAGTTTGACGAGGTAGACAAAACAGCTATCCATTTTGTGGCGTTTGACGACAGAGGAAATCCCATAGCAACGAGCCGAGTTTTCAAAAAGGATAACAGCGGCGAGTATTTTATCGGCAGATTAGCCGTTGTCCGTGAGCATCGCAAGGAGGGACTGGGCGCAAAAATGCTGCGCGAGGCGGAAAGGTACGTATCGTCCGTCGGAGGCAAAAGCATTTCCCTGCATTCACAGTGCCGCGCGCAGGAATTTTACGCCAAATGCGGTTTCACCGCCCACGGCGAGATAGAATACGAGGAGGGCTGTCCTCACGTCTGGATGACAAAGCAGGTCGCAGGCTTTCACGAAATGCGCTTGAACGCTGAACCGTTTGAGGCGATAGAGCGCGGAGAAAAGACAATAGAGCTTCGTCTGTACGACGAAAAGCGCCGTAATATCCGCGTGGGAGACATTGTCCGCTTTACGCACTCCGCCGACGAATCAAGGACACTTGAGCGCCGTGTTATCGCTCTTCACGTCTTCCCTTCGTTCGAAGAGCTATACCGCACACTGCCGCTTGACAGATGCGGCTATACCCAAAGCAATATTTCCACCGCGCACCCGTCGGACATGGAGGCTTA